>NZ_JBFUET010000012.1:0-240026 GCF_056403815.1 Mesorhizobium sp. P2_E9
CTTTGCTGCCTTCGGTCTTGTAGCGCTCGACCCACCGCGCCACGATCTTGGGCGACACGCCATAAATCCGCGCTGCATGGGCTTTGGAAAAGACGCCTTCTATCACCGACAACGCCATCTCCTCTCGACGCAGCGGCGTGAGACGGGCATTCTTGTGGATGTTCATTCGGACCCTCCGGTGAGTGCTGAAGCGTGGTAACTCCAGTCTCCTCGGTTCGGTCCGAATGGACAACCTCCTGAAAGCCCACATCTAGCGCTATCATCATCAACCACACCTATCTGAACAGCCAGTGCATCCTTTCTACAGGCCGCGACCGCCGTTTACCGCACAGCGCATTCACACCTCTTCCCCCCGAAACGATGCCGGTTTACAGAAATTCTGATTTCTCAACCGGGACCGGAGGTGAGCCGTGAGAAGCGACCCGCTCTCTTATCCGCCACGAGGACTGTCACGCGAAGAAGCTGCGAGATACGTCGGCGTCGGGATCACCAAGTTCGACCAGATGGTTGCGGACCGTCGCATGCCGAAGCCAAAGAAGGTGGACGGTCGAGTGATTTGGGATCGTATCAAACTTGAGGCGGCGTTTGCCGACCTGCCTGGCGACGATGAAGAGAATATCGTCGACTTCCTGTTGCAGGGGAATCATAGAAAGGAATAGATTCGGTTGCGATGACGGATAAATATCCTGGCCTCTCCTCCTATACCGATCGCCATGGCAAAGTTCGCTGGCGCTATCGAACGAAGGAGCGCGTGGTCAGTCTGCCTGCACCCAATCAGCCTGGGTTCAAGGAGGCTTATTGCGCTGCCGTCGAAGGCCGAAAAGCCCCTAAGGCACCCGTCGTCAGGATGCCGGGTGCTGCCCTGCCCGGTACGTTCGGCGCGGCCACCCAGAGACTAAAAGTGTCGGTCAAATGGCTGGCTCACGACGAAGCGACAAGGCGAAAGAATACTCGTCTAATCGATGAGTTCCTGCACTTGCGGGTGGTGCCTGACCATCCGCTTACCTGGCGCGACGTGCCGGTCAAGAATCTCAGGCGCACCCACGTCGAAGAACTTCTGGGCCGCTTCATTGCCACGCCTCACAAGGCCAAGCACCTGTTGGTCGCAATTCGCAAACTGGTCTATGTCGGGCTGCGCCAAGATTGGATCGAGACGGACCCTACAGCCTCAGTTGAATGGCGGCCTGCCTATACCGGCTGGAAGGCGTGGCCTCACGAAGCAATGGAACAATTTGAACGGCGCTGGCCGGTCGGCACTTCCGCGCGCACATGCTACGGGCTTGCTCTTTGGCTCGGCAATCGTAGAGGCGATGTCGCAGGCTTGCGGTGGGACCAGCGCGTAACCCACCGCATCCTGATCGACGGTGTCGAGCGCCAATTCGACGGGTTTGACATTGTTCAGTCCAAGAACAAGGGAAGGACCGGTGGAAAGCGGCTTTTCGTTCCAGTAACTCCCATGCTCGCTGAGATCCTCGATGCCGCGGACCGGCGCGGCGAAACCGTTCTAGTCACGGGATATGGCCAGCCCTTCTCGGCGAAATCCCTGACCGGTGCCATGGCACACTGGTGCGCTCTCGCCGGATTGCCGAAGGGTCTTACCCTGCACGGTTTGAGGAAGTCACTGGGGGTCTATCTCGCCGAAGCGGAAGCATCCACCAGGCAGATGATGGAGGTTCTCGGCCACGACGACATCGACCATGCCGAGCTCTATTCCCGGGAAGCGTCGCAGGTGCGTTTGGCCGTGCAGGGCATGGACCGAGTCGTACGGCTGGTAACGCGCAAACCGCTGCTTGGCGAACCTGTTGGCGATCCTCGTGGCGAACCGGTCGATAAACCATTGATAAATAACGATAATGGTGGGCCCGGAGGATGTTTGGAAAAGAAGCTAAATCAAGCAGTTAGGAACTAGTGGGACAGCAAAGCGTTCAAATCTGCTCCAAGGTTTTTCGATGTTCTTGTCCCACCTACAACGCTGCATTTCGCCCGATGAACGCCTCACTCGCCCCATCTCGCGAAGAAGGATCGTGACGGTGTTTCAGTCTCTCATTGGAAAGTCGCGGTAGCACCATTAACGACGTTCTTCGAGGAGCAAGGAGCATCTCGATCGGGGCCGTAAGTTGACCATCCGCTTCGAGCATCGGACTCCGAAAAGCAGGCACTGGAGGGACTTTCGTTCGGAAGCGGCTTCTCGCAGCCGGACGATTGTGCTGCGACAGACATTGAACGTAATCTTACGTTGTCGTTCAATTGGGTCGGTACGAGGAGTCCACACAGCAACAACACAGGTTTTCACGAACTCTAACGAACTTCGCGAAGATGCTATCGAGACTGGCCCCATACATTAACTCTCACCTGCCGATCCCGATCGACTTGATGATCGAGGCTTTCAACACGGCTGGGCTTGCGCGAGACGATTCGGATTATCGTCACGCGGCTGGGGAGATCATGCCCGAAGCAGGCGTCTATCTGCACCCGATGGAACTATCCTGGTTTATCTCTGCCCGGGGAACAGATGATGAAGCGCTAGAGGCAATTCGCCACCGAAAGGCTTACATCACGCGGGCGGCTTCTCTGATTCCCGCTCTCTTGTCCTTTTTTGATGTGAAACACAGCGGAACTCTGGAGTCTGTTCTTCGTCAGATCGATGACTTTTGCAGTGATTTTGCCGCTATCAAGGCGACGCCTCACGAGAAAAGAGTCCGCAAAGAGATCGCCTCCGGCCTTCAGCGCGTTTTACGTGCAGTCACGGACCTTGTCGTGCGGCTCGACGAGTTCGGACACCATATCGACATTGAGTTCAATCATCACAAGACAGCCATTGCTCGGGAGCCCGACGTCGATCGCTTTGGGGACTCGTTTGAGCCATTTCGGGCCGATCTGAAGCGGCTATCTGTGGTCGCAGAGATAGTTCTGTACCGTGAGCGGATCGGGGGCGGTGGTTTCATTGTCACTGACAACAGGCCGAAATTCCGGGCTGTCCAGTGTATCTACCAGATTTCACTTTCGCAGAACGCACCTGCTTTCGTCACCACGCCAGGTTCAGATTTTGCGACAGCATGTAGCCTTCTGTATGAGATCGCCAGTGGTGAATACGACGTCGGACTCGCGGGAGCCATTAACAGGTTTGCGAAGAGCTCGAGCCGGAAAGAGATTTTCGAGGAGGAACAGTCATTCCGGTGGGATAACAGCGATGAAGGAATGCGTGCGTACGAGACGGATAACTTCGCCGCCGTCAAAGAGCGGACCGCAAAGCTCAAGAATGAGTGCACATTTTGGGAGGAGATAGTCGAATCACGCGACTGGGATGTCTTCTCCCGACGCGAACTGCTCGAACGCAGAGCCGATGTCCTGGAAAGGCTACAACGAACGCTTCTTGAAAACGGGCCCAACTTAGTTTGGGGTTCACAGATGATGCGTGCCTATGGCCCCGCTTTCGAGGATCTGGAGGAAATGCACAATCGGCTTGTGAAAGCTGAAATTGCGCTTGGCAGGTCTCGTCGCCTAGGGCGCAACGTTTGATTATTTCGGCGCCGTTCACACTCCGCAGGACCGGTTAATATCCGATATCGTACGCGACGGTAGGACTCGAACCTACAGCCTCACCACCCCCGACTGAGCGCTGCCATTCGAGTAGAAAGCGGAGTGTTCTTCCGTTGAACTACGTCGCGTCACGGTGCTTCCACCGATACGCAGTCAGTACCAGATAGCGTTAGTTCAGTGTTGACGTGAATCGAAAGTGGGTTTTGGATTCATGTCGACTACGGCATAAAGCGGCGCCATTTCCCGGCGGCGAGAGCGGCGACAGCGTCGCAGAATTTCCACACTTCGGGCGGTGTCTGACCTGCAGCCCCATCCTGGGCTAGAGATCGATCCTTTTGGACACTCAAGGAGGCGCATCCAGAACATCTTGGCAAGACATTCAGCAGCAAGCACAGGTAGCCAAACACTTTACGTCTTCCGCGCGGTGATCGACGCAGCGGCAGGAGTTGAACCTGCATCTTCCCGCCCTGTTACCGCGTTTGCGGTGGCAGTAGAAAGCGGGGACTCTATCCCATTGAGCTACGCTGCGTGATGTGCCCGGCGTGCCGAACATGGATAGATTTCTACCGCGGTTTTTCGCCGCCGTGTTGATCCGGTTTTTGCCATTTGGCCAAAATGAGATCAACTGAGCGCTGCTTCCTGCCGGTCTCAATTTCTAATTGGAGCAGCGCTGCGTCCCTTTCACGTTCTTGGAGGACAAAGCGCGCAAGCTCACCTTCGTCGATCGGATCACTCCAGACCCGGTGTGGGCCATGGCGCTGATTGGCGTCCCGGATGTCTTCCAAAACAGCGAGAAGCCTCCGGCTGAGATGATACTTGGCGGTATCATCCCACGCGCGGCTTTCCATCATCGCCTTCCAGAAGCGAGCTTCGCCTGTCAGCTCTTCGATCCTCCTTGTGACGTATAGGAAATTATCTTCCTCATGCGGTTTCAAATAATCGTCGCTGTTTTCCTGCCGCGATTCTTCTGCATCGGAATCGAGTTTTTTGCGAAGAGTGCTTCGGGCAAATTTACTGATGGCGCCGGCTAGGCTGGCGTCTTGCCCGCCGCCTGCAAGCTCAAACAGCAACGCACATAACAACGAAAAATCCGAACCCGGTGTGGTGACGAAGGCTGGCTGCCCATACCAGATCGCCATGTCGTATGCGCATTCAACGATATGGGTCTTGGCTTTGTTGTCGCCGACATAGAATCCATCTTCCCCAACATCATCGCGATAGAGCGCGATGTCGGCAGTCACCCTGAGCCAATCAAGCTGTTGGTTGAACGCCTCGACGCCCGATCTCCAGCTGGGCGCCCACTGTTGCTCGTCCCTCAGGATCGCGACGTGCTGCTCGAGCTCGTGATTAATATGCCTTTCCGCTTTCTCCACGGCTGCCCGCAGTTCTTGCGCCAAATCTCTGATTTGAGCGACATCCGTCCGAATTGCCTTCCTGACTTTTTTCTCGTGGGCTGATTTTGCGACGATCGGAAAGTCATGGCAGCAATCGTTGATGCGCAGCATTATGGAGTTGAGGTTGCGCCCTTCGCGGACACCAAGGATTTTGAGGATGTTTGGCAATAGACACCCCATCCTTTCCAGATATTTCTTCCTGCCGGAGATGATCGCGACCGCTTCTATCTGTGACAGCTTTCCAGAAATGAAGTCGGAGAGATAACCCCGCCCAGGGAGGTAATCGCCCGCCCCGCTTAGGATCTCGTTTGCCGCACGTCGCCGGGGTTCGCCAGCACGGTCCTGTACGCCATTCAACAGCCGCAGCATTACATCCGCGGGGATGGCTTCCCCAGTGTCGATGAACGGCAGAAGCTCGAGAAGCTCTGTGTCCATTACACTAGATCCAGCCTGGTTGAGATGACCTCCATCTTCTCCTACCCAGATTCCAGATTCTACGAAATGCAAATATTAGGTGACTGCTTCTCGGCATCCATGGTAGCCTAGTCTTTTCAGCACCTCCGACCATCTTCGGACAGAAGGCCACTATGGAGGCAGCAAGTTATAGCCGATTTTCTTGGGCGGTCGATCGCGAAGGGCACCTTACTGCCTTCCACCGTCGCCGCCGATGATGACCGCTTTCAGGTTTGGGCGACGCCGATTGCTATGGCCGGGATGCCGCGCAAAGCTGCCGTCCGCCGAAAATGGAGATCTGTGTCCAGTCAAACCCCGTCTATTCGTACGCCGCCGCCGATCACCGCACTCATCCGCCCTGACTGGCTTAAGGTGTGCGTCTGTAAGTTCATCCTGCTGCGCGTCTACAAGTTTTTCATGCGTTGCCCTCGCAGTCCGCCAGGTATGCAATTGGCTAAACTGATCGCTTGAGGAGGGAACGCTGAGCGGCAGTTCGCTGTCGGGCTGCCGAGATAGTCTTGCTCGTTGTCGTAGGGAACCCAGCAAGGCCGTACGCTTTTACAATTGAGCCGAAGCGCTTCTTGAAAATTTTGCACTCCGGAAGTTTGCGGTCGCCGTTGATCAAAGCGGTTGTCACATAGCCGAACTGTGCATGCAGTCGGCGAATGCCATCTAGAAGCTCCTCATCCGAGTAGTATCTACCTCGTTGGCCGCTTGACGGGCACGTGAACCCAACGGTCTTATACGCTGCCAGTAGGCTGCCGAAGTGCGCCCAATATGCGTGAGAGGATGGCGTGTAAGGGCACTTGTTGATCATTGCCTGCGAAAGCCTCTTTTTCTCCCGAAAGAGTCGCTTCAGACTTCTGATCATGTCGGGCTCCCGGAGAGGGTAGACCCGCCTAAGCCTGAATAGCCGCTGCGCTCGTGCAAAAATTTTGGGATCGACAATGGGCTCCATCACCTTGGTTCGCACCCAAAGATCCGGAGGATTCCGACTTACCGGTTTTTTCATTTTGTGGTTGGTCCGATTAAAGACGTAGTATCCGACCATCAACTCGCTGCGGAGGACGCCTTTGACCCGTCCCCAGCTCCACAAAGCGCCATTCGTCGACGGTATCTTTTCGTCGTGCAACATCTTGGCGATGTTCGCAATGCTCCGCTTCTGCACGACGAACATCCGGAAGATTCGCCGTACGATTTTGAGTTCATTCTGAGGGCCGGGCATAAACATTACGCGGTCGGAGTTCAGCCCCTTGCGCTCGCCCGGTCCCAACAAAAATCGCGGCGTTCCATCTTCGCTTACCAGAAACCGCCTTATGCCATACAGCGCGGGGCCGCCCTGCTTGAACCCAAGGCGAGCCTGCTGGATGTGTGCTCTGCAGATTTTGCTGGAAAGTTCACGGCTGTACTCGGCTGCCATTACCCGCTTAAGAGTCTTTACGACGCTGGCAACCATGCTGCCGTCATTCTCGAAGGGTTCCCCACAGTAATGGACATTGACCCCCGCATCGCGGCAGACAAACTCGTAGTGCGCAGCTTGGTCCGTGTCCTGAAATCTTCCCCACCTGCTGACATCCAGTACGAGGATCGCGGAAAAGCCGCCCTGGCCAGTCACCACATCTGCGAGCAGCCGCTGAAGTCCGTCTCGGCCCTTCAGACTTAAGCCGCTTTTGCCTGCGTCGGCATACGTGCGGACGACGGCAAAGCCTCTCATCTCGGCATACTCCGAAATGGCCGCTCTTTGGTTTTCTAGCGAGTAGCGCTGATGTTCGGTTGACATGCGAAGGTATTGCGCTGCTGGGACGCGGAGAGCAGTCGAGAGTTCGGGCATCGCCGGCCCTCCTTAAATACCATCTGACGGTATTCAAGGGAGAGTAACACGGGGCGAATTTGCTGATTAAAGAAAAAGTGCGATATCTATTGTCTCAAATTCATTTAGTGCACTGTAGTGCACACAGGATCAGTTCGACGCAGTGCAGCTTGCCGGCCGGGTGCGTGCGACAGGCAGTTTCAAAGCTGTTCCCCGGAGTTCGACGGCGCTGTCGCTCGAAGTATCCGAAGCCTGGCAACAGTCAGGGACTGGCACCCGCCATCAATGCCGATCCGATCGACACCCTGGACGCCTTTCGTCTAATGTGGCACTTTATACGCGATCGCGCATATCACCATTTTATACGCATTCGCGTATTGTCTAAGGACCATCATGCTTGACGCGATAGCGCGCAATGAAAAGCAGATCGGCGCCATCCTGCGGCCCGCCCGTCGGAAAGCAGGGCTTACGCAAGAGGCGCTTGGAGATCGAGTGCACCTCCGCCAGGGCACAATATCGCACCTTGAGGCCGGTAAGCCTGCAGTGCGGCTGCGGACCTTGATGGCGACGCTTTCTTCCCTCGGTCTGGAAATTGTCGTTCGTCGGCGCAGCCATGCTGACTTCGAGGACCTGTTCTAACGAGAATCTACCGTGCCGACGTTGCCGGCATGGCTACGTGCTATAATATTTAGTGCGGTGTCGATCCCCCGAGCAGAATCGCTCTGTAAGCTACTTGGCGCAAGAGCCTTTGTGCGATCTCACTGCCATTGCGGGTAACGCTCGCTGCGAGTCGAGAACGGTCTCAGCCATGCTGCCGCGGAGATCAGCAGTCCGCGGCATACGTGGGCATCTTCAGGGCCTGCCGAGATCACGATCTTGGTCCATGTCTCGCAAGATGTTCTCATGCGGAGGACGAGAGAAGCCGTCAAATCAGTCGGTCGCAGAAAGGGATAGCAAGGCGTGCTATTCGGAGAGCCGTGAGCCGGATCGGCTGTCGGCAAAAACCGCCAGTCCAAATCACGGTCACGCAACCACCGATAGCGACCTTCACTGGTCGTAGCGATTTAGGCGCGCGTTTCGCCGCCTGCTTCAGTCGATCCGTTTTTTTAAGGCGCCGTTGAGCTTTGCCCATGCCGACGCTTTTTCCCACAGTCGATCGTTGATGATCCAGCGAGAATTTGATGAAGTACCGTCAAAACTGACAGGATCAATACGCCCACCTCCATTTCTGGATCGATTGATCACTGGAGTCGGGCCGTGGACGCGTGGGCGGAAGAAGAGGTCGAGAGGGTGAGGACGGTTTCTCGCGAGATGCTTTATGAGCAGGTCTGGTCCAAGCCGATGACCAAGGTTGCTGCGGATTACGGCGTTACGGGTACGGCATTGAAAAAGACCTGTGATCGCCACCACATTCCAACACCAGAACGCGGATACTGGGCAAAACTGAAATACGGCAAGCGCGTCAACAAGCAAGCGCTGCCTCAATCGGCCGAACCAAACTTGGCGTTGGTGAGGATCGCAGGAAGTTCCGAGCAGCACCTGTCGCCGTCCGTCCGCGAAGCCACAGAAAAAGCCCGAGATAGGCTCAACAAGCACGCTGCGGCTAATCCGATGGTGGCCGCTACGCCGGAGTCTATGCCCAGCTTCGTTGAGCTCCCGTCTCTCGCTGTCACAAGGCGCGCGATCTCAAAAGCGCGTCCGGACGATCAGGGCTTCGCGATCGTTCGGTCCAGGGGCGTTGTCCCTCTCAAAATTGCTGCGGCTTCCATTGAAAGGGGAATTCGCATCCTAAGTCAGTTGTTCGCTCTTGCAGAAACTCAAGGCCATTTGCCCAAGGTAACCGAGAACGGGTTGGTACTCGTTGTCGAGAATGAATCAGTTGCGTTCGGCCTGGAGGAGCAGCCCGAAAAGACCCTGCATCAACCGACGCCGGCAGAATTGAAACGGCGGGATGAAAGAACGCGTTGGGGCAACACCAACGACGCTTGGCCCAGGTACGACCAGTCTCCATCCGGCCGGCTCGCTATCGTCATTCACGCCAACCCGTATTCAGGCCTTCGCCGCATATATTCCGACGGAAAGACGCAAGCCTTGGAAAGCATGCTGCCGGACATATTGGCAGGCTTCGTTGGACACGCGGCGTTCATCAGCGAACGCAGGAGACAAGGCGAGGAACGAGAGCGTCGTCAACGAGACGCCGAAGCCCAGCGGCAACGCGAGGAAGCGTTCAATAGCCGCGAGAAGCGCCGTATGGATTTTGTGGATGCGATCCATGAACAACTGACCCATCGGGACAAGTTGAACGCGGTGCTGGCCCATCTCGAGAATACGACGCCTGAGGATGTCGGCAGAATGAGCGCGATGGCGACTTGGATCCGGCAGCGCCTGAAACAGATCGATGCTCTGGTCAGTCCCCATTTCCTCGATATTTCGGCAAGATCATCGAAGGTCGATTTCGATGAGCCAGACCCTGAAAAAGAGGCCGAGCGCGGCAATGGCTACTTTGGTTATTCGCCTTCCATCAGCCTTCAACTCTGGTCGATTGACAACGAAAAGAAGCTGGCCACCGCGTGCTCACCGCTGGAATGGGCGAGCGCTGCAGGGTCGATGTTCGAGAAAAATCCGGCGGATTAGAGGAGACTATTCCGCATGTGAGATGCGCGATCATCAAGGCCACGCTGAAAAGCTACCGCTTTCTGGTCGTCTATTGCGGCCCGGGTCGTGTCTCCATGTTGGCCGCTGAGGGGTAGATCATGATCCCGGGAAGAATTTCTGCCTGACACGGCGATTGCGCCCTAGCGCCCGTTCGAGCTCCAGAACCGACAGGTGGTATTGGTCGACTCGGCGTTTCGAGCAGATCGCGTCGAGCTTGTCGTAGAGTGTGGCGTCCATTTGAGCTGAGGTGATCACACCGAACCCTTGGGCGCCGTATTGCTCGAGCATGTCGCCGACGTCCGTCAGGCGTGTGGCTCCGAGGGACGAACCGTTGGTGACAAGCTTGCACTGGAAAATCCATTTCTTCGGCTCCACCCAAGGGCCTATTGTTGCCTCATGGATGATGATATCGCGGCCGCCATCCCTCGACCTCGCTTTGCCGAGCTTCCGAATGGTATCGGAATTGAACTTCGGATTGTCGAAGATCAGCTGGTAGCAAAGCTCTTCGAAGGCCTCGTCGTCCAAGTTCGTCCAGTCGCACTGAAAGAACGGCGCGGCGCCGGTCGCGGTGGACAGCTCTTCGGTAATTTGGGCCGAAGCCTCGCGGAGCGCCTTGGCCGTCTGCAGCTGCGCCGGCCGGATGTCGTAGAGGAAGTGGAGGAAGTAGCCATCATTGACGAACGCAAGCGTTCCAGTCTCGTGAAGGTAGCAGCCTTCCGCTAGCGTTGACGTGCCTTCTAGCGCGCCCGAAGTCGAGATGCCTACGGGAGCGGCTTCTTCTGCTATCGGTGAACGGAGCGCGCTGAAAGGGTCTGATGACCAGCGTTCGCCATACTCGTCGTCTTGGGTCACGAGCCCCGCGCAGACTTGGGATTCGAAATACAGACCTGATGGGAAGCGGACCAGGAGACCCTTGTGATGCACGAACGACTCGCCGTTGATGATGACGAAGTCGGCGGGCAGGAAGTCATTCAGACGGTACTTCTGATCCGTTCCCACGAAGAATCGGTCGGGGCCTATCGCCACCGGCACAAGCCACCCGGTCCGCGAAGCATAGCAGCTACCCCCTAGTATGCCGCTGAAGCCGCTGCGATGGAACCCGAGGCGACGCTCTGGGAAGCGCTCCATCTGACTGCTCCATGCCCCCGGAGCTTCGGACCGCAACTCGCTGTTCACTTCGTGAAGGTTGGCGAAATACCAGTCGATAATCTCCGGCGCTCGGGGAACCAGAGTCTCCAGCTTGTCCTCATAGTCATAGACCTGTTCGCGAAGGTTCTGCAGTTCCTCCAGTTCTGCATCCTCTGTGAAATCCTCGAGTTCCCCGAGCAGAAGCGCACAGTCGGCGATGGCACCGAATATTCCCGGCCTTGGTCCAGTAAGGACGGCCCTGATGCAGCGGTAGCCTCCGGGCGGGTTTTCGGTCCTGACACACTTCGCATGTGCAGCCATCCGTTCGATGGCCCACGAAGCGTCAAGAAGATCTCCGCAGATGTCGCGATAGGACTGGGTTGACCCGAATGAAGGGAGCGGCACGTAAACGAGAATCCGATCGTAAGCATGTGGATCAAGCGTCGCCAGATCCATTTCGAGCTCTTCGCCGAGATCGATCTCGAGCGTTCGCGCGTTGCCCCCGGCATCGTACTCCATCTTGTTATCCCTATCCAAGGTACCAGCCGCACCGGCTTCCGTTTCTGGCTTGCATCCCGGTTCAACGACTATTGTCGGCTGTCGGTCGAAACACAGCGTCAATCGGATTGGCGAGCTGCCGACAGGGTGCCATTTACAGCAGATACGTCCGCATTACGGGCCACAATTAATTCTCAGACGATCTGATGCGCGCGCACGATGGTCCCACCAGCGCCCAGACGGCATCTACAACCTCCACCAGCGACAGGCCGTCGTGGTCGATTGACTGTGCGTAGGCATGCCATTGGCGCTGCTTGGTCGCATCGTCCAGCAATGTCGTTGAAAGACCAGGTGGCCTACCGTCAGGAATGTCAGTATGTCGCCGCTCGAAAGTCGCTCGGATAGCAGCATCCAGATCCGTATCTGCGAGAGGGACTGCCTTGGGGATCGCCCACAGATCGTAATAATCTTTCATGCGACCGTTGGCGACGCCCAGCGCGACCATGGCCTGAAATTTTTCAGCGATAACTGTTGCCGGGGGATAGGTCCGTATCTGCGGCGTCTCCATGCCAAGCAACGATGGATAGGCGAGCGGTTGCGCCGCTGCCGCCAGAGCGTCGCCAAACCCTATGTCGATCGTAACTGGGATCCTGGACCGCTCCAAGAAGGCCGTCGTGCGTAGGCGCACCCCGCCATATTCCATCTCTTCGCGGATCGTAGTTGCAGTCAGGCCTTGGGTATCGAATACAAGTCCATCGTCGGTAGCGATTGCCATGATTTCGGTAAATGTAGCTCTGAGCTTTTCCGGGTTTGCGTCGCCATGCCCAAGAAAGTCAGCGTCTCGCGTCTCGCGATTGCCACCGTCGATCCATAGGGTAACGAGCATCCCTCCCTTCAGAATGAAACGATCGCGCTGGTCCGACACAGACAGGCGGTAGAGCAGCCGTTCCAGCGCGTAGCGCACCAGCACGACCTCATAGATCCGGCCTTCCTTGCGCGCGAGGTTCAGCAACCGCTGCTTGATCGAGGCAGCCTGATTTGTCGTACCTTTAGCCATTCGAGGTCAGAGCCTCGAGATAGGGGCGCATGATCTTCCAGGAGTCGCCTGCGATTGCCGCCTCCGCGATAGTACCAGGTGTGGCCTTGCGCTGGTCGAGGGCAGCTCGCAGCCCCTCCACTGCAACCGAGCGGTCGACCAGCTTGCGGTTGCGGAAGATATCGGCGAGCGTCTTCGGGACCGAGAAGATCGGAACGTCGACTCCCGAAATTCGATGATGCTCGATTCCCTGGTCCATGTACCTGTCACGAAGTTCGACGATGCGGATCGGCGGATATGAAGGAACCGGTGCCCAGTCCCTCGCGCTGATTGCGACCCATATCTTGCGAGGCATCTGGTCGGTCAGCCCGTGAAAGGCGAGCGCCGAAACCATGGCAATGACGCCTTTGGGGACCCTCTTTGCAGCTTCTGCGAGCGCCTGCTCGGTTTCGACTTCACTGTCGGCGCGTTGATAGAGGCCGCGGGAGATGCGGATGAGTTGGCCATTGTGGACAGCGCGCGAGATCGTCTCGGGCGCAATCCCGGCCTTGCGGAGTTCATATGCGCGCATGATTGGCTGGGTGTCCAGGAGGGCAGCCAGTTGTTGGCGTTGGGTTGTTTGAGTCCGGTCCATGACGTGACAAATCCTGGGTCTCGTTTCGATCATACCCAGGATATGTCACATTGTCGCTCCGTGACAAATCCTGGGTCTCATTTAAATCATACCCAGGATTTGTCACAATCCCAATGTCTGGCCCTTGGCTTTCTCAACTCGCCGCTCCAGTCACAATGACGCTCTCCTGGTCAGCGGAGAATCGACACGTGGGCGTACAACATCGCTTTCGAAATCACCGCTTTCCGACCATACCCAGGCCAGCACCCGTTTTACCGTCTCATTGAGATACGCTGCCCGAAGCCCACATTCCCAGACGATAGCGACGCGCCAGCCTTCCGCATGCAAGGCATCGACCACCTCGCAGTCTCGGGTCATGTTTCGATCGAACTTCGCAGCCCAGAATTCCGGCCTGGACGCTGGTGTGCTGCACCAGTGACAACCCGCGTGACGATGCCAGAAGCATCCGTGAACGAGGATTACCGCCCGTCGCGAAGACAGAACCATATCCGGTCGCCCAGGCAAATGTGCCCCGTGCAATCGATATCGCAGGCCAGACCGATGCAGCGCCTTACGCAATGCCATTTCCGGCCTCGTGTTCTTCCCTCGAATGCCGGACATCATCCGAGAACGGGTCGCCTGATCAACTACATCTGCCATCGATCCAAGCCTGTCATTTCTCTGCAGAGCTGGTATTAATCAGACCTTTGCTCCCGGGGTCGAAAGAGCGTGATTCTTGCCAACATATGCAGTTGTTGACATATTTGCAGGTCCTGGAGGACTGGCCGAGGGATTTTCGAGCGTTTCCGGCGCCGATGGGAAATGCGCGTTCAAGATCGCTCTGTCGATCGAGAAGGACAAGGCGGCGCACTCGACCCTGCACCTGCGAAGCTTCCTGCGCCAGTTTGGCAATTCCCTTCCTGAAAGTTACTACAATCTGATCAATGAGGGGGGCGAAGTACCCGACTGGTCCAAACAGCACCCAAAGGAATGGGCAGCGGCGGAAGAGGAGGCCTGGCAACTCGAGCTTGGCAAGGAGGATCCCGAGGGGCGACTGAACGCTCGACTCGACGCCATCCGGGCCGAAAGTGGCGGCAATGTCATCCTCATAGGCGGCCCGCCCTGCCAAGCATATTCGCTCGTTGGCCGTGCTCGCAACCAGGGCAAGGAAGGGTATGTGGCCAGCGAGGATGAAAAGCACTTCCTGTACAGGGAATATATCCGCATCCTCGATCGACTCCGGCCCGCGGCCTTTGTCATGGAAAACGTCAAGGGCATGCTGTCTTCGTCGGTCGATGGCGAGAATCGGATTTTCGATCAGGTACTTCGTGACCTGCGTGGAGACCGGCCGCATGGAGAGCCATACCGGCTGATTGCACTGGATCCGCGTAGCCGAGGACAACTCGGCTTTGGCAGGTTTGAACCACGCGCCACTGATTTCATAGTTCGTGCCGAGGATTTCGGAATTCCTCAAGCACGCCATCGAGTGATCGTCGTCGGCCTCAGGTCCGACCTGGCTGCGGACTTGCCTGATTCCGCCCTCGCCGACCTGATGGTCCGCCATAGCCTGACTGCAACCGTCGGCAATGTACTGGATGGGATGCCGAAGCTGCGCAGCGGTCTCAGCCGTGGCGTCGACAGCCGGGAGGAGTGGAAACAGATGGTCAGCATCGCCATGGCCTTTGTCGCCGACGTGGACACCGGTCTCGCGGATGATCTGCAAGCAGCATTTGCGCAGACGGCTCATCGGTATCATACGACCTTCGAGAGCCTGAACGACATACCTGGCCGTGAGGCGCGGGGCGTCGGCATCTCGCCAGACTGTCCAGCCGACCTTCGTGACTGGCTGATCGATCCCAAGCTGGAGACACTGCCAAATCATGCGACTCGTAGCCATATGGCGAGCGATCTTGCCCGTTACTTCTTTGCAGCGGTCTTCGCCGAAGTCGTCGGCCGCTCGCCGAAGGCGTCGGATTTTCCGGAGGAGCTGGCACCGGAGCACGAGAACTGGAACTCGGGCAAGTTTGCCGATCGCTTCCGGGTGCAACTCTCCAAGGCTCCCTCAACGACCGTCACGAGTCATATCTCCAAGGATGGACACTACTTTATCCATCCTGACCCAATGCAATGTCGCAGCCTTTCGGTACGCGAGGCGGCGCGTCTTCAGACCTTCCCCGACAACTATCTCTTCCAAGGCAATCGTACCCAGCAATATACCCAGGTTGGCAATGCGGTGCCGCCTCTCCTCGCCCGCTGGATCGGTGAAGCTCTTTTCGTGATTCTGACTGCCGAGAGAAGCGATGCAACAGAAAACGAAATGAAGCTGTCGCAAGTTGCCTGACCAGGCTGGTTGGAAAGACTCACGCTGATATTCGCGTACGGTTCTAGTGGCGAAGTCGTTCGCGTTTTTTTCATTTCAGCTTGCAGCAGATGGCCTGCGGCGTACAAAGTCCATTCGGGGCGATGAGTCTATTCACAGCGGGGCGGGTGATGTCGGTATCAGCGACACAAATGGATGCGTTTGTCAGGCAGTTGCGCGCGCGCCTGTCATCGGCTGACGGCCTGGACGACGCGGCTCGCCTCGTCCGGCAGGACCTCGAACCGTTCCTTGGCCGCTTCTCGGACGAGACCGAGCAGGATTTTGCTGCCGCTATCGAAAAGGTTCGCGGATCCATTCGACCCGTCGAAATTCTCAGGGTGAATTCGATCTTCCGAATCCGCCAGGACTGGTATCATGGGCCGGCGGAAACTGATCGTCACTGGCCCGCGTTGCGGGCGTATCTCGTCGATTCCAAGGGCTGGTCCGCAGACACTGTCGATGACCGCATCGGCAAGGCCTCCGACGAGATCGTCTCGCTGCTTGAGAATCCCTCGAAGGAGAGCTTTGCATGTCGTGGTCTGGTCGTTGGACACGTGCAGTCCGGCAAGACCGCCAACATGACCGCCGTCATCGCAAAGGCTGTCGACGCCGGCTACAATCTGGTGATCATTCTGGCTGGCCTCACGAACAAGCTTCGCAAGCAGACCCAGGGGCGCATGCAGAAGGATCTGGTCGATCGGCTGAGAGACCAGTGGCAGCTCCAGACTCGGGAAGACGAGCAGGGCGATTTCAGGATGCCGCCCAATGGCGGCTTTCCGATGCCCGTGGATGGGGCGGCGCAGCTCGCAGTCGTGAAGAAGAATGTTGCTCCGCTCGGACAGCTGCTTCTCACACTGGAGCGCACTCTGCCCGCGATTCTGCGCCGTCTCAAGGTGCTTGTCATCGATGATGAATGCGACCAGGCGAGTGTGAACACGGCCTCGGGCGAGTACGACATGACGCGTATAAACGAGAGGATCCGCCTCATCCTCAAGAAGATCCCGGCAAATTCCTACGTAGGATATACCGCCACGCCGTTCGCCAACGTGCTCATCAACCCCTTCCCCGCTGGGGGAAGGGAACTCGACGACCTCTACCCGAAGGACTTCATAACCGCCTTGCCGACGCCGGATGGTTATTTCGGGACCGAGCGTCTGTTCGGCCGCCCGCCCGTCGACGCGGATTCCCCGCAGCCGGAAGAAGAGGGGCTCGACATGATCCGGGAGATCCCGGAGGACGACATCGCGTTCCTTCAGCCTCCGAGCCGGGCAGAAAAGGATCATTTTCAGCCACGCATGACGGAATCGCTCGAAGATGCGGTCCTGTATTTCCTGGCGTCTTGCGCAGCGCGACGGTTCCGAGGCGATGCGGACAGCCACATGTCGATGCTGATCCACACATCAGCGTATGTGATCATGCATGAGCGGCTGGCCACTCTGGTGAAGGCATGGCTCGAGGTTATCGCCGACCAGATCACGGACCCCGGATCTGCTCTTGGGACAAGGATGCTTGGTCTCTGGGAGGCCGAGCAGCAGCGCGTGCCCGACGACCTCTGCGCCCTGCCCTACGTCACCGGACATCAGCTGATGCCATTCATGGCGGCGGTCCTCGAGGCGCTGGAAGTTCCTGTCGAGAACGGCACCAGCGACGATCGGATCAACTATGACGGTTCTCCGAGGACATACATCGTGATCGGTGGCTCCATCCTCGCTCGCGGCCTGACGATCGAGGGCCTGTGCGTGAGCTACTTTCTGCGCACATCCAGCCAGTACGATACGCTGCTGCAGATGGGACGGTGGTTCGGCTATCGGCCCGGATACGAAGACATGCCGCGCATCTGGATGACCGATTCGCTCAGCACGGCGTTCCGTTCGCTCGCTCTCATCGAGGCCGAGATCAGGGGGGACGTGGCGGAGTATGCGGTCCGCAAGACGACTCCGATGGAATTCGCGGTCAGGGTGAGGTCGATCCCGGGGATGGCGATCACTGCCGCAAGCAAGATGAGAGCGGCCATCCTCACCGACGTGAGCTATGCCGGCAAGCACGTGCAGACAATCCGCTTCGATCATCGCAGGCCTGAGATCGTCAGGGGAAACTGGACCGCCGCCGCCCACCTGATGACACAGGCGACCGACCTCGGGTTACGCGACCGGGAATCGGCGCGCATCCTGTTTCGCGGTGTGCCCGGGCGCCTGATAGTGCAGTTTCTTCGGGCATACTCTGTGCAGGCGTCCCACAGGGAGCTCTCAGCCGAGTTCCTGCTGGGATACATCGAGGCATCTGGCGACAGCGCGCGGACATGGAACGTCGGAGTCGTGGAACCGAAAAGCGGGGAACCGTCGGCAGCACCGATGGGCGAACTTGGCTCGGTACGACTTTCGACAAGAACGCGACTGGAGCGGCCGGATGATTTCGCCGACATCAAGGCGCTGATGTCGCGAAGGGACGTCCTCTTCGACTGTACTGGCGGAGACGCCGCGGCAGAGACAGATTGGACCAGGCTGAAGGCCGTGCGCGCCGGCGTCGTCGGCAACGTGCCACTCCTGCTTCTCTATCCGATCGACAGGAATTCGACGCCGAGAAGGCCGTCGGGCCAGCGCGTCGGCCTCGAAGCCGTCGGGGATCTGGTCGGCTTCGGGATTGTCTTTCCCGGGTCGGCAGACGGGTCAGGCGGATATTACAGTGTGAGACTGGAACCACCATCGGCAGACGATCTCGAAGACATCGAGGACGAGATCGCAGAACAGCTCGAGGCCGGTCGTGTCCACTGAGCCATCGCTCGAAGAGTGGTCCATGCTGCGCCGTGGTGGTCACGCATCGAGCGAGCTCGGGATTCCAAGCGTGGATACGGGAATCGAGACTGGCTTCGGAAGCGTTCGCCTTGCGCTAGGCAATGCGGGCGAGCTGCGCGTGCTCCTCCCGATAAGACACAGCGAACGGATCGCGCAGGTTCCGAGCAGTCCGTCGCTTGGGATCGGCATCGCGACTTACTCTCTGAATGATGTCTCGGTACGCTACCTTGACATTGTCTGCCTGGCAGCCGGGCTGGACGGGGTCTTTGCGGATGTCAGCGCAGAGATGATGAAGCGTATCAGGGCTGGCTCGTCTCCAGTCGACGCCTGCGCGTCGACCCTCGACGACTTCAGATCGCTGCTCGCCGATCCGGCTTCTGGAGTAACTACCCAGGAAGTGAGGGGTCTCGTCGGCGAGCTCCTGATGCTCCGGCGGATGCTTCGGCTTGATGCGCGCGCTTGGCGGCTCTGGCGCGGCCCCATGATGGAACGTCATGATTTTCGCGCCGGCAGCCTCGCGCTCGAGGTCAAGACCTCCGCGAGAGTGACTGGCCTTTCGGTCAAGATTTCCTCGGTCGATCAGCTGCTCGCTCCAACGGGAGGCGTGCTGCATCTCGTGCTCTATCAGCTCGAGCAGTCGACGGGCGGCGACCTTTCGGTGTCGACACTGGCAGCAGAAGCCATGACAGCGGCATCGGACTCCCTTGCGGTCCGGAATCTTCTTGCGGCTGTCGGCTGCGCTGATCCGAACGCCCCGGTATGGAACATGGTGAACTTTCGTCTTGAGGGCGAGCACCACTATGTTGTCGCCGGCGACTTCCCCAGGATTACCCCGGAGAGCTTCGCGACCGGGGCCCTGCCCACGGGCATTTCCAGCCTTTCCTACTCAATCGACCTTGTCGCGGCCGAGTCCAGCCGTCTGGCTGCCGTTCGTGCCGACGCTCATGTCAGCGAGATGATCGCATGCCTCGACCACCCCTGACATTGCACTCCGAGGCCTACTCGGCTTCCGGCAACCTGGCCGCCGACGGCTATCTGAAGCTGCTCGGTGCGCCCTCGATCGATCTTGTCCAGACGGTGGTGAGAGAGGCCGTGCAGAACAGCTGCGATGCAGCCCTGTCCGACGGCGGAGCCGAGGTCCATTTTCGGTTGCGCACGCTTGATCCGCAACAGGCCGCGGTTCTGCGTGTCGAGATACTGAGCCAGCGACCGCTCGACGGCAAGGCGGCGGGCAGCCTCGACGATTTCCTGCATTCCGAAAGCCTGCGCGTGCTCGAGATCTGTGACTTCGGCACAGCCGGTCTCGCCGGACCGACCAGAGCTGACCTGGCGTCTGATGACGGGCCAACCGACTTTGTCGATTTCCTGAGGAACGTGGGTTCACGCCGCAACACCGTGCACGGCGGCGGCACATACGGCTATGGCAAGACCTCCCTCTATCTGGCGAGCCGCTGTTCGACGATCGTGATCGACAGTCAGACCTCCTTTGCAGGCGATCCGGTCCGCCGCCTCATCGCTGCCCAGCTTGGATCAGCATTTGACGCGGACGACCCGCACGGAGTGAGACGAAGGTTCACCGGGAGGCACTGGTGGGGTGTTCCTGCAGACGGCGAGGAGTACGTCGACCCGATCGAAGGCCAGGAGGCTGCGGACCTTGCCGACGCGATCGGCTTTCCGGGGCGCGACGCTACCCGATCAGGCACCTCGATCATGATTCTTGACCCTGCGTTTGTCGGCACCGATGGCGAGCATGCGATGAGCCTCGTGCAGGAGGCACTGCTCTGGTTCTTCTGGCCCCGGCTCATTGAGGACACGCCCGAGACGCGGACGATGCACTTCCGCGTTTTCATCGACGATACGGAATATCCGCTGCCGCGGCCTGAGGACTTTCCTCCGCTGGATCTCTACGCGCGTGCAATGAAGGCCTTGCGGACCGATCCGGCGAGTGGCGAGGAGATACGCTCCTTTCGGCCGAACAGGATGCTTGGTCGCTTGAGCATGGTTCGAGGGCTCCGGGCAGATCGAATCTCGCCAGCAGATCGTGAGGGTAGCCTGTTCCCGGAGCGATCCGCCGCGATCGCCGTGATGCGGCCTGTGGAACTGGTGGTTCGCTACTACGAAGGTCCGCAGCTTCCCGATGATCGATTCGAGTGGGCTGGTATCTTTGTCGCTTCAGATGAGCAGATCGTCGAGGCTGCCTTCGCAGAAGCAGAGCCGCCCGCCCACGATGATTGGCAGTTCGAGGCGCTCGCCGACAAGGAGGCGCGCAGTATCGTGCGGATCGCCGTCCGCCGCATCAAGGTTGCCGCGGCAGAATATGCAAATCCGCCGGCGGCGCCGCCGATCGCCGGCGATACTGGACCGTCGCTTGCGACGGTCGCCGGCCTGTTTGGAAGGGTACTCGAGGGTGAAGGCGAAGGCGCAGGTCCTCGAGCTCCCGGGGGCGGTGGTGGCGGTGCAGGCCGTGGTGGCAGCGGCGTCACTCGGCCCTTGTTCCTGAGACTGGAGGAAGGCCAGGACGGGCCTGTCGCGGTTTTCGAAATGGTCGTGAGGGGCGACGGCGCGGCAAGTTCGCTGCTTCTTGAACCTGCACTTGTGATGGACGGCGGCACCGCAGCCGAAGCGCCGTCGACCGTCAAACCTCGTGTGCTCGACGCTCGCGATGAGCTCGGAGAATCGCTCGGCAGCGGGACGCGGATCGAGATCGGTGATCGAGTCGGAAGGTTCGAGGTGGCTGTTGCGATGCCGTCCGATTGCGCCGTGACGCTCGGTGCGCGACTGTCCGCGGCAGTCGACGCATGAGCCGTATCGCCTTTCCATTCCTGACTCTGGGCTCCGACGCCGTGCATGCCGGCCCATGGGTACTTGTCGAGAACGATCGTGAAGTCGTCATAGAAGATCCCTGGATTGCGGACTGGGACAGCGGACGCGACGTGACCCTCAGGCGCCGGATTGCTGTCGATCTTGATATCGCCGCCTCACAGCTGCGGATCGACATCGCGCAGCTCGCCCTGGTGCTGTTGATGCGCGTCGGCACGGGTGCGGGCAACATGCCCCGAACGATCATTACAGCGACGCGTCGCGAAATTCGCGCTGGAGAAATTCTTCTCGAGGAGCGAGTGGCGGGACACAGCCTTTCCCAGCGCCTTCTTGCCGAGACAATGATCCTCCTCGGCCACCCCGGTTCAGGCGCCCACACGCTGTCTCCGTCGCGACCCGCATCGAAGCTCTGGTCTGACCGGATCGATCTGCGTCTCGAGGGCGAGGAGCCCAGATTCCCGATGGAATCGCTGAGTTTCTCTCGCCGCTTCGCCGGAAGGCCGGAAGCCTATGCGCCATGGTATCTGCACTGGGCTCCAGGCAACCTCCACCGGGACTTCGGCGGAGCTGTTCGACTTTTCCTCAACAGCGATCGCCCCGACTTCACCGAGCGTCTTCTGGCCGGCGATCGGGCCACCCTCCAGGTGGTGCTTGCCGATGTCATGACGCAGATCATCGCGACATCGCTGCGACAGTCCGATTTCGAGCAAGCGGTCGCAGAGAGCGACTCCAACTCCATAGCAGGCAGAGTCGAGTTCTGGATCCGCCTGGCCTTTCCCGGCCAGGACATCCAGACGATTCGGAGCATGCTCGATCTAAGACCATCCTCGTTCCATGCAGCGGTTCTCGCCGCTGCGGACGTCGCGACGGAGGAGGCTCGCGCATGAGCGTGGCACTACTGCCTAGACTCGACCGCATCGCAGTCGACGCGTGCCTTTCGTCTACAGCGGGTCTCATGGTGACCGTCGATGCTGGCCTGGATTCTACCCATTTTCCTGTCGAGGCAACTTATGCTGCGAGCGGTGGAAGCCCGGTGCCCGACGAGTTCCTCCGGACACTCCGATCGGCTCTGCTCGAGATCGGCCATGCCTGCGGATTTCCGGACCGAGGCAGCGCCATCGAGCGAGCTCGGTTCGACGAACTTGCATCCATCCACCTTGCACAGGTGCCTGAGTTTGAAAGCGGCGAAGCACTGCGGGATGACGTGTGGGCGTTCCTCGCGACGGTAGTTCTGCCTGATCTTGCGGCATGGCGATTCGCCGGAAGGCCGGCCGAGCGATTTCAGGGAGGCATCCGCAATGCATTCCAGAGACTGTGGATGAGAGGGCGAATACTCGACAGAGGTCCTCGGACCGGCCGCCGCTGGGAGCTGCTGGCAGAGCTCACGGAAGATGCTCTTGTCCAGATCACCGAGCGCCCATCCATCGGAAGTGACGCGCGACTTGCGCGCGGGTTCGCCGAGGCCTGGGTCAGGGCGGCAGGTCGGCTCGGCCGTCCGGCTATGGAAGATGTGACGCGGGAAGCTATTGTCCGGCTGAGACTGCGGGATCAGATCCAGGTCCTCTCGGAGATTGAGGATTCCGAGCTGGGGACCGTCATGGATTCTTTCTTCACCGGAGAGAGTACACCGCCAACGCCTGCCAGACCCGGTTGGGTTGGCCGCCTCCTCGGTCGGACCTAATCCGCAATTGACCGCCGATCGTGGTGCTCGCCTAAGCCTGAACGCCTCCCAAACCGGTCAACCGCGTGTGCTAGCTGGGACAAACCACCCTTCCTGCCGCTATGAGGCGAGCAGTGTATCAACTTCCTCGCGGACGACCGCCGGCGAGACGGGCTCTAGCTGCTCGTCGAGCGGTGTGCACGCCCAGTCGAAGATAGTGTGAAGACGGCCCCTGCCTTTTGACAGCCCCGACACACAGGCAAGATAGGAACGTGTCATCTGCATCTGTGTACGGTAGCCAAGCAGCACCGTATCGCCGGGCCTGCACTTTGCCCCAGGCTCGAGCACAGCATGATAGTCGATCACCTGCCTTATTTCGTGGAGATATTCGACGCCATTGCCTCTCGCCTCTTCCCATGTCGAACCTACCAAAGCGCCCGGCGATCCGGCCATATGCATATCGTGATAGACGCCACCCCCATAAGCGTAAGCCCGATTACCGACGTGATGCGAGACCTCGCTCACGTAGACATAGGCTGGCCGTTCAGGGAGATCATCGCGCCAGGCGTGATTTGGAGTGGTGCCGGAGACGCCATTTCCTGGCTCGACGTGGGTCGCGCCATGACCGGCAAGGACGGACATTGTGTCGGACGCTGTATTACCTGGTGTATTGATCTGCCGAACCTCGATGCCCATGCCGCGGAGCGTCTCGGCGGCGCGCAGGATTGTGTACAGGTTTGGCGTGGGCTCGGCTTTTTCACCGCGGTTGGGGTTGTACCGGATGCAGGGGAAGGCAGTGACGCCGGCCAGCCGGACGTTTCCGAGCTTGCCGATCGCACCGGCAACCTGCGCCACTTCATGCTCCTGGAACCCACCTTCCTGCCCGTCAAAAAAAATGTCGCCGGGCGCGCTGACGCGGATCAGCAGATCCTGGACCACACCCTGGTCGGCCGCTGCCTCGTCGATCCACCTGGCATGCTCGATATTATAGACAGTGATGACCTCGGGGCGCATCGCAACGGCGGTTGGCACCTGATGGCGCGGGATCTGATTGAGATGGCCCATATGGCCAACCGGGATTCCGAAGCGGCGGGCCATCAGCGCGCAATTGATGTCGACGGCTACCACGCCACCAAGACCGGCCGCCTGCGCCACCTTCGTGACGAAGGGGTTGCGGGCGAACTGCTTGGTCATGACATACGTCCTGAGCCCCAGGCCCTCAGCTGTGGAACTCAGGATCCGCGCATTCTCGGCTATTGCGTCGAGGTCGATGACGAAGGTGTTGGCGGGTATGCGGCCGGCCTGATGCAGATCGACTGCGGTCTTCAGGAGTCCCGGATTGCGGTCTATGAGTCGTTGCATGAACATGAAAATTTCACCTTCGTGAGGTTCTTCTTGAAGCGTCGGTCGAACGTACTGGCCGCGCCTCTCAGGAAGAGATCAGGCCAGTGATCATGGACACGATCTCGTTGTTTGTGGTCTCGCTGGTGCGCTTCACACCCACCTGAACGCCGCGGCGCAGCACGCATATGCGGTCGGCCAGCCGGAATACCTGATCGAGATTGTGGCTGACGATCAGGATTGCCCGGTCGTCAGCCTTGAGCGTCCTGATACTGTTTTCCACCCTTGCGGTTTCTGCCACGCCGAGTGCGGCCGTCGGTTCGTCCATCAGGATGAGCTTGCCTGCTCCGTGCGTAGCGCGGGCGATCGCGACGCCCTGACGCTGGCCGCCGGAAAGCTCGCGTATCCTGGCCCGGGCCGACGGTATCCGCACGTCGAGCGCCCGCACCAGTTCTTCGGTCTCGCTGATCATCGCCTTCCGGTCCAGGCGGCGCAGCAGACCCTTTACCTTCTCGCGACCCAGAAACATGTTCATGTAGACGGGCTGGCTGTCGGCAAGTGCAAGGTCCTGGTAAACGACCTGTATGCCTCGATCCTGAGACTGCCGGGGATTGGCAAAATGAACCTCTTCTCCACCCAGGACAATCTGGCCTGAGGTTGCCGGGAAGACGCCAGCGATGATCTTGACCAGCGTTGATTTGCCGGCGCCATTGTCACCCACCAGCGCAACTATTTCGCCTGGCATGATCTCGAGATTGAGGGCCTGGATGGCGGTGATTCCGCCAAATGCCTTGTGGATCTCACGCAGCGCCAGAATCGGGGTTTGGCTGTCGCCCATGGTGGTTCCTTCACTCATCATTGCGTCTGCTGGCATGAGATCACCGGTTTGGATCGCGAAGTGTCAGTGCAACAGCACCCAGGATGATCAGGCCACGAATTATCATCTGCTGTGAAACGTCGAGCCCCATGAGGATCAGGCCGTTGTTGAGCATGCCCATCATCAGGGACCCGATCAGCGCACCGAGCACGGTGCCAACACCTCCATTGAGACGCGTGCCTCCGACAATCACCGCTGCGATTACGGTGAGGAGATCGAGCTCGCCAAAGGTATAGCGCGCGGCACTGAGCCGACCAGCATAGAGCAGGCCTGCCAATGCCGCACATGTGGCGCTGAGCACGAGGACTGAAAACCGGACATGTGGAACCCTGATGCCGGTTGCACGCGCTGCTGCCGGATTGTCTCCTACTGCATGGACATGGGCGCCAAAACGGGTGCTGCGAAACACATAATGGCCCACCGCTACGGCTCCGGCGGTCCAGAAGACCAGGGATGGGATGCCAAAAAGGCTGCCGGAGCCGAAAAGGCCGGTAAACGTGGGATCGGAGACCGGAATCGAGCGAAGATCGGTGAGCCAGCGCGCCGTGCCGGCGAACAGACCCATGTTCGCCAGGGTGACCAGGAAGGACGGCAGTTTCAGATAGGCGACCAGCGCTCCGTTGAGGATGCCGATGGCAACCCCGACGGAAAGGCCGGCGAGCACCGCAAGGGGCCAAGGATATGCCTGCATGAGGACTGCTGCGACCAGCGCCGCATTGGCAACGACCGAGCCGATAGATAGGTCGATCTCGCCTGCTGTGAACACGAACACAGTTGCCACGGCCATCACGGTGATGGGCGCAGTCTGTTGGACGATGTTGAGGAGGTTGCGCGGCGTCAGGAAGCCCACGTCGCGCAAGATGACGGCAAAAATGATGAAAATCACAAGGAAGCCGACGTAGACAATATAGCTGACCGGCTCGATCGACTTCATTCTGGCAGTAAACGCTTTCACTTATGCGGTCCCCGATCAGCGGTCTTACTTACCCACGGCGTCCTTGACCGATTGCGGCGCCTCACGGTGCATGGACTGATACCAGCCCTTCACAAGGTTACCCTTCGTGAGAGTGAGAGCGGGCACCACAACGAAAGGCGGTACATCCTTGCCGAGCAGCGCGTACCCGGATGCCGTTGCCATCGCGCGACCGATCTCGTAGGCCTCATCCACAGTAATGGACGCCACGTTGCCATCTTTTGCCATGTCGAGTCCGATCACTTCGGTCACGTCGAGCGTGGATATCTTTACGTGATCGTTCCTGGCGGCACGGAGTGCCGCCAGCGCCCCTTCGGCCGGTTCACCCCATGTTGTGTAGATACCGTCCAGGTCCGGGTGCTGCAGCAGCATTGCGTCGGCGATCTCCTGGACGCGCGCCGGATCCGAGAAGCCCTGCTGGGCGACAATCTTGATGTCTGGATAGCTGTTGGCGATCGTCTCGCGGAAAGCCTGGTCGCGCTGGTTCGTCACATAGAAGTCGGCATCGTAGTAGATCATGCCGACCTTGCCTTTCGACCCGATCGCCTTGGCCAGTCCATCGGCGGTCTGCTTGCCCATCTCGTATATGTCGTCCGTAACGATTGTGACGTAGTCTTTGCCCTGTTTCCAGCCAGCCGGCGGGTTCGAAAGAATAACGAACCTGGCACCTTGGTCGAGTGCGGAGCGAAACGCATTTCCGGCCGAGACCGGATCGACGGGAATGGTCAGGATCACGTTCGGATTCTGCGCCATGACGGTGTCCAGATTGTTCTTCTGCCTGGCGGCATCAAAGCCAGCTTCGGTGGTTGCCACCACCTGAATTCCGAGGCGGTCAAATTCGTCCTTCGCGCCGGCCGTTACCGCATTGGTGAATTCCTGCGCCATATGCCAGACAAGCGCCGCCTTGAAGTGCCCACCCTTGAGCTTTGCGACTTCTGCGTCGCTGAGTTTGAGTTCGCTGGATGCCGTCGCAGGTTCGCCCTTGGGCCCAACAGTCTTCGACTGTGACCAGGCCACACCCGGCACTGCCGCAAGGGACGCCACTAGCGCGCCCAGAAATGCATAACGCTGTAGTTTCATGATGCTTCTCCCATTTATGTTTCTCGGTTCAGACGGCACTTTTGTCAGCTTGCCGGTAGTGGGAGGCTGACAGCCACAGTGCCGTCTCTGATAGTTGTCGAGCGGGAGGACGCTCCTCCAGACCGTGGCAAGCCTGGATATTGCCAGGTGCAGAGCCCGCGCTCTACGCTTGTCGACAGGCAAAGGTGCTCGACACGACCGGTCTCACTTGACCAGGACGTCCCTGATCGACTGCGGTGCCTCGCGATGCATGGACTGGTACCAGCCCTTGACCAGATTATCTTTGGTGAGAGTCACGGCGGGCACAACCATGTACGGAGGAACGCCCTTGCCCAGCAGTGCGTAACCGGCCGCAGCTCCCAGTGCCCGCCCGATCTCATAGGCTTCGTCCACGGTGATCGAAACAACATTGCCGCCCTTAGCCATGTCTAGTCCGATGACCTCGTTGACGTCGAGCGTCGAGATCTTCACATGATCGTTTTTGGCCGCGCGGAGAGCGGCCAGTGCGCCTTCGGCCGGTTCGCCCCAGCTGGTATAGATACCATCGAGGTCCGGGTGCTGGAGCATCATCGCGTCTGCGATCTCCTGGACCCTCCGGGGATCCGCAAAGCCCTGCTCGGCGACGATCCTGATCCCGGGATAGCTCCCGGCGATCGTGTCCTTGAAGGCTTTGTCGCGCATGTTTGTTACAAAAAAATCGGCGTCGTAGTAGATCATGCCGACCTTGCCTTTGGACCCGATCGCCTTGGCTAGCGCATCGGCTGTCTGCTTTCCCATCTCGTAATTGTTGTCAGTAACGACAGTGACGTAGTCCTTGCCTTGCTCCCAGCCGGCAGGTGCATTGTCGACGATGACGAATTTGGCGCCCTGCCCGAGGGCGGGTCGAAATGCTTCGCCGGCCGAGACCGGATCGACCGGAAGGGTCAGGATCACGTCCGGATTGCGCACCATGACGGTTTCAAGGTCATTCTTCTGTTTGGCGGCGTCGAAGCCGGCCTCCGTGATGGCCAGCACCTTGATCCCGAGACGGTCGAGTTCATCCTGGGCGCCTGCTGTCACGGCACTCGTGTATTCCTGCGCCATGTGCCAGACCATGGCGGCCGTGTAGTGGCCTTCTTTTAGCTTCGCGACCTCCTCATCGGTGAGCTGGAGTTCGCTGGAAGGCGTCGCGGCCTCGCCCTTGGGTCCGACGGCTTTGGATTGCCCCCAGGCGCCGACCGGCATGACGACAGACGCCACCAGGGCACCCAGGAATGCATGACGCAACAGTGTCATGAGATGTTCTCCTCCCGTTTTCGTTCTCTGTTTCAGCCGCACTTTCAGTTGCAGTAGCCGGCAAGGAACGCTGATAGCGCCACGATGCCGTCGCGGTATTCGTCGAGCGAAACGCGCTCCTCCACCCCGTGACAGATCTGGATATCGCCAGGCGCGAAATAGGCGCTCGGGATGCCGATGTCCGCGAGGAACGGTGCCTCCGACCAGAACGGCCCGCCAAGGATGCGCCCGCGGTCGGGACGCACGGTGCGCACCGCTTCGGCGAGCTGGACCACCGCCGGATGTGCGGGGTCGCCATCCAGAGGGGTTCCACCAAATGGGTGGTTGCGGCCAGCCGGGTATCCGAACGCCACGCGAATATCGGGATGCAGGTCAGCGGCCATGACCGCCGCCTCGATTTCCTCGCGGGCGGTATCGAGCGACTCCCCCGGACGCAGCTTGCGCAGGAGGCTGAGCCTGCACTCGCCCGGAACCGCGATATAGCCACCGCCTTCGATGGAGGTGACCAGGATGAAAGCCCGGCCGACCAGATCATGGTTTCCGGCCGCGGCCAGGCGATCGGAAAGCCGCCAGAGTTCCGTCAGGACGGCGTTGGCGGCCTTCAGTGCATCGACGCCCTTCTCGGGCAGGCCTACATAGGACGTACGTCCCGTGACGGTGATATCGACAATCATGAAGCCCATATGGGCGGGATAGACGTCAAGCGTTGTCGGCTCGACATAGATGGCGAAGTCGGGGCGTGCGACCTCTCCTGTCCTCATGGCGTCGACCAGCGCCTTCATGCCCCCGCTGACGCCGCTGCCCGGCTCGCCGCTCTCCTCGTCGCCGACGAAAGCCAGCGTCACGTCGCCCTTCAGGCTGGTTCCTGCAGCGTTGAGCGTGGCCAGCGCGGAGATGCCTGTGCACAGGCCGGCCTTCAGATCGGACGCGCCGCGGCCCCACACCTCGCCGTCGACAATTGCCCCGCTGAACGGACTCTCGCGTTCGTCGCCCGCCCAGCGTTCCGACCACCCTCTCACATGCACCGTATCGGTGTGACCGATGATCATCACCTTCCGACCGCCGCCTGCGCCTCGAAGAGTGCCCCAGAGATTGGGCCGGCCGGGCAAGAAATCCCGGGTGGTGATGTCGTCCAGACCCAGCCTTTCAAATTCCGACCGGAAGAACGGGATGATGTTTGCTTCGTTGCCGGTGACCGTCTGGATGCCGATCGCCTTTTGGAGCCGCCCGATGGCGGCTGGCAGGTCGAGCACATTGTGAAAGGCCGGCAGACTGGCGGGGGGCTGGGAAGTCAAACCCGTCTCTCCTCTTCAAGCATGCCATGATGCTATCTGAGCGGATTTCGCTTTGTCAATCACAATTTTGATCGAAACTGATCGACCTGCGATCCAGCAGAAATGCCATTGCAGCCTAGGTTTGCGGGCAAGCGCTGAGGGATTGAGCCGCTCGACCGAAAATCAACCAGCTGAATCGCTCATAAAAGATCAAAACTGTGATTGACTGTGCTCGGGCTCGTGGGTTATGCCAGTCCGAAGCTAACCTGACAGGCGAGAAACTCTTCATGAAGGACGACCGTCTCAGCACGATCCGGCACTTCCTGTATGTGAACGGCCCATCGAGCATCCAGGACCTGGTCACCGCAACGGGCGCTTCGCTGGCGACCCTGCGACGCGATCTCGGGGTGCTCGAAGAAGAGGGTGTTATCGACCGCGTTCATGGCGGTGCACGGCTCGCGGAGGGATCCAACATCGAGGTGGGCTTCGGCGAGCGCGAGAACGAGAACATCGAGGCCAAGCGCGCCATCGCGGATGCCGCATACCGCATGCTCAAGCCGCATTCCACGGTGTTCCTCGACGCCGGGACGACCGTGCTTCAGCTGGCACGAAGGCTGCGGATCGAACCTCTGCCCCTGACGGTGTTCACCAACGGGCTGGCCATCGCCTATGCACTGCTCAACACACCCAAAGTCCAGGTCACCGTTCTTGGCGGCCAGCTTCGCAATGAGAACGCTTCGATCGTCGGTCCGCTTGCGGAATCAATGCTCGACCGACTGTGGTTCGACCAGCTTTTTCTTGGCGCTGGCGCGATCAATGGCGACAACGCGATTTACAGCGTCGACCTGTCGGAGGCCACGATCAATGCCCGCATGCTGTCGCGCGCGGCCCAGCGGCTGGTTCTTGCCGACCACAGCAAGTTCGCACGGGCGGCAACTTACCTTGTCGCGCCGATCTCGGCCACAACGCACGTCGTCACCGATGCGGGCATCGCCCCCGAGTGGCGCGAGCGGATAAGGAATGTCGGCGTCAGCCTCACCGTCAGCGGTGGCGTTGCTGCAGAGGAGACGCCCGCCTGATGGAAGCGCTGGTCCTTGGGCTCGATGGCGGCGGAACCAAAACCCACCTGGTCGTCACCCGGCAGGATGGCCGCATCGTACTCGGCGTCGCCGGTGCGGGTGTCAATCCGATGGACAATCCGCAATGGCGCCGGGACCTCGAAAACCTCCTGCGTCACGCCGTTCCGATGTTTTCCTCGATCCGTTTCGCCGTGCTGGGCCTGCCCGGCTATGCGGAGGTCGAGAGCGTCAGCAGGACGGCCGACGACGTGGTGGACCAGTTGCTGCCGGTTCCACACAGAAACGAAAACGATGTCCGCGTGGCGCTCGACGGCGCCTTCCTGGGCGGGCCCGGCACACTGGTCCTCGCCGGCACTGGCGCAATGGCCATGGCCAGGGGAGGCGACGGACGCATCACCAGGGTCGGCGGCTGGGGCGAGACCTTCAGCGACGAGGGTGGCGCCTACTGGATCGGGCACCAGGCCATGCGGCAGGCCAGCCGGGCACTGGACGGCCGGCTCGACGCTCCGGCCTTCGCTGCCGCTCTCCTGGCCGAGATCGGAGCGGAGGGCAAGGATGGGCCTGAAGCCCTGATGGGGTGGTTCCTGTCGCTGAAGCACGCGCGCTCCGGGATCGCCGCCCTCGCCCGCCTTGTCGACCGTCTTGCCGATACGGGCGACGCTACCGCGGTGGCGATCATGACGGCAGCAGCCGCGGAACTGACCAGTCATCTCGAAACAGCACAGCGGCTCTCCGGTCAGCCAGGGCAGACCTGGAGCGCGGCAGGAAGCGTGTTCCAGAGCCGCACCATTGTGGATCTGATGAGCCACATCAACAGTCCGTACCGGCCTGCGGCACTGGTGCCCGTCGGGGGTGCCGTCTGGAGCGCCCTGCAAACCGCGGGCATCGAACCCGGCGCGTCCTTTGTCGAAACCTTCACCTCAGAACTTGCACGTGTCTTTGCCCCCTCCATGGCCGATCCGGCCGGAAGCAGCACGGCAGCCCGTGTGTCGAACACTCTCCCATGAAAGGCATTTCAATGAATGCGACCGAGAAATCCATATTTGAGCAGTTCCCTTATTGGGATACCCTGGGAGATGCGATCGTCGCGCCTGACCCCGGCAAGACCCATATCGTTCTGGGCTGCGGCTCCTCCTACAACCTCGCTCTCTCGACCGCCGTCCTGCTCAACGAGCGCGGCACCCCGGCGATCGCGGTACCCGGAAACGAATGGTTTCGCCGGCCGCAGTCGTACTGTGCCGATCGCTCCAATGCCGTCGTCATAGCGATCTCCCGGAGTGGCGAATCCTCCGAGCTGGTGCGCGCGGTGCAGGCCAGCCGGTCAATGGGACTTGAAGCGATCGGCATCACCTGCAGCGACCGGAGCTCGCTGGCCAGGCATTCGGACCATCTGATCGCTTCGCCTACTCACCCTGACGAGGGGATCGTGATGACCGCCTCGGCGAGCCTCATGCTCCTGATGGCGCTGAAGTTTGCCGGCTACAGGATTGGTCCCGAGGTCACAACCGCTGCCCGTGACATGCTGGAGAACCTCGCCGGCAGCGACCTTCGGGCACTGTCGTCGCGCTCGCATTTCGTCTTTCTCGGCGGCGGCGCTCTTTACGGGATGGCGGCCGAAGGCGGCCTCAAGCTGCAGGAGATGGCCTGCACCTTCACGCAGGCCTATCACCCGCTCGAATATCGTCACGGCCCGGTGAGTCTGGTCGACGAGCGCTCTGCCATCATCATTCTCTATCACCCCGATACGCGCGAAGAAGAGGAACAGCTTGCCGACGAGTTGCGGGCCAAGGGCGGTTTCGTCATCGGCTTCGGTGGCAGGGGCGATCTCTGCCTGCCGGCAGAAGCCGTCAAAGAGGCGTTGGGGCTCGTCTATCTGCCCGCACTGCAGCTTCTTGGCGAACGGGTCGCGCAGATGCAGGGGCAGGACACGTCGGCACCGCGTCATCTGGCCAAGGTGGTCGTGCTCGCCTAGCCCAAACTGACCATCCTTTTTTGTGAGACGGCACCATGTCCGAACATCCCCTGATAAGGCTTGTCGACGACGTCGCAGCCGGCAACCGCCGCGCGGTGACCTCGGTCTGCTCGGCTAACCCCCTGGTGATCGAGGCGACCCTGCTTGAAGGCCTGGAGCGGGGCGGGCCCGTCCTGATCGAGGCCACCTGCAATCAGGTCAACCAAGACGGCGGCTATACGGGAATGACCCCCGCCAGCTTTCGATCCTTCGTCGAGGCTATTGCTGGCAAAACCGGATTCCCGCTCGAACGTCTGCTGCTCGGCGGCGACCATCTCGGGCCTAATCCGTGGAAAATGCTGACGGCGGAAGCCGCCATGGCGCGCGCCGAAGAGATGATAGCGGCCTATGCACGCGCCGGGTTCAGCAAGCTTCACCTCGACGCCAGCATGGAATGCGCTGACGATGGAGGCCCGCCTCTGGCCGAAGAAGTCATCGCTGCGCGGGCTGCCCGGCTGGCTTCGGTCGCCGAATCTGTCACAGGCGAACGCGACCTGCCGGCGCCGGTCTACGTGATCGGAACGGAAGTGCCGATCCCCGGTGGGGCGCTTGAGGCACTCGATACGATTGCGGTCACCAGACCGGAAGATGCCGTGCGCACGGTCGATATTCACCGCTCGGCTTTCGAGGCTGCAGGGATTGCGCACGCCTTCTCCCGCTGCATCGGCCTCGTAGTCCAGCCGGGTGTCGAATTTGGCAACGAGAATGTCGTAGTCTACGATCCGCGCAAGGCCGCGGCCCTGACGAAGGCGCTCGAAAAGCTGCCGGGTTTCGTCTTCGAAGCGCACTCGACCGACTACCAGCCTTGTGAGGCTCTCGGTGCGCTGGTCCGCGACGGCTTCGGCATCCTGAAAGTCGGCCCCGGTCTCACCTTCGCATTGCGCGAAACATTCTATGGACTTGACGCAATCGCCGCTGAACTCGGCCTGCTTACGCCAGAGGAACGTCTGCGCGGGGTCATGGAAGAACTCATGCTGGCAAAACCTGCGGATTGGGAGACGCACTACCACGGAACACCGCAACAACAGCGGGTCCAGCGTCATTTCAGCTACAGTGACCGGATCCGTTACTACTGGCCTGATCCTCGGGCCAAAGCGGCGATTGGCCGCCTGCTGTCAATACTGGAAGGCCGAAAGATTCCGGAAACGCTGATCAGCCAGTATCTGGGGGCTATCTATCCAGGGGTGGTCACAGGGTGCGTAGAGCCCGACGTCCGATCGCTGCTACTTGCGGGGATCCAGCATGCCTTACGGCCATACAGCCGCGCAGGCTAGATACCTGGGGCGTGTTCCGTCCTGTGCCCGACGGGACGGCCATGGGCCGCAGCGCTTCGGCTGGCCGCTTCAAAGGGACAGTGGGGCAGCGCACCCTGCCTATTGCAAGAGGACGCGCTGAACCATGTCGATCGGGCGCAAAGGTAAAGGTTCCATGCCCGTCGCCGGCGGCGGCATGCAGATCATATGGCGGCAGCGTCTTGAGCAGACCTACCACTTCCTGGAGCAGGTTCGTTGTACGCGCACGGTTCGCGAGCTTTGTGCGTCAATTCTGGGTTACACCGCCCACTTTGGGGCGACCGGAATGCTTGCCGGAGTTATTCCCCCACCGGGAGCAATGCGCCGTGAGCAGGTGTCCCACGTAATTCTGGACGCATGGCCCAAGGAGTGGTCGCTTCGTTATTTTTCGCAGGGCTATCTGCATCGTGATCCGACAATTGGACTTGTAAGGCGTGCAAGCGAACCCTTCGTCTGGAGGGATATTGCCGAGCATTGCAGACTGTCAGCTTCGGCCCGCCACGTGATGCAGGAAGCAGCGGAGTTTCGGCTGAGGGACGGTATGACACTGGCGTTCTCGACGCTGGAGCGCCGTCAGATCGGTTTTTCAATTGCTGGCGAAAGACTTGAACTGGACCCTTCCCAACGCGGTGCACTGGGGCTCGTTGCAGCGTATGCACTCGGACATGCAATTGAAATCCGCGAAGGGCCGGTCCCGCGCCAGCCCGTCAGGCTTTCCCCTCGACAGCACGATGTTCTGCGATGGGCGGCAGAAGGTCTGACTGTCGACGAGATTGCAGACCGGCTGGGCGTCAGCAGCCACACGGCCGACACTCACCTTCGCGCCGTTCGTGAAAAACTCGGAGTAACAAGCACCGTACGCGCGGTGGCCGATGCGTTCAGGATCGGCCTGATCGCCTAGTTCCTCACGCAATCACGTGATGCCGCATGACGGATCCGGCAGACAGATTCGGACGACTTCAATCGCTGGAGGACGTCCGATGCTTCATCTCATTACCGCGCAGACCGCCGATCTCAGCCAAAGCGAACTAGATAGCGCTTTCCGACTTCGGCACAGGGTATTCGTGGAAGATAAAGGCTGGGCCGACCTTCGAAGCGAAGATGGCCGCGAAAGCGACCGTTTCGATGACGAGCATGCGGTTCACATGCTTTACATCGAAGAGGGTCAGGTAATCGGCTATCAGCGCATGCTGCCCACGACACGGCCGCACCTGCTTTCGGATGTGCTGCCCGAGCTTTGCGAAGGCGAATTCCCTGTGGGACCGAATATCTGGGAATGGACGCGCTATTGTGTCGAGCCGAGGCACCGCGAGCGTGGCCGCATGCTGAGCCCCGTCGCGAATGCGCTTCTTTCCGGAATTGTCGAATGGGGTCTCGGCACGGGGGTTGATACGATCGTCGTCGAGATGAATCCCCTATGGCTGTTGCGCCTTGTCCAGCTGCATTTTCGGGTCACACCCCTCGGCTTGCCAAAGATGATCGGCGGCGAGGAAACGGTAGCCGTGACTGCCAGCTTCGATGAGCGGACGCTCGCCAGATTGCTCGAGATGCGGAAGGCGACGGGTCGGCCGGCCGGCGCGACCGACAGCTGAGCCGAAAAAGCACGATGACCAGCGGGGGCCTTGACGGTTCCCGCTCGCAGGCAGCATTCCAGCAAGGCAAAATGATGCGGCGACGCGTCCAGCTCATCACCCTTGAGTGCGCACTTGTGGTCGCCGAGGAGGGAAGCTTCCTCGGCGCTTCGCGGCGCATGGGAATTCATCATTCTGCCCTGAGCCGGCGAATCCGCGACCTCGAGGACCTGCTTGGAACGGTTCTGTTCGACCGCCATGCAGGTGGCGTTCGAACGACCCTGGCTGGCGCAGGACTTGTCCGAAACCTTCGCCGCATCCTGAATGAGCTCGACCGGACACTTGCGATGGTCAAGGCGACCAAGGGCGGAGAAGCAGACAAGCTCCCGATCGGCGTCGAAGTGCCCCTGCCCGCAACAGAGGTTCTGGATGCAGTCTCTGACGTCATTCGAAGCCGGCCGGATGTCACACTTCGCCTGGTGAGAACGAAGTCCCGACTACGTTGACCCGGGATCTCGCTGCGCGCGGCTGAAGGCACGGTCCGTCGCCATGAACCGGGCCAGCATCGGAGCGACCAGTTTTGCCGGATCGGCGACCGTCTGTCCCGTCTCGCGGCCGAGCACTTTAGCGTAGGCGACGAGATCGCGATGAACGGCGGCGGGAAGTTCGACCGTGATCTTGACTGGCCGATCATCCGGAATTGCAGACAGCTTCAGCTTCGTCACGACGGGTCCCTTCCGTACGGCGCCAGCACAAGGTCCCGACTGACGATCACGCGAACCGGAAATCCAGGGCGTATCGTCAGCGTTGGCTGGACATCGAGCTGGCGGCCGACAATCTGCTGACCAACATTGCTCATCGAATTCTGTGTGCTCTCGCGGATCGCTTTGGCGATGTCGCTCTCGTTGTCGCTGGAACCGAGGCTGCTGCCAACGCCCAACAACGTCGAAAGCGCAGCGGCGCGAAACAGCTGTCCCCAATGATGATCGACCTCGTCCTCCAGTCCGGAGAAGCCCTGGGAGTCTGCCCCCTGCTGGCGCTCGAGCACGATGGATGTGCCGTCAGGCATGATGAGTCGATTCCAGACCAGCAGCACACGAGACTGGCCGAAGGCGACCTGGCTGTCGTACTGGCCGATGAGCTTCGCGCCCTGCGGTATCAGGAGGCAAGATCCTGTCGGACTGTCGTAGACATTCTCGGTGACCTGAGCGGTGATCTGTCCGGGCAGGTCGGAACGGATCCCGGTGATGAGAGCAGCCGGAATGACCGTGCCGGCCTGCACGACATAGGGCGAGGCCTTTTCGGCCAGCCGATCGGGACTGACGGTGCGGCGATCCGGTTCGGCACTGACGAAGGCGAGCTTGTGGTCCCCGGCCGACGGAAGCCCGGACGGCGAAGTCAGGCCGGACGTAGAGCCCGACGCGCTCTCTCCTGCGACGACACCCTCTCGGCCCGCATCTGTCCGCGCACTGGTACCGGTAAAGAGCTTGGCGATGCGCGCAGCCTCGATCTCGGCGAGGCGGCGCTGTTCTTCCGGATCAACGCGGGGGGAGCTGATCCCGGGCGCAATGACAGGCCTGCCCTGCTCCTGCGCACGCAGGATCGGCCGGCCGAGATCGCCAGGCAGCGGGGGCCCGAGTTTTGGAACGTCGGCGTAATCCTTCGGCAGCGTCTGCAACCCATCGGCGGTCGAGCGGTTTTCAGTGGTGAAGAGCTCGGACGGTTGCTCGTTGCCATGCCGCCTGGTGTCGAGCGCCCACACCAGCGCGCCGAGGACGGCGACACCAGCGACCCCGCCAAGACCGGCCAGCACCTTGCGCGAAAGGCGCGTCACCCTGACAGGTTCCGGGCGCAAACGCAGTTCAGCGCGGATGTCCCGGCTCGAGCCGCTCATGGCGCCACTCATCGGAACAGTCCCGCGCTACGCTGCGGCCGGGTCCCGTCGGTGCGCACGATGCGGACGCGCCTCTCGCTCGTCCTGTCGCCGAGCCTCAGTTCGGCCGCAGCAAACAGCCGGTCGACGACATAATAGTTCTGCCGGGCGCGGTAGTTGACCAGCTCGGAGCCCCCCGATGGGCCGATGACGAACAACGGCGGCATCTCTCCCTGGCCAATGCCCGACGGGAACTCGATATAGACCTTTGCGCCGTCGTCGAACGCACGCAGCGGCTTCCAGGGTGCCGCATCACCCTCGATGCGATAGCGGAAGTTGAGCTTCTGGATGTCGACGCCGGCAGCGACCGGCTGCGCTGCGGAAGCCTGTGCGTTCTGGCGCCGCAGCGCGACCAGCTGGTCCTGCGGATACTGCCAGGAGACCGACGCCATGTAGGTCTTTTCGGTCGACCGCAGCTCCAGATGATAGGTGCGGCGGTCGCTGTTGATGACAAGGTTGGTCTGAAGGTCAGGCCGTGTCGGCTTGACGAGGATGTGGACCTGAAGGTGATCCCCTGCCCCGCTCTGCGTGTCGCCGATGATCCAGCGCACGGTGTCGCCGGCAGCAACCGGTCCGGAGCCGACGAGCTGTTCGCCCGGCTGCAGCGCTACGTCAGTGACCTGACCAGGCGCGGCATAGATCTGATAGAGCGCGCCTTCGCTCCAGGGATAGAGCTGGATCGCGTTGATAAAGCCGTCGCGGACCGGCTGCATTCGCGCAGCTTCATTCGCCTGGCTTATCCGCTGTCTGGGATCGGAGGGCTCGGTTTTGGCTCTGCCGGTCTCGACCGGTTTCAGCTGACCCGGGAGCGGAAGCGGTTTTGGCAGTTCCACCACTTTTACCGGATCAGGCGGATCGGCCTTCTGAACCGCGGGGACCATATCGTCATACCGGATTTCCGGCGGAATGTATTTTTTCGAGGCGCAGCCGGCGAGCGCCGCCGCCGACAGCAATGCCACCCCAAGCACGCGTACCTCTATGATGCCGCGGGCAGTCTGTCTCGTTGCTTTGGGCGTTCTAGGCGCAGACATCATGAAAGCTCCTTCGACCAGTTGATGGCATTGACGTAGACGCCGAGCGGATTGGCTCTCAGCCGGTCGGCGTCGCGGGGCTGCTGAATGACGATGGTGAGAATGGCGGTCCAGCGCTCGGTACTGGCCAGGCTGCCGTTTTCGTAACGGCGCTCGATCCAGGCGACACGGAATGAGTCCGGCGAGGCGCGGATGACGCTGGAGACCTCGACCGCGATTTGGATTTTGCCGACCCTGGCAAAAGGGTCGTTCAGCCGGGCGTAGTCGTTGAGGGAGACGGCGCCGCGATCGGTCGTGTAGTCGTAGGCGCGCAGCCAGTTCTGGCGCACGATGACCGGATCGTCCGGGATGCTTCTCACCTCTTCGATGAAGCGGGCGAGATGCCATGCGATCTGCGGATCTGTCGGCCTGTAACCGGCCACAGCGGAGGCGACAGCCTGCGCTTCGCCGAGCCTGTCAACTTGAACCACCCAGGGAACCACGAAGCCACGCGTCGACTGCCAGACCAGGGCGGATGCGAGACCGCCTGCCAGCAGGAGGGAACCGAAAGCCATCAGCCGCCAGTTCTTCGCCTGCACGCGGGCCGAGCCGATGCGCTCGTCCCAGACCTGCGCGGCACGCTGGTAGGGCGTCTCGGGCTGCGGCGTCGTCCCGTAACGAACGGAAGGTCGTCTGAAGAGGTTCATCGGCGTTCGTCCTGACTGAGGGAAACGTTCATCGAGCCACCACCGTGATCACCGGAGCGGACGGAATGCGCGGCCATGCTGGCGCCATGGCTCATGGTCTGGCCGCGCTTCATGCGGTTTGCCCATTCCGGGGGAGATCCCGCATCGGCCTCACCGCCTGAAGCACGCGCTGCGGCAGCCACTCCCGATGGCTGCTCTCCACCGGTCGCACTCCATGCGGCCGAGCGGCCAGCCTGTTGACTGGAAGACAGGGCCGAAGCCGCGCGCGACATTGCCCGGCTGACCGGCTGGGCAGCAGCGCCAGCGCCGGCCCTGGCGATACCAGCAATGCCGGCGGCGACAGAGCCTGCGCCGCTCTGTCCGGATGTTGCAGCGGCGAGGCCGAAAGCAGTCGAGCTACTGCCGGCAAGATGCGCGCCGCCACGCGCAGCGGCCGCCGACATGCGCCCACCTGCACTGAGCGCACTTGCGCTGCCGCTCAATCCGGCGCGGGCGCCCATGGCACCAGCAGCACCAAGGCCGGCGGCAGCGAGGCTGGTGCCCACAGCAGCGCCGGCGCCGAGTTGCGGAGCGCCGGAAACCAGGCCGGTCGCGATGCCCGGACCGAAGATCGACAGCCCCATCAACGACAAGGCCCCAAGGACAAGCGACAGCGCATCCGTGATCGTCGGTTGTTCAGCGCCAAAACCTTGGGTGAACTCGCCGAAGAGACCCGAGCCGATGCCGACGATGACGGCGAGCACGAGAATCTTCACGCCCGAAGCAACAATGTTGCCGAGCACTTTTTCCGCAAGGAATGCGGTCCGATTGAACAGCGCGAAGGGGATCAGCACGAAGCCGGCAAGAGTTGTCAGCTTGAACTCGATCAGCGTGACGAATATCTGCACGGCGAGGATGAAGAAGGCGATCAACACGATCGCCCAGGCGATCATCAGCACCGCGATCTGGACAAAATTCTCGAAGAAGGAGACGTAGCCCATCAACTGGCTGGCGGCTTCAAGGATCGGATTGCCGGCGTCGATGCCGACCTGCGCGACACGGCCTGGCTGCAGGAGTGCGGAACCCGAGAGTGTGGATCCCCCCGCCTTCAAGCCAAGTCCGGAAAAACTCTCGAAGACGATGCCGGCGAGACGATTGAAGTTGCCGATGATGAAGGCGAAGAAGCCGATGTAGAGCGTCTTCTTCACCAGCCGGTGCAGTACCTCCTCGTCCGCGCCCCAGGCCCAGAACAGCCCGGCGATCGTGATATCTACGACGATCAGCGTGGAGGTGAGGAACGCGACTTCCCCACCGAGCAGGCCAAAGCCTGAATCGATGTAATGAGTGAAGGTTTCCAGGAAGCGGTCGATGACGCCAGTATCGTTCATGGAGCCACCGTGTTCGGGCGGCGTTGGTCTTCTGCGCCCGGGGGCGCCGACGGCTGAAGGGGCAGGAGCCGGCTCTGGTCCTTGTCGACTGACGGAACTGCATACGGTGTTGCGGGCTGTGCCGGCCGAAAGAATCGCCGGCGGTTTTCCGCCCAGGCTTTCCTGCAGGCTTCGTCGGCGATCGCGGCCATGCCGATGTTCCGGCATCGCGCAAGTTCGACTCGTGCCGGCTCGCCGCCCGGATATGCGGAGCGCGGGGAGGACGCGTCCTGCGAGCCGTCGCCGCGCAACGCCATGAAGGCGGCGGTCATGGCGGCGCCAAGGGCAAGAACGGCTGTCATCCGGGCGGCGATCTTGAGTTCCATGACCAGCCTCAGTCGTGGAACATGCGGACTGTCGACGGGCTGTAGCCGCTACCCGCCATGAAGCGGCCGAACTGTTCTCGTGCTTGCTCCTGCGCGGCGGCCCGCCTCGCCTGCTCCAGTGCGTTGGCGCGTCCCTGCGCTGCCATCATCGCCGTCAGGTCCGACACCTGCCTTGCCTGGACGGCAAGAAGCTGGTTGCCGGCTTGCGTCGCCTGCAGCACGCCGACGGCAGACTGGCTGGCGCCGACCAGCGCGCTCGTCTGTTCCTGTGTCCCCTCGATGTTGTCCACGGCGACGGCACCGGTCTTCAGCGAGTGCTCGAAGGCCGACACCGATGTCTGCCAGCGCTCACGCGCACCGTCGACAAGCTGCTGGCTGGAGAGGTTCGAACCAAAATTCTCGTAGGTCGAGGTGAATTGGCTCTCGATGTCCTGGACGCTGTAGGCGAGCTTGTCGGCCTCGCCGAGCAGGGTCTTCATCTGAGAAAAATCACCCTCGATCTGGCCAAGCAGCGAGGTCGGCAACGAGGTGAGGTTCTTCGCCTGGTTGATCAGCATCTGCGCCTCATTTTGAAGCGAGGTGATCTGGTTCTGGATCTGCTCCAGCGCTCGTGCGGCTTGGAGAAGGTTCTGGCTGTAGTTGGTGGGATCAAAGACGATGAACGCCGACGCCGGCGCCGATGACATCGCGATCGCGACGGTGATGACGCTGGCTGCCGTCATGTGTCGAAAACGAAGATTGTTGCGAACGGAATTCATGACGGAATCTCCTTTGCGGATTGGTCGATGACGTTGGTCAGATCGGGAACGAGGTCGGCCGCCCAGCCGAGACCGCGGTCGGTGAGCCAGGCCTCGAGGAAATGTTTTCGGCCGGTCTTGGCGATCACCCGGTCGATTGATGCCTGGTCGGACTTGGACGATGCAGCGCATAGCGCCAGCGCGATCGGACCGAGGCCCAGCTCGAATAGCCGGTTGCCGCGCCGCGACTGGCAGTAATAGTCACGCTTCGGCGTCGCCCGGGCGACGATCTCGATCTGGCGATCGTTGAGACCGAAGCGCCGGTAGATCTGGGTGATCTGCGGCTCGATCGCCCTCTCGTTCGGAAGGAACAGCCGCGTCGGACAGCTCTCGACGATGGCGGGCGCGATCCTGCTGCCGTCGATATCGGAGAGCGATTGCGTAGCAAAGATGACTGAAGCGTTCTTCTTGCGAAGGGTTTTTAGCCATTCGCGGAGCTGATCGGCGAAGCCACCAGCGTCGAGCGCCAGCCAACCTTCATCGATGATCAGCAGCGTCGGCCGCCCGTCCATCCGCTGCTCGATCCGATGGAAGAGATAGGCAAGTACGGCGGGCGCCACACCAGTACCGATCAGACCTTCGGTCTCGAAAGCCTGGACGGAAGCGTCACCAAGACGCTCGTGCTCTGCATCGAGCAGCCGGCCATAGGGACCGCCGATACAGTAAGGCCGGAGTGCCTGCTTCAGTGGCGAAGATTGCAGCAGCACCGATAGGCCGGTCAGCGTCCGTTCCTGGACCGGCGCGCTGGCCAGCGAGGTCAGCGCCGACCACAGATGTTCTTTCACCTCCGGCGTGACGGGGACGCCTTCTCGCACAAGAATATCGACGAGCCAGTCGGCCGCCCATGCACGCTCAGGTGTATGATGGATGCGGCCAAGCGGCTGTAGTGAAACGGCGTCGACGTCATCCGACAGGTCCGCCAAGGTGAGCAAAGCGAGCGGATCGTCCGGCCCTTGCCCGCTCGACGCGTTGCCGCCGAGATTGTGCCAGTCGCCATCCATGGCGAGCATGGCAGCGCGGATCGAGCCGCCGAAGTCGAACGCAAAAATCTGGTTGTTCTCGTAGCGCCGGAACTGCAGAGCCATCATCGCCAACAGGACTGACTTACCGGCGCCGGTGGGGCCAATGACGAGGGTGTGGCCGACATCGCCCACATGCAGGCTGAACCGGAATGGCGTAGCACCCTCCGTCCTTGCAAAGAACAGTGGCGGGGCGCCAAAATGCTCGTCCTCGACAGGTCCCGCCCAGACCGCCGAGAGCGGGATCATGTGGGCGAGGTTCAGTGTCGACAGTGGCGGCTGGCGGACGTTCGCATAGACGTGGCCTGGAATGCTACCGAGCCATGCTTCGATGGCGTTGACGCCCTCGACGATTGCTGTGAAGTCCCTGCCCTGGATGATTTTTTCCACCAGCCGAAGCTTCTCGTCGGCGATTGACGGATCGGCATCCCACACCGTCACCGTCGCGGTGACATACGCCTGGCCGATCTGGTCGGAGCCGAGGTCCTGAAGGGCGGCGTCAGCATCGGCCGCCTTGTTGGCGGCGTCGGTGTCCAAAAGAACGGATGCCTCGTTGGTCATCACCTCCTTGAGGATGGCTGCGACTGACTTGCGCTTGGCGAACCATTGACGGCGAATGCGCGTCAGCAATCGTGTGGCGTCGGCTTTGTCGAGCATGATCGCCCGCGTCGACCAGCGATAGACGAAGGCAAGCCGATTGAGATCGTCGAGGATCCCCGGAAAAGTTGTCGTCGGGAACCCAATGATGGTGAGCGTCCGCAGATGGAAGTCGCCGAGCCTCGGTTCCAATCCACCCGCAAGCGACTGATCGACCAGCAGCGCATCGAGATGCATCGGCGTTTCAGGAACACGGATGCGGTGACGCTTGGTCGAGACCGTCGAATGCAGGTAGGTCAGAGTCTCGGCGTCGTCGAGCCATGCGGCCTCCGGGACAAAGCCCTCGACCAGGTTCAGCAGCCGATCAGTGCGGTCGACAAAACTCTTCAGGAGTTCCCACGGATCGATGCCGCTCTTTTCCCGGCCTTCGTAAAGCCAGCTCTCGATGCGCGAAGCTTCCTCAGCCGGCGGCATCCAAACGAAGGTGAGAAAGTAGCAGCTCTCGAACAGTTCTCCGTCTGACCTGCTGCGACCGGACCATGGGAAGGATCCATGGTCGGCCTCACCCTCGAACTGTTCACTACGTTCGAGATCGAGCAATGCCGACGCGCTGTCGGGGAAGAGACCTTCGGGATAGTGCTGCGCGGCAAGCCGAACGGCTTCGACGAAGATCGCCCAGCCGGAGCCAAGACGGCGCAACGCGCTGTTCAACCTCGCCGTCGTGCCGACCAGTTCGGCCGGCGTTGCACTGTCGAGATCAGGACCGCGAAAACGGGCGGTCCTCTGGAAGGAGCCATCTTTGTTCAATACAACGCCCGGCGCGACCAGCGCAGCCCAGGGTAGATAGTCCGCGAGGTTGGATGAGCGTTTGCGGTATTCGGCGAGGTTCATCATGGGCAAAACCTTTCAGCAGCCAAAATGTGCGGGATAGCGCAGGTGGCGACGAACCACGTCGATGAACTGCGCATCGCGCTTGGCTCCCCAGACAGCCGCGAAATGGCCGATCGCCCAGATGACGAGGCCGGCGATCCAGAGGCGGAGGCCAAGCCCAACCGCGCCGGCCAGCGTACCGTTGGCGATAGCGACCGCGCGTGGCGCGCCACCGAGCAGGATCGGTTCGGTGAGCGCCCGGTGCACCGGCGCGAAGAAGCCACGAACCTCCTCGTCTTCCAGCAGGGAGCCAGCCATCAGATCAGCGCCCCGCCGCCGAACGAGAAGAAGGACAGGAAAAACGAGCTGGCCGCGAAGGCGATCGACAGGCCGAACACGATCTGGATCAGCCGGCGGAATCCGCCCGACGTGTCGCCAAAAGCCAGCGACAGGCCCGTGACGATGATGATGATCACCGCCACGATCTTGGCGACTGGTCCCTCGACGGATTCGAGGATTTGTTGAAGCGGCTGCTCCCACGGCATGGAAGAACCGGCCGAGTGAGCGGGCGTGATCATCATGGCCGCGACCGTAGCTGTCGCCGTAGCCTGCGGGAGCACCGCACCAAGGTTACGGATAGATGACGAAGTGAAGCGGATCGGATTCATTGTCGAGCTCCATGGGGGATCGGGGATTCACGGTTGGTGTGGTCTCGAGCTTTGCCTCGAGCATGCGGTAGTCGCCGGTGGCAGGTTCGAGCCCGTCGACAAGTGCAATCTCGACAAGACGGCGAGCCGAACCGCGGCCCGCGAGCACCGCGACGAGGTCGATCGTCTCGGCGATGAGCGTGCGCGGGACCGTGACCACGGCTTCCTGCACGAGTTGCTCGAGGCGACGCAGGGCGCCAAGGGCGGAACTGGCGTGGATGGTACCGATGCCGCCCGGGTGTCCGGTGCCCCAGGCTTTCAGCAGATCCAGCGCTTCGGCACCGCGTACTTCGCCGATCGGGATGCGGTCGGGGCGAAGCCGCAGCGACGATTTCACCAGATCTGACAGCGAGGCGACACCATCCTTGGTGCGCAGAGCCACCAAGTTCGGTGTGACACACTGAAGCTCTCGCGTGTCCTCGATCAACACGATGCGGTCGGCGGTCTTGGCCATCTCCGCCAGCAGCGCATTGACCAACGTGGTCTTGCCTGTCGACGTGCCGCCCGCGACGAGGACATTTTTGCGCCTTTCAACGGCGAGCCGCAGCACGTCGGCTTGGGCATCCGTCATGACGCCGGCGGCGACGTAATCTCCGAGCGTGAACACTGCCACCGCTGGCTTCCTGATGGCGAAGGTCGGTGCTGCAACAACAGGTGGCAACAGGCCCTCGAAGCGCTCGCCCGTTTCTGGCAGTTCGGCCGATACACGCGGGCTGCCGGAATGCACTTCGGCGCCGACATGATGCGCAACCAGCCGGACAATGCGTTCGCCGTCGGCCGGGCCCATAACCTGGTCGGTCGCAGAGAGACCTTCCTTCAGCCGGTCGACCCAGAGCCGGCCATCCGGATTGAGCATAACCTCGACGATTGCCGGATCTTCAAGGAAGCCTGCGATGGCAGGGCCAAGCGCGGTGCGCAGCATGCGCGCGCCGCGCGACACCGTTGCGCTGCCTGGGTGATAATTGATAGCCACGATCTGCCCCCACTTCTTCGCGGCTGATCGGTTCGTGCCGCGTCGGGGATGAGTAGAAGAGGCAGAGCTGCAAGCCTTGCAACAAGCAAAAAGAGCGATCGCAATGCGACGTGCAGAGACTTGCGAAATGCGGTGCGGCGATCCCGCGGGTCAGGTCCTATTCGTTGGCAAGTCATCCGAGTCGGCCGGGGACGCTGGCGGAACGTCCTCGGCGATTTCCTGCCTGAGCTTGGGGCCTTTGCTCAACCTGCGGCCCAGCGCGTCGACAAAACCGTCGTAGCGCTGCAATCCCTTCGCACGGGCTTCGGCCTGTGCGGATTCGGGAAGGGCCGGCGTCGAGTTGAGCCAGAAGCGAACGAACAACGCCAGTGTCTCGATGGCTATGCCGACATCCCGTTCAACGCGTTGCACACGCCGATCGATCTGGTCGAGGCGCCTGGTGACTGCCGCCTCCTTCCGCTCTTCGGCATCCGGTGACAGGAAGGAGGCAATGGCGGCCTCGGCTATCAAGGACAGCGAGACATCGCGCCGCGCGGAGCAGTCGGCGAGCGCGTTCATCACGTCCGGATCGAGATAGGCAGAGAGCCTTCTTTTCTTCGCGTTCTTCATGGTCTCAAAGCTCGATGCCATCATTGGGATCGAGGGCTGCCTGGCGAGCTGCGCGGCGCATGACCTGATCGACCGCGCGCCGACGCACGGCGTCATCGTTGGGTCCATCCTGGTCGAGGTCGAACTCGCTTTCGCGTTGTGCCGTTCGATCTGGCGCTATGTCCTCGTGGTCGGGGAGTTCGGGCTGACGGCGGATGCCGCCATTGGCAGGATCGTCGTCCTGCGAAGCTGCGAATAGCTTCGGTTGCAGAGGATTGCCTGCGGGCAGCGGAAGAACCGTTGCGCCGGTCCAGTCGTCGGGTCGCGATGTTCCTGCGGTCGTTGCAGCCTCCGGTGGCGGCAGAACACGCTCGGCAAGGCGCGGATCGGCGAAATACCGAGCCTTCTTGGCTCGGATCGGAAACAGACCGGAGACCATGACAATGGCATCGGTCGGCGGCAGCTGCATGATTTCTCCCGGCGTCATCAGCGCTCGCGCCGTCTCCTGCCGCGACACCATGAGATGTCCAAGCCAGGGCGACAACCTGTGCCCGGCATAGTTCTTCATGGCGCGCATCTCGGTTCCTGTTCCCAGCGAATCCGAGACCCGCTTGGCAGTCCGCTCATCATTGGTGGCGAAGCTGACCCGCACATGGCAATTGTCGAGGATGGAATTGTTCGGCCCATATGCCTTTTCGATCTGGTTGAGCGACTGGGCAATCAGGAAAGACTTGATGCCGTAGCCCGCCATGAAGGCCAGTGCTGACTCGAAGAAATCAAGTCGGCCGAGAGCCGGAAACTCGTCGAGCATCATCAGCAGGCGATACCGCCGATCCTTCGCATGAAGGTCTTCCGTCAGCCTGCGGCCAATCTGATTTAGCACAAGGCGGATCAGCGGCTTGGTGCGGCTGATGTCCGATGGGGGTACTACCAGATAAAGCGTCGTCGGCCGCTCGCCCTCGACAAGGTCGGCGATCCGCCAATCGCAATGAGACGTTACCTTCGCCACGACGGGATCGCGGTAGAGCCCCAGAAAACTCATAGCGGTCGAGAGCACGCCTGATCGTTCGTTCTCCGACTTGTTGAGCAGTTCGCGCGCAGCCGACGCCACGACCGGATGTGGACCGGCGTCACCCAGGTGCCGCGTAAGCATCATGGTGCGCAGTGTAGTCTCGATCGGCCGTTGTGGATCGGACAGGAAGTTGGCGACGCCGGCAAGCGTCTTCTCCTTTTCGGCATAGAGGACATGCAGGATAGCGCCGACCAAAAGCGCGTGGCTGGTCTTTTCCCAATGATTTCTGCGCTCCAGCGAACCTTCCGGGTCGACGAGCACATCCGCAACGTTCTGAACGTCGCGGACCTCCCATTCACCTCGTCGCACCTCAAGCAGAGGGTTGTAGGCGGCCGAGCCCGCATTGGTCGGATCGAAGAGCAGGACACGACCGAAGCGTTCTCTCCATCCTGCCGTCAGTTCCCAGTTTTCACCCTTGATGTCGTGGACAATCGCCGAACCCGACCAGGTAAGCAGCGACGGCACGACGAGACCGACACCCTTGCCGCTCCGTGTAGGCGCAAAGCACAGCACATGCTCCGGGCCCTCGTGGCGCAGATAGTCGTGGTCGAGCTTGCCGAGCACCACGCCATCCGATCCGGTCATGCCTGCGGCTGTGATTTCGCCGCGCGTCGCCCAGCGAGCCGAGCCGTAAGTGGCCGCATGCTTCGCCTCCCGCGCCCGCCATACCGACATCCCAATCGCAACTGCGATTGCCACGAAGCTGCCGCTCGTGGCTATCAGTGCGCCCTCGAGAAAAATCCCTGGCGCATAAGCATCATAGAAAAACCACCACCAGAAAAACGCCGGCGGTGGGTAAATAGATTGATCTGCAAGCTCGAACCAGGGCGAGCCAAGCTGCGGTTGGAAACCCAGTCGCCATGCCGTCCACTGCGTGGCGCACCAAGTCGTAGCGAATACGACCAGAAAGACGGAGAGGACTTGACCCCATAATATCCTGGTCGCTGGCACGATTTTCCTCCCGCCTGTCTAGCGGGTGATTAGAAAATGCTTGAATTTCATCTTCGCAAGAAGGCAGCCGTTATAAAGCGCGCAAATCTCACTCGGGCCGGCAAAGACTTGTTGGCGGCGGTGCTGGATCGATCGGAAGCGAAATGGTCGGCGCGACAATTCGGCAGCTTGGAACGCTACGAGACAAACTCGAAAAGGCAGTATCCACAGGCTGATGTCAACACGACAAATCTATGGAAATCGTAGAATCCACACGCCGCATCTAAGCCGATTTATGAATGCTAAACCCCACAGCTTGTGAGCGCAGGTTTGGATGGCTATGAGTGGTTTGCAGGGGCGGTGGCCCAAATATGGGTGTACAACAGGGTGCCGCAGTCAAACTTCCTTAGCAACCCACTCTCCGGTGACGCGGTGCAATTGGAGCTTAACGGCATTGCGCCGCGCGGCCATGTGATAGCCCAAGCGCCGGAACTCCCATTTGGCTTTCAATCTCCGCGGCAGTTCGAGTTGCTCGCATATGCCCTGTTGGAGGCGGAAGCGAGAGAACAAGGTTGGTATGACGTTGTTCAAATTCTTCCAGAAGGCGCGGACGAAGGTGCAGATGTCCTTCTGTTCTCGGCTGGCGACTTGGCAGGGATTGTCCAATGCAAACGTTACGGAAGCAAAATAGGCTCCGAACTCGTCTTGGTCGAGCTATTCCGTTTCCTGCTGTTTGCCTCTTTGGACGGACGCGTCTTGAGGGATGGGTGCCAGTACCAGTTCTGGACCGCAAATAATATTACGAAGGAGGCCACCTCCTTGTTTTCAAAGCCGCAGGAATATCTTCGTTCCCTCCCGCAGGCGGAGCTGGCCAAGCTTATTGAAAAAGCTAAAAGCACGGCGAAAACGCTGAAGGCGATTACTCTCAAGTCGTCCGATCACGAAAGATTCCGCGAGCAGGCCTGCCGTATGGATTTGCGGCATGTGGGACCGATTGATCTTTCTCTTCGTTTGTCGAAGGAGGTTGGGGTCCGCAAGCTTTTCTTCCGGAGTCCGGAGGACGTCGTTCACGAGGCTGACGCGCCTCACATTGAGCGCCAGATGAGTGCCCGCCGACGCGAACAGCTGGCCGAGGCATCTCGAGCCGGACGCACAGGGGCTGCGCCATTTGTTCCTCCGGCTGCTCTTGGCGAAGCATTCTCTGATTTTGTCGTTGGTGTCGCAGATGTCTTCGTGCTGACCGGGGGCTCTGGTCGCGGCAAGTCTACTTGGACTGCGCGCTTGCAAGAAAGCCCTCCATCGGCATTCGAGGTAGACGTCATAGCAGGACACGAGATCGCTGCTGGCGACAATAGTTTGGTCACAACTTTGGCGCGAATCCTGTCTCGCCGTTCAGACTCGCTTGGCACAGTCGAGGGCGAGCAACGAGCTCTCTGGACTTGGCTCGACCTGACCAACAGGCTCATCATCATCGACGGTCTCGACCGCGCGCCGGCAAGCGCCCGCTCGTCGCTGTCTTACTGGCTAGCGGAGAGCATTCGAGTCTGTGCAAACAGAGCCGTCCGCTTAGCATTGACCTCGCGCCCAGAGACCTGGTCTCACATCGGCAATTTGTTGGACAGGGAGGTACTTCGAGCGGTCTTCCATATCCAAAGCCCATCTCCACTAGACGGCGGCGACACAGCTCCTTCTTATCAGCTGCCTTTGCTAAGCTCGATGGAAGCCAAGGGTCTTTACGGCGCGTATCGCCTGCCCCAACAGCTACACGGCCGGCGAGCTCTCAACACTCCAGCATTAATTGCCCGGTACTCGGAGCTGCGCGAAGAGCTGGGCGACTTCGAGGTCACTCGGCGAGACATCATCCAACAATTGGTGAAGACGGCGTGCGGCGAGGTGGCCAGCCACGGATTTGGCAGAGCGACAACCGATCAGTTCCTCGGTTGTTATGGCAGTCTGGTGCAGAAATCAGCAGACGGTCGCGTTGCGCTGCGCGCTCTCTCTGCAGCGTGTCCGGATGCATCGCAGGTCATCGACGCTTTCTTGCACACTGACTTGTTCGTGCTGGCGGATGGTAACCTGCGCGCCGAACCGGATGAAGCCACAGAATATCTCGGATCGCTTGAACTCGACATTGAGGGCGCGTTGACGGCACTGCCGACGCGCGGCAACGAGCCGTTGTTTGTCGGCATGCTTGCGTTGGCAGTAGCAGCCCTTGAACAAGGCGCGCCACAGAGAGTGGGCGAGATCGTTGATAACCTTCTTGGCAAGGGCAAGTCGCGAGTAGAGCGAGAGGCTGGCATCCGGATTGTGGTGGAACTCCGCAATCACGACCGCTTCGAGCCTCTAATTCGCCTGATGCTTCGCACCATGACAGAACCAGCCGCCATGCTATTTGGCTCCAACCTTGGCGACCTGATCCACGATATCCGCCTCCCCCTGCAGCAGCGTCTTGACCTTCTTCTGGAGCTTGAGACCAACGAGGACCCGGACGACTGGCGTTCCAAATTCTGGACGGATCCTTGGGCTACTGGTCGGTTTATTACTCCCTTTGCGAGGGCTGCGGTTGCAGCGGTACGTGCCGAGCCCACTGCTAGTATCCCTTGGCTGGTCGACCGCTACAAAATTGCTCCAGCTCGTGCGGAGGTCGCGAGTGGTTTGATCCTTGAGGCTGGCGCCATAGACCCAGAGAACGCCCTGAAAGCCACTTGGCCATTGCGAAACGGTCCCACAGGAACCGTTTTCCGAGATTTGGCGTATCTGCATCCACACGCCGCCGCCCGACAGATCATTGCTGGCTGTGAGGGCAAGTCGCGCTTGCCGATAGACGTTCCGGAGAGACTGTGGGAGCTCGTAAGAGATCATCGGCCAGAAGTATTTGATGGCGTCACTGCTTCTAAAGCGATCGCTGACGCTGCATCTTTTGTCCTCCCGAAGTCGCCAAACCGCATATGTAGAGCCATTCTGATGCTTACCATTGCTCGAGGCGGCCCCCTGAATGTTGCCGCTCAGGACCAACTCGCTGGACACTGGGAGGATGTGGGCGCGTTCGAGGTCTGGCCGCTAATTGCTGCCTGCCCCGTTCACAAGGAGCAGCTTCTTGATAAAGTCTTTGCTGAAGCGGACGGAGACGGGCTTCATAGCAGCGCTTTGCGGTATCTGGGCGCGGAAGTTCCCTGGGAACCGCTTTTGAGGCGCCTCTTGGAGGCTAGTCGCGTGGCCTCGTCCAAAGTTTTACGGAACGTGGCTCTCGCCGTTGAGGACCTTCTATATCGAAGCGAAGAAGGGGATCAGTCAGACGATCGTCTTCACGGCATCGCCCGCGTCTTTGCCACCTCCTCGGACGAAGACGTTCGAAGTCCAATCCTTTACTTTGCCGGTTCGCCTATCCGCTTCGCCAAGGCGAAACCCGGGCACGTTTCTTTCCGCGACCAGTTGTTGGAAATCCTCATTGAAAATGAGGACGGTGCGACACTACCGATACTGGTGTGGAAGCTCTGTGAGAGTGCGAGTGAGCGAGGTCAAGCGGCTGAGCGACTTTTGGACCTTTGCAAACGCTTTGGCACCGATCAAGTGGAAAAGGATCTGGATTTCTATCTGTTGCAGTCAGAGACGGGGCCTAGAATTTTCAACGAACTTCAGCTTTTGCTGCGCCAGCACGGACTGCCTGGGCTCACGGTGGTGTTCAAGATGTGAGTGCACGTGACGGTTTTGGGGAGACCTACATAGCAGAGCCAATAGAAGCTTTGGGTTGCGAGCATTGCTTGAGCTTGCGGTCAAAATCAGAGTCCAATGCTTCGCCTTCTTCCAAAAGTCCAGTCGACAGCGCATCCCGCACGCGAAACGCCTGAAACATGACTTCCGACCTGCTTTTCCAGAGACGGTGTCCAGGGGACGAGCTGGAAACCGAGCCCATCGTCGATCATCGCGAAGCGGCCGGAGGCGAGCGAGAAACGCTGCCGGTAGATGCCAGCTATTTGGTCGCCTTCCGAAGCCTTCGTGAACGGCAGTCCGATCTTGGCAGCGAGCTGAGCGCCGAAGGTGTCCACCTCACGGTCGCGTAGCGTGTCGATCAGATTGCGGGCGAAGATGACGCGTTGACCTTCGCGCCGTGCGAGACCCTGCTCGACAAGATGATCGGTGCGATCCTGACGCGCCTGCTTCACTTCCCTGGCGAAGCCGCCCTCCCCAATTTCGATAGGTTCACGCGCGATAAGCTGACGGTCGAGCCAGGTCGCGCCATGGGCATGGATTTGTTCTTCGATCGAGGGGTCGGAGCGAACGGCGAGTGCAACGCGGCTGCGGCCCTTCGCATCCTCGTAGCGACGAAGCTCGACGACCGAGCCCGGGGCGGAATCGCCGGTGGCGTCGATATCTTGAAATCGGATGTGATGGACACGACCGTCTATGCCGTCCACGATGGCGTAGGCCGAGCCCCGTAACTCATCGTCCAGGCCGCGTTCCAACAGCCGACCGATGATAGGTTTGTCCGTCTGCTCAGCTGCAGGGACATAATCGGCCGCGCCCTTGTCGATGCCATGACCGGTTAGGCTGCGATGCATGCGTTTGATGATGTCGCCGCGCTCGCCGAGTGCACGCAAGGTCGTCTCAGCCTCCTCGGCCATGGTCCACTGACCGGGACGGATCTCGGCAGCGAGGCCTAGGCCTTCAAGCCTACCGAGTCGCCCGACCTTGAGTGTCAGGAATTTGTCGGGCTGGCTGTTGGGATGCGGAGCGAGATCGATAATGCCATGGCGATCCGTGTCTCGGGCAAGCTGACGGTCGAGCTGTGTCCAGCGCTCGGCGTCGACCTGCTGCTCGATTGTCCGGCGGATGTCGTAGTCGGTCCGCAATCCCAGTATCTGGGTGAGGATATCGCTTGCCCGGTCGCGCATGCCCTGTCGGATGTAGTCTCGGGAAATGACGAGGTTCTCACCATCGTCGGCCACGCCGCGCACAAGAATATGAACGTGCGGATGTTCGGTGTTCCAATGGTCAACGCCGACCCAGTCGAGCTTCGTGCCGAGATCGCGCTCCATGTCGACCATGAGGTCACGAGCAAAACTCTTGAGGCCGCCCAACTCGAGGGCGTCGTCGGGTGAGACGATGAAACGGAAATGATGTCGGTCGTCCTTGCACAGATCGGCAAAGGCGTCGTGATCGGCCTCGTCCGCGTCCGGCCCAAACATCTTTGCTTTCTCACCGTCACGCGTCACGCCCTCGCGGCGGAGATATTTGAGATGGGTAGCGAGCGGCGCCGATCCTCTGAACTGGCGCACCACACGCGCCTTGACCACGGCGCCGCGTGACCGGCCGGTGATTAGGCGATTGGCGCTGACGCTCGCCGACCTACCGCGGCCGAACGTCGAGGCCCGTGGAGAAATAATCCGGCCCTTCCGCGATATATGCCCGCCGGCGCGCTGTGCGGCTGCCAGCGCCTGGAATATGAACGGGCGAGCGCGCTGGCCGGCGCGGGAGCGGATACGGCCAGGGCGCACACGAAAACTATCGTCACGATTCATAGGCCTGAGCCCGCGAGGTGCGATTTCCATTGTAAATCTTGAGAAAACAGCGGGCGTGCACATCGCTAATTGCGCGAGCGCATCGCAAAGCGAGACAAATACCATAGAGAAAACAACAATCCGACCGAGCCGCACATCGCGGCCCTTTATCCTGCCATCCCTCTTCGCCCTCTCTCGCGGCCAACCCTCCCGCCGCAATTTCCGCGACAGCGCAGGCCAAAATGCGATTGACCAGGAAAGTGGCGATCATCGCAATGTTTCGGAAGAACCATGCACAAACGGGCTACGAATAGCGGCACCTGGATCTGATGCACCTTCACTGCGCGAGCCTTCCGCTTGCGGTACGAGCGCCGTAAGATCGGTGACTGCTTTGCCCACCGGTGCTCGCAAACTGGGGGAGCGGATCGCAGTGAACACAGTCTCGACGAGACCATCGGTCTTGCGTTCGTCTCGCGAAGCTGAGCCATTCGGTGTGTTTACCACGTGCGCGAAAATCGCCGAACCGAGTGCACTCGCTCTGCCCGCTCCCTGCCGTGCGCGCGTCGGAATGGGAACCGCACCATTGATCAGCGGGGCGAGTTTCCTGACATAGTCGACTGTCTCTCGCGGCAGCGGCCGGCCCGTCGCAAGATGTTCCTGGTAGCGGCCGGGACCGGCATTGTAGGCAGCGAGGAAGCCGCTCCGACCGAAGCGGTCGAGCATCTCGCGGAGATAAGCGGCACCGGCATGAATGTTGTCGTGCGGTTGATAAGGATCGTCGCCAAGATGATGCTTGATCCGCAGTTCTTCCCACGTCGCCGGCATGATCTGCATCAGGCCCATCGCGCCCTTGCTCGACACCGCACGAACATCGCCAACGCTCTCGACCTGCATGACGGCGCGCAGCAGCCGCTCAGGAATAGCAAAGCGTTTCGCGGCTTCCCGGATATGAGCCGACCAGGGATCGGAGGACGAAGTCTTGGCGTTGGAGAGAGCCGGCCCCTCGCCATGAGAAAGAGGTTCTGCGTAAACCGCCGATGCAGAAGGAAGGAGCATGACGCATGCACACAGCATCGTCACGCTTCGCCGGAAGACAGCGCATGCACCGTCGTCCCGACGCGCGCAAACCCTGCCACCGTGCTCGCTTCCGTCAAGGGCAAGGCTCCGCCGGCCGGACTTGCTTGCTACAAATTGCTGGGCGATGAGCGTCCGCAGCGATTGGCAAGCGTCCGGCCGCCCTTGACCTTCGCTGCGCGCGGCAGCCGCCTGGCAGGCGATCGGGTCGAAGGGTTTGACCAGCGCCCGATCGATCAAAGGGTTTGACCCAAAGGGCACGCTGCGGCGCCATCGGAGCATCCGATCAGCCTCGCTCATCACGCTTGGATGGCCGGCTCCAGTGCAAGGCCCAGACACTTTTCTCCGCATCGGACTGAAACAGATTGGCGCGGATCGGTTGCGTGAAAGACGGGTCGTCGATGGTGACGGACAGATAGTTGCCAGCCTTCTCGCCGGTGCGTTCCCACGCCGCGCCGATCTCCATGCCTTCGCAGAAGACGCGGTGGTCTGGCGCGTTCTCGGCATCCGACTTCTCGGCGGGCAGGATGGCAAGCTTCGCGTCGAGCGTCAGCGTTGAGACGTTGCCGAAGAAGCCGTCGTTGTTGCGAGTGAACGTGCCGATCTGAGCCATTGCAATGCTCCTTTCATGAGCGTTTGGGGATGATTGGCGCGGGCCTTCACGGCTCGCCTGGAATGTGATCGCTTGAAACTTTCGGCGTCGCAGAGGTGCTGTCGGTGACCCAGACAGGAGCCGCGCGACCGATGACCGAAGTGAGCGGCAGCGGCCCGAAATACCGGCCGTCGAAACTGTCGCCGACGTCCCGGTTCATGAGAAAGACTTCGCCGTCGGAGATCACACGGCAGCCCTGCCAGGCGGGCAACGGTCGGCCGCGACTATCGCGCTCGCGCGCAAGTCCAATGGTCAGGCCATGGGTGATGATAGCGGTGCCCTGCCGGCAGACTGTCGTGCCTTTGAGTGCCAACACGCGCTTCAGAAGCGGCACGCCGCTCGGCAGATATTGGCGCTCAGCCAGGAAGCCGGCGAGCGGTTCGGGAGGCGTGACGACAGCGATATCGGCAACAGCGATCCTGTCGACCTGCTCTACCCGATACAACCCGACGGGGACGCTCGCGGATGCGTTCCAGATGAAGCTCGGACGATGGTCGATCCACGCCGGAGCGACCGCGAGAACCGCGCAACCCAGCATCGTGACGATGATCGTTACGCGCGGGCTCATGGCTCAATCCTGCGGCGCAGGAGCCAAGCCTCATGGCGCTGGCGTGTGTAGGGCCTGGGCGTCTCGCGCGCGGCTAACCGGCTGTGGGCATGGCGCCAGTAGTCCGGCGAAACATCGACAGGGTCGATGCCAATCGCCTCGATGGCGTCGATGATCTTCAGGACTTCTTCGACGTTCCGCCATCCGATCACTGTGAGCAGGATCTCGGCGCCGGGGCGCACATAGGCGACGGTCGAGCAGCGCCGACCGGCGGCGACTGCGCGCAGTATGTCGATGCGGGACGCGACGGTGCCGAAGTCATTGCCCATCCACCGGACGAAAGCGAAGATGCTGCCAGGCGTGAAGGTGACGGCACGACGGGTGCGGTCGATGTTCCTGTTCGAAGCAACCTTGCCGAAGCGGATGTAGTTCTCGATCCGCTTTTTCAGCCACACCAGCTCAACGGTGGTGAGATCGCTCATGCCGACCTCCATGACAGGAGGCCACGAGCAAGCATGGCGAAGCGAGGGGCGGGAAAAGTGGCCTTGTTCCGGCAAGAGCAGTGGACGTCGATCGCTGTCGGCATGGCCGAAAGTTCAGGGCTCGGCCGTCGTCCCCAGTCTCGCCCTGCGCTTTCCGTTAGAAAGAATCCGAAGGATTCTCGGTTAGAAACGTTAGAGGAGCCGGTTCGGCAATCGCCACAATGGCTTAGGATCGAATCCGGTTCCTGATAGCACGGGAATCCGGTTCCCGATGGCACGGGAGTTGCAGTTCCTGATAGCACGGGCCTGTCCACAGTCATTTCACAGCCCTGGTCGATCGGGTGCGTGGCGCGCGTTGCGCCGCGTACGGTTCGGGCGGAGTGGGTTGAAAGGTCAGGCGCGATCGACCGTCAGCATCGATGGCGAGTGCCAGCCGATAGCCAGGCAGAGGTTGGCGACCGACGATCTCGCGAAGGTCGAAGGTGAACCGCTTGAACGGCGACAGGCCGCCTGACTTCAGATGGAGATGGTGGAGATCAAAGCTCCAACCATAGGTCTGGCGGCCACCGTGCTTTCGGACCAGACGGTAGAGCCATCTCTCGAGGCCGCCTGTCAGCCCAAAGTACTCTCGGTCAATGGTGAGGATCAGAGCATCGTCGACAACGCCGGCATAAAACCAGTCGGCCAGAATGAGCTCGATGCCGAGCGGGCGCCCGCTGGCGTCCATTCGCTCCTTCCACTCGTTGATCCATGAGAAACGATGCCGCCGCCGTTCGGCCGGCTGTCGGATCGACGTGGCAACCGTGGTCGACTGCAGCCGGTCAAGCGCGGCCTTCAGCCTGTGATAACTGTGGACGGAATCGCCTCGGCCGATGAAGGCAAGAATTTCGTAGGGCGTGGCCGCCATGAGACGCGACGTGCGAAGACCGTTGTCTCGTGCGTCCACGATCTGGCTGGCGGCCCAGATCAGAATGTCGGCGTCCCAGATGGTCGCCATGCCATGTTCGACCGTCGCCTCGACACGGATCGACACGTCGCCCATGCGAAAGTCGATCGGTGTCACGCGGCGGGATTTGGCTAGCGAAAAGAACGGCCACGACATGAGATCCTGAGCGTCGCGCGGCGTGACGACACTGGCGCGAGCGTGAAACAGATCGAGTTGGCCTTCGGAACGGTACCGCACTGACGCCATCCCAGTGGTCAGGAGGCGCGATCGCGTCTGCCGGCATAGGCAGGTGCGCGGGCGGCATGTGGCTTGGCCGGCGGAACAAAGGTCGCGTCCGCATCACTGGTGGAGGTGCGCGCGCCGAGTTCGATCCAGGCATGAAGATCGTCAATGTCGTAGAGCACGCGCCCACCGACTTTCCGATACTTTGGGCCGGTGCCGTAGGTTCGATGTTTCTCCAGTGTTCGGGCGCAAAGACCGACGATCGGTGCTGCCTCCTTGGTTCGCAGGTATTTTTGGGGCGCGTCCGCGGGACCCTTCGACATCGCTCGATCTCCATCCGGTTTTGCTGTCATCCTGGCCTGCCGGGACGCGCGAAACGGACGATGGTCGAATTGAGGAAAAGCGAGGGAGGGCAAAGATCGGGGGATGTGTTTTTGCTCCCCTGCGAAGAAGGACTTCAGCGCCCGGGTTTCTGGCTGCGGCTATGGGGATAGAAGAGAAGGTCGCGGTAGTCGCCGGCGACCAGGCGATCGGCTCTTCGCAGGATCGCCCGCACCCTGTGCCTGAGGTGATGGTCGCGCCAATCCCGTGGCGCGATTGGATCTCGTGACAGCAGCACCTCCGCGATCGTGCGATAGGAGGCCGCTGCGCGGCGGGCGTCGTGAGCGCGCAGATTGAGGACATGCCTGATCTTCGTCTGCGGCGGCAGCGCGCCGTAGACTGGGCCGGGCGGTCGACCGTTCAGAGCCCGCCAGAATTGGCGTGCGGCGTCCAGTCTTGTTTCGAAGGCTTCGTCGAGCGGGAGAATGATGGCATCGATGCCAAGTGAACCGTCGTAACTCTCGGCAATCAGGCGATGCGTTGCGGTAGATGCCGACCAAAGAGCCTCAAGGTCTTCGCCCTGCTCCCAAACGCTAGCGTTGCGGAGCTCGCGAGGAAGCACGCTCTTATGCGAAGAGTCGATCGAGGCAGCCATCCGAGTGGCCCGGAGAACGCGCGGCGAGGCCTGTTCCGTCCAGACGATGTTCTCGGCATATGGAAGTCCGTCACCGGTGACAGTGAAATCGCGCGCCCCACCGTGCGGCGAAGTCAGATTGTCCCAGCAGGTCTCCGGTATTTGCGCCCAGCGACGCAAGCTGACTGCACTCGACGATGAAGGCGTCGTTCCGGATCAGATATTCGGCAGCGAACTCCTGCGCTTCGTAGTCGCGCATGTGCACATAGGCCGCTGGATTGGTCCAATCGCCTTGCAATTTGCCAGGCCCTCTCCCGATGCCAGCACCAAGCTGCGAGCTTCGGAATCAGCATCGAGGTCGATGCGCGGGCTGGGTAGTTGGAGAGTCAGCAAACCGCTGTGCTAATTCAGCAAATCGTGGCGCATGGCAGACTACGCCTAGTGGGGCGCACCGCCCGCCAGAAGATACCGGTAGCCGCTCGTCGTCATCCACCGCGCACGGGCAAGATGGGTCTCCCACGACTTGAAGGCTCGCTCCGGCTCCTGCTCAGGATCGATGTGCAGAACGATCCTGGCCACCTCGCGCCAGTCCGCTTCTTCGGCGGCGGCATCGAGAAGGCGGATGTAAGTGAGCAGCCGCTCCTCGTCATAGCCGGTCAGGATCGGCGCTTCCGGCGCAACGTCGGCGACATCGGGATCGAGCAGAGGCTTAAGCACAGTATTGATCGCTCATGTTTCGACTGCGGTTAGAAGGAACCTTCCTTTGGATTTGAGTTCTCATCATAGCGAATAGGAACGATCATTCCTAGAACGATAGTTCCCTTTCTGGTCCCTAATCCGTCATGGATCTCAAGGAGATCATGGCGGTCAATATGCGTCGTCTGCGCCATGACCAGAACGTGACGCAGGAGGAATTGGCCGCTCGCTCAGGACTGAGCATGCGTTACGTCGGATCGATCGAACGCGCCCGGGTCTCGGCCAGCGTCAGTGTTCTTGGTCGGATCGCAAGTGCGCTAAATGTGGACCCGTGTGAGTTGATCAGAAAGTCGGGACGGTGAGTTGGCGCGGGAATCACGATCGAACTTTCGATGGGTGGCGAGATCACACGAACGATTAGGTTGCTCCAGTCGCGGATATGACAGAAGTTGCATTGCGAGCCGGGCGGAGCCCGGCGAGCCGCGCCGTGCCTCATAGAGGCGCGCATGTCGATCCGGTTACTGGTCGTCTGTTGTTCCTATGATATGACAATCCGGTTGATGTGGCGGACCTGAAAGGCCGCGCGGCGAGATGTTCGCCGTGCGGTCTTTCGTTTTCTCATGCCGCCTTTTCTAACAAGGCTTTCGCCCTGCCTTCCAGCTCCAATCGGCTATCCTGATGCGCCTTAGTACGCGCATGCGCGGTCATGCCCTGGACGAAATCGAAGATGCTTTCGGGCGGGCGGCCTTCCTCCTGCAACACGGTGTCGATGATCTTGCCCGTTTCGCCCTTGGAGAAACCGCGCTTGCGCAGGAAGTTTTCGCGGTCTTCGTCGCTACGGGCGACGATCCTCTCACGCGCGGCCTTGATGCCGGCGATGAACGGCGCGGGGCTTGAGTTCGCGAACCTCGTCAAAGCGGGCGCTGCTTCGTGCGCAAAACGCTGCGCAGCAAACTTCGAATGCCGGATTGTGATTTCCTCGAAACCTTCCACGCCCCATAGATTGCGGTTCATGCACACGGCGCGGAGATAGAAACTCGCAATGCCCAGCGTCTTGCTGCCGACTTCCGAATTCCAGCAATAGAAGCCGCGAAAATACAAATCCGGGTCTCCATTCGGAAGACGTCCGGCTTCGATCGGATGTGTGTCATCCACCAGAAACAGGAACACGTCGCGGTCGCTGGCGTAAAGCGTGGTGGTGTCCTTTGTGATGTCCACGAAAGGATTGTGGGTCATCGTCGCCCAATCAAGAACGCCCGGCACCTTCCACATGGTGTCGCCGGTTCCATTGCCCGCTATCTTCATGACGGCGGCGACAAGCTCGTGATCCCAGATGCGGCCATAGTCCGGACCCGTGACGGCGCGAAGCTCAATGCGTCCGTCCTCTGTTTCCAGGGTCTTCATCAACTCTGTCCGATGGCTCAAAAGGCCATGCTGCAAATTGATGCCTGCCAGCGGCGCGGGAAGCTGGCGCATGTAGGTGGCCGGTGCGCTGACAAGACTGCAAAGCTGGCCAAAACTCCAATGCGTGGGCGCAATTGGTTGCTCCTGTCCAGGGAGGATAAGCGAAAGCCGCTCTGCATTGTCGCGGGCGGCTTCCACACGCACGGCGCGGCTCTCGACTGTGCGGGCGGTGGCTTGGTCCGCTCTCTGTTTGACGACATTATAAAGCTCGGTCAGGCTCAAATAGCGCTCGTCATCGGGACGCGAAAACCATTCCGAAGAAACGCGTCCGATCCTCTCGCCGCGCGAGATATCGACGCGAAAGCCGCTGGAAATCGCCTGCTGCTGGGTGTTGCTCTCGCTGTTGATAATGGTGGTCATGTTCATTGTACTCACTCCTTTTTCCGTCAATGCCGAAGGCATGTCTCCGGCATGCCTTCCGGGGGCGCGTGAGCGCGCGGGAGTGATGGGGGCCAATGCCGACGCGCGGAGCCGGGTTGCACGGTCGAGCGGAGCGGATGGAAATTGATGGCCACTGTTGCTGCAGTCGGCCGCTTTGCGAGCCTGCGGCCCTGCTCTGCACAGGCGGCAATGGCGGGGAAGCGAGGGGAAGTTCCTCGCTTCCCATCGGGTCGACAAGGGTATCCGCAGTCGATCAGAACGATGAAAGCGAAGCTTACTCTTACAATGTTGTGCAAGAGACGTAGATTTTACAAAGAAATGTACTATTTGCCTCGTTGGCGGGACGGGGAAATCAAACGTCGCTCAATTCGTCCGATACAATAAGAGGAAATTATATGACCACTGCTCTCGAACAAGACGGCCAACTGGATACCGTGTCGATCGCGGCCGACATCGTCGCCGCCTATGTGTCGAACAATCCATTGCCGGTTGGCGAGTTGCCGAAGCTGATCGGCGATATCCATGCCGCTCTGAAAGGCATCGGCACGCCGGCGATAGACCCCGGGATCAAGCAGGAACCGGCAGTATCGATCAGGAAGTCGGTGACGCCGGATTTCATCATCTGTCTGGAAGACGGAAAAAAATTCAAATCGCTCAAGCGGCATCTTCAGCACTTTAACCTGACCCCCGACCAATATCGGCATAAGTGGAACCTGCCGGCCGACTATCCGATGGTGGCGCCGAACTATGCGGCGACCCGGTCGGCCCTGGCGAAATCAATTGGACTCGGGCGCAAAGCGCCAGCGCCCACATCTGCCGCGGCAGAAAAACGGAAACCGGTCGTGCGTGCGGCGGCAGCGAGAACAACTGCGGCTGCAATCAAGTCGCCGGTGAAGAAGGCGCGCAAGGCGCCGGCCAAAGCGTAGGCTGCTGCGTCTGACATAGGCCTAGGCTGCGCCTGACCTGAACATGGCGAAGCCCCGCCTTGCGGCGGGGCTTCGTGTTTTGTCGGGTCACTCTGCGGTGCGGCGTGACCAGATGAGCGAGAAATCGCCCTCGGTGTCGGTCTCGACCAAGCTCGCATAGATCGGAGCGGGGAAGCTGGGATCGTCGAGCTTGACGGAGTGGTAGTCGCGGCCCTCGCGCGAGGTCTTCTTCCATGCTGCCCCGAACTCGGTGGCGCCGGCGAAGATGCGGAAGTCGGGGCCCTTTTCATTGTCGCCGTCGGCCGGAGAGAACGTTACCGTCTTGACGTTGAGGTTGAGGGTCTTGACCGAGCCGGAGAAGCCGTTAGCGGTGCGGGAGAATGTGCCGATCGTAGCCATTGTGGTGGTTCCTTCTGTTTTCTCGGGCCGCGCCCATCGCGGCCTCGATGGTGGTCGTGAGGCCGGAGACGATCGGTCTGCATCCCGAAGGGGCTGAAACGAAGTGAAAGACGGCGGCGCGAGGCTTTCTTGGACCGCGAGGAATGGACGCGCAGCGACCAGGGGAAGAAAACGCAGCGGCGTCGTTGCGGGAAGACGATCGAGACTGAGTGAAGCGAAGGCGGTCTTCGGTCAGACCCAATCCATTCGAGGACGCCGTGGGCGTGGCTTGGAACGAACCCGCGGAAGGAAACGCCACGAGGCTACGATCGGGCACAGCCAATGTCGCCCCCGCCGTTGCGCTTCTCCGTTCCTGTCAAAGAACTGGCCTCAAGCGCCAGGACAGTGTCGGTCACTACTCCAACAGGTGACGAAGGGACGCCCGATTTCTCTAATCTTTGGGCTGAATCGCCATCGCGTTCGGGGCGGCTCCGAAGGCGACCAATTCATTGCGGAAGGCAGCGAGTTCCAAGCCGCCAAATGCCGTGACGATTTCACGTCTCAAGTCGATCGGATGCGAGCCCGGGGTTGAGATCGAAGGCGAAGAGATTTTCATCACACCCGATCCTCCGCAGCATCGCCGAATGATCCCGCTACGCTAACCTGCTCGGCGCACGGTGAGGCATTGCCGGAAATGGGGTGCCTTAGCAGAAGACACTTGATGCAGAGGCATGTGCCACACGACAGGGCGACGTCGCGCCGGGACGATATTTGCCTCAGAGGACATTATCATCAGGGTTCAGCGCTTCGAAAACTTCGTGCTGTCGAGGTGTTCGGCCGCGCCAACGGCGCGGCCGAAAATTCTTGAAAGGCAGGCCGGAGCCGCGTGGCGGCTCCGGCGCGCTGCGGGTCACTCGGCGGCGACGTTAAACGCCTCGGCGTCCTCGATCATGTCAGGCTGAGCCGGTTTCGTGTCCTGCTCGGAAACGTCCGCCGATCTGGCATTTTCACCTGCTTCGTGCTGCTGTTCAGCAGACATTGCAAGTTGCTCGGTGCGCAAGACTGCAGGTAGCCATCCGGTTCCGGCGAGCAACTGCTCGGCGGCTTCCGCCATCGGCTGCTTTTTCAGGTCCGACAGCCTGTCTGCGGCCTCTGCGCTGGCAGCTTCCCGCACGGCGTCGAGGATATGTGCCTTGGTGATGCGCCCGAGATACGTCCGGACGGTCGGCGTCCAATGTGCCGTCATGTCGAGGTTGACTGCTGTCGCAAGCCTGTTCGCAGTCTCGTGGGCGCGAGGCTTGCGCTCCCAAGGTTGCTTTACGGCATTGACGGTGAGCGAGGCGCAGTGGGCGAACAGGGCCATGACGCTGGCATGGTCGAGTGAAGTGATGAAGCCCCACAGCTCAGCCACATCGCGAGGCATGTCCGCAGCCCACTCCGCGTGCCGGTCCGCCAGTGCCTTGCCTGCCGCTGTATCCTCGATGCCGTCCGCATGCCCGGCGAGATGGATGCTGGTCGGGCGGATTTCGAGGCAGTGGGCTTCCGCGCCTTGGTAGAAGGTCTGCGCGGCGAGCGCATGGGTGACCGCAACAAGGGCGATGTCCGGCTGTTCGCCAAGCGCAAGACGAAGCCCAAGCGTGCGATGGGCGGTCAGATCACGGACAAGAAGATCAGACAGCGGCTTGCCGTCGTCCTCAGCTTCTTCCTCGTTCCCACCATCGCAATCCGAACCGGTGCCGGCTTCGATGATCTCGCCATCGTCGTTGACGGCGTAACCTTCACCGCCTTGCAGCGTTACCGCTTCCTGCTCCGGCAACTCATCCTCGGCGCGAATGAAGCCACGTTCGATCCGCGCCGATCCGTCATGGGAAAGTACGACGAACACGCCGCCACGGGAGACAACATCAGGATCGAAGGCATGACGCAAAGCGTCGATGCGCTCGATCTCGGCTTCGAGCCTGCCGAAACTCTGATCGACATCATCCGGCAGTTCCTCGGCGCTATTCCATTCTTCCGTGAGCCGGTTGAACTCGTCGGATGCCGTCGCAAAGGCAGCTTGATCTTCATCCGACAAATTCACCGGTTGGGGGTAGGTGCGGCACAAGCCGTTTGCGTGGGGGAAGTCGATATGGACATCTGCCCATTTCCAGCCCTCGGCCTGCCTGACGGTTTCCGAGATGCCTTGCAGCTTGTCGATCACCAAGCGGTCGAGCAACGCTGCATCCTCGTAGAAGCCGCCGCGATCCTCGGTGAACAGGTCGCGCAGGATGGCACCACCCGCTTCCATATAGGTTTCCGCGCCAATGAAGATGGCGCGCCGGTCGCTCGCCGCTACATGCGTCCGCGTCAGTTCGCGACGGATGATGTAGGGATCTCGATTGTAGGTGAGGGTTTCGAAAACCTGTTCCTGCCGAGCGTGATCGTCGGTGATGGCGAAAGCCATCAACTGGTCAAGCGTTAGGTCGCCGTCGCGATAGACCTGCATCAACTTGGGACTGACCGCGCCAAGCCGCAGGCGCTGCCGCACGACATGCGCGGTAATGCCGAAGCGGGCGGCGATTTCCTCAGCACCCCATCCGCGTTCATCGTGAAGCTCCCGGAACGCCTCGAACTGATCGGCGGGGTGCATATCCTCGCGGGTGATGTTCTCGTCCAGGCTGATCTCGTGCGCATCATTCACGGTGTCAACGACACAGCGGATCGGCTCGGTCTTCTTGATCTGCTTGCGCTTCACGCGCAGCAACTGCGCCAGCCTACGCCCTTCGCCGATGCTGACAAAATAGAAGCCGGTTTCTCCGCCCTCCCCGTCAAGCTCCGGCTCAACCACTAGATTTTGCAGGATGCCTTTGGCGGAGATGCTCGCGGCATAGGCCTCAATGATCGCCTTGCTATGCGGCGTCTTGCGCGCATTGCGGGGCGACTTTTTCAGCTTGTTCAGTGGAATGAAAACCTCTGTGCCCCTTTCGCTGACAGTTGCCGCTTTCGCATTCGTTTCATTGGTGGTCATGGTACTGATCCTTTCCCGTTACATGCCGAAGGCATGCCCCTCGGCATGCCTTCCGGGGGCGCGTGAGCGCGCGGCAGAGAGGGGGGCGAATGCCGGCGAGCGGAGCTGGACTGCGCGCCGAGCGCGGCGGATCGGATCAGTTCGGAGGGCATCAGTTATGTCCGCCTTGCGAGCGGGCGGCCCCGCTCTGCGCAGGCAGCATTCGCGGGGGAGAGATGGCCAAGACCATCTCTCCTCTATAAAGTCAGCAAGGGGCCGAAACAGTCATCCGTCGCCAGTTTTCAGGGATGAGCGCAAGGAGCCGAAAGAGGCCCGTCAGCTTTCAGAACAACCGATTGCTTGAGCGGTCATTTGCGCTTCGTCAACAACCTGTGCCACCGTTGTCAAAGCGGTTGTAGCACCGCTAGCAATCCGAAATCGGTGTCGACGACCAGATTGGTCAAGTCGTGCCATCCATGCGTGACACAGCCTCCAAGGCTGCGACCAAGTTTGCATGGGTCCAACGTGCTTTCTCATCAGCCGTCATGAACCCGTCAAAGTAAGATGCATAGACGCAGAAACCTAGGTCGATCAAGTCGTTGCGCATCCTGTCCATCCGCTTTACTGGCTGGCTGCCACTGCGGATCCACCAAAGCAGATGGACGACGAGCCCGAGCGCATATCGAAAGAGATAGGTTCGAGCGACGCGATTGTCCCCAAGGTTCTGCCATGGCAGGCGGTATGCATGTGCGAGATACTCCCATAGCTGCACCGCGGCACCGTAAACGGTTTCCATCATCGCGTCCGGATATCGGCTGCTCGTCCTGATGATACCGATTTCGGCTTTGGTAAACATCTGCGCTTCCATTTCGGGCAGAGATTCCGCGATGTCGACTGCACCCTCAATCATCTCCGGAAGCAGACCGCTCGCAAAATTCCAATGGTCGTGCAGTCGCTCCAGGATGGTCGGATGATCGACTGTAGCGCTTCTGACTATGGCGGCCATCTCACGAATGCTGTCGGCAATTCCCTTGAACTGCATACGCTCAAGCAGGTCAGGCTCCGTCGGGTCGAGCGCGATTATCTCGCCGTTGGTCCGCAGCAGGATTAGCTGGTCAGGGAAATCGCCTACGACCGACAGGCCGTGCTTGACGGCTTCCAGCGACCGTTGTTTGTAGATCTCGATCCAGGCATAGTCGGCGAGCACCGCGAAATTATGTGGACTCGCCTGAAGATGGGATCGCAGTTCGTGCGATTGCAGCATGCTGCTGTCGATAACCAGAGACGGCAAATCGATCCCCACTATTCCACTTGATTTGCGACTGGATCACCTTTGAGGATCGCGATGATGGCTGCAAACCCATCAAGAACACCGCCGGCCAGATGCTCGAAGTGGGCGCGATAGGTCTGATGCTCGGCTATCGCCTTCCTTTGCTCTTGGGCTTTGGTCTTTCCGCCAGTGTGGGCCGTCAGCGTGCTTCGGAGTGCATGCAAGCGCTGCAATGGTGCAATGGTAGCTTTAGCCTTGCCCGCAGGAACGCCGGAGGCAACCAGAATTGCCTCGATCAGCCGGAGCGAACGCCAGTTAGTCTCGACTTGCGCCTCACGGTTGGTCGCGATTTTTCGCAGTTCACTTTCCTTGAAGCCCTCTACGACGAGCTGGTCGAGATGCATGATTTCATGGCCCCACTCCGCCGCGTTATCTTGGGACGGGTACTGGGCGGCCAGCCGTACCGCCTCCCCACGTGGGATCCACCAAGGCGGACACGAACCATCCAGCGCAGCCGTATCTCGCTTGAGTTCGTCCAAGGGATCCGCGTCGTTTGTCCACTGACCCAGAAAGTCGTTGGTGAAGCTGCGCTTCGAGATTGATGCCTTGGGCTCTTCGTTGAATGATTTCCAGTACAGCTGCTCTTCGTAGGGCAGATGGGAGAGGTCCTGCAGGTAGGTGTGGACCTGTCCGGCCTCGTTGATGTCGAACGAACGAAGCTCCCAGACATCGCGACACCGGATCATGCGAGCGTCGATCTGGTACTTGTCCGTGTCGGCCTTGTATTTCGACATGACGTCTGCGCGGAAGAAGACCGGGGAGAGCTCAAACGGCAGGCCCTCAACGGCATCGAAGTAATTTGTGCTGGCTCCTGGCGCGGCCGAACAGGTTGCTATCCGGCCGTACCGCGCGTCCTGGATTATGAAGTCGGCATGCTGCCTCTTGGACCGATCCGACGCCGTGTTTTCGTCATCTATCACCTCGGCCAAGGTCTTGTTGGGACGGACGATGATCCATCCATTCACGAAGCTGGATCGGCCGGGAACCCGTCCCGAATGATACGCTAGGTCGGGTGCTGCGAAGCTGTCACGCTCGGCGTCCTGCCAACCGTCAAAGCCCACCTTCTTGTGATCGATCCGGGTAAAGTCGAACTTTGCGGCAAGGACCGTCCGAGTGACCGCCATGTACTTCACAAGATCCTCGGTCTTAACGGTGACCAAGGTTCCACTATGGCCGTCTTCGTCCGCCGGAAGCTGCTCCACCTTAATAATCGGTTCAATATCACCACGCCGGTTTACGCGACAGTATGCATTTCGCTCACTCAGGAAATGAACGTCCAGCGCCTGGACCAGTCGCTGGTCCAGCTCGACATATGGATCGAGGCCGTGCATCCGGCGCCGGTACACCAACTGCTGGCCGCCGGCGAGCGGCGAACCGCCGCTCTCTCCAATTCCGGCTGCGAGGTACATCCGCTCCGGTTCCCCGCCACCCCAAACGTGCTCGAGCCGCCAACTGGAGCTGGGATCAATGAAGACAGGTCCGAGTTTTGCGTGATCAACCGGGTTAGCCTTCTCTGCTTTCATCAGAACGGCAAAGAGATAGAAGCACTGCGCGCTGACGTAGATTGGGGTCCATTGTCCTGTCAGGACGAGCTTTAGGTACTCCACCGATTCGACCGCGTTCTCCAACCACTGGCCGGGTGTGTCATCAGGTATGCACGTGTATTTCTGAAGGTTTTTCATGGCAGAGCGTGGACATCGTTGGAGTCTGCGAACTGGTGGATAAGGCGCTCTCCGCTCTCACGCGCGACCGCGACATGCTCGTTCGTCAGGACAAAGATGTGGTCGCCGAGCTTCAAGTACCATCCGCCGCCGAGCCTTGGGCCATGGTCGCCGCGATCTCTGAAGATCGGTGTCCGGGACTGCCTCAGGTATTCCGTCATGCCCGCGACAATTCAGGCAACGCGGCATGCCACTCGGTTTTGGTACACACGAGATCAGCCATCTCCTTCCTTTGACACCCGGTCGTACTCATGCGCGCTGGCGGAGACGGACTCATTTGACAGTCCCAAAGCCACTCTTCGTGATGACGGCGAACATCGCCGCTGAAAACCTTCGGTATTCGACAAGATGGTAGGTCATCAACTCCACGATCGGTATATGCGAAGCGGCTGGCCGGAAGCTGACCTTGTGCTGGATGGTCTTTACTGCCCCGTCCGGGAACGTAACTTCGCCGTGAGATTCCATGCGGTCGAGCCCTAAAGGAACATCGTTGTCCATCATCCGCGACCGTCTGGTGTCGAAGGCGCGTTTGGGCGTGCGGCGGGGGACCACAACGGGCATGATTGCCTTGGAGGTCTTTCCTTTCGTAGACACCAGCCAGCCCTCGGCCGGCGCTTGAACGACTTGGCGGTGGACGACCTCGTCGCGGTAATCCCGCAGCTCGGCCAGCCATGCCTGATGGGTTTTGACGACCTCGAGGATCCCACCCTGCTGCCCCTTGTCGACCATCTTCTCCAAGGTATGAATCGAATGCGCGAAGATGCCGGGCATCGTTCGGGCCGCCGCGACTCCTAGGAAGTCCAGTCCGGAACGGACGGCAGCCAAGAATGCAGAGAGCTCGTGGACGTAAGCCGTGGACCGTCCGCTGTTCATGACCAGCAATGCCGTAGAGGCGACAGCATTGTTGGCTGGCTTGCCTTTGTTCTTCATCGCTGCAATTGCCGCAGCTTCGGCCGTCTCCAACATGGACTTGACGTTGCCGATGTGGTGTTCGGCCGCCTGCTGCTTCCGGAACGAAAACATCAATTGCGTCTCGAAGTATTCCTTGTCGTCCCACTTCTTGAAGATCGGGTGATCTGGCGCAGTTGGAGCGTCATCGATCGCCTTGAGCAGCCCGTCTAAAGCTTCGCGATACGTCAGTGGGTGGGTCGGCTTCTTCATCTGCGGGCTAGCGAGCATGGGGATGGATTGGGACCTTGCCGGATGTTGACACTGATATCAACAGGGGATGCTTGGACCGTGTCCCCGGAGATGCCGGCCGCATGGCTGAATGTCCGAGACAAGGCGCAAACGAATCTGCTCGCCCAGATGACCGCGCTTAGCTGCGATCCGCTCTCCGTCCGACATTGAGGCGCAAAGCCGCGATCCACTTTCCACGACCCCCAGGTCACTTGCCCTCAGATCGTTCGCGCAACAAAAGCGCAACCAGATCAAGGCTCCGCAGAGTCAGCCGGCCGGAATTACCGGCGCGGCCGGATCGTGTGGTCCGGGAACATGGCCGGCAGGGACCACAGCCGATGCGCCGAGGACGTGCTTCTCCTGATCGTCAAAGAAAATGTGAGCACCGAGTGCCTTCAGGATGGGTGCCTTTTCGCGGCTGCCGACGAAGTGGGCCTCATCAGCTGGCGTCCCCCATGCCCTCAGCGTGCGTATGACGCGCTCGTGGGCAGGGGCGTTGCGAGCTGTGACAAGTGCGATACGGACCTTACTCACGTTACCGTCATTGAGGAAAACGCGGCGCAATGCCGATAGCTTATGAAGAAAATTGCCAAACGGGCCACGCGCCATTGGATTGGTGGCGTTCTCTGTCTCATGAGCTAGGAAGGCGTCCAGGCCCTTTTCCTTGTAGATTGCGTCGGACTCGGGGCCAAAGACGACAGCATCGCCGTCGAACGCGACCCGGACCTCGCCCTGCGGCGTTTCGGCACGATCCTTAGGTGCCAAGCCGAGCCGTGCAGCCGCTGCTCCGCCGTCCACTGCTCCCTTTACATCTGCGTCAGCGTTTGAGAGAAACAGGTCGATGCCCCACGCCGGGACAAACGGCGCAAGCGATCGTCCGCTAGTAAAACTGCCCGTCTTGACGACAAGCTCGTAATGATCGATCGACCTGAAGGCTCGGAGGGAGAGGTCGGGCGAGTTCTGCGACAAGAGGATCACTTCAACATAAGGAGCAGCGTCAGGATCATTCAGCGCGAGTAAGCGCTCGACTACCTCAAAGCCTGCGCCCTTGCGCAGGATTACGTCCTCCCGTTGGAGTTGCATAGCCGCATACGCCTTGACGCCGTATTTCTCAAATACCCGATGCTCCTCCTCCAGGTCAAAAAGAGCGCGCGTAGAGATCCCGATGCGAAGAGGGCTAGCCCTTAGCAAAGCCACCGGATCTACACGCCCCTTTTCGGCCTCGGTCATAAGCGAGGCTTCCGCCAGTTCCATATGCCCTCCCTCCCGTATTGGACCCGCCGCAGCGGTGCTCCCTTCTGTACTTGCGCTATTTCGAAAGAATTGGACACTTAGGTTCCGTGCCTATCTTTGCCATGCCATCGCTATTTCCTGACTTTTCAAAACGCGAGGTGTTATTGGAAGCATTGTACACGTCGTGGCGAGGGTCCACAGAAGCCAATTTTGTCCCCAATGATGAGGCGATCAGCGGAATGCGCTGGCGCAGCAGCTGTACGTTCGGTAGAAAATATTGAGATTGACTTGGTTTGGGGGAAGTCGGCAATGGACGCAGTCAGACGGGTATCGGTAGGGATTGGTGTAGTCGGGCGGGCTTCTCTGCGGATATCTCTATGGATTCTTGCTGTAGCTATTGTGTTACTCCTTGTCCTGCACCCGCTGCTACCGGATACGATCAGCGTGCCAGTTTCCCAGCTGGGAACAGTGACGCTGTGGTTGCGCGATCCTTTTCGTCTCTTATGGTCCGAAATCGTTGCCCCGTGTGCCAGTTTTCTTAATCAGCATTTCGACAAGGTTCTCGCCTGGCCTGTGGCTGCGGTCCAGATGGTCTACCTGCTGCTTCGCAGCGGTGTTCTTCCTGCTGTCCTGCCGTCTGCCATGGGCAGAGTTAGGACGTTGAATCTTTTCGGTTTCAAGTTGGAATTAAGCGAGCAGATCACGGAAATCGCACGGGAGCGCGATGATTTGTCGAAGGCGCTGTCGAGCGTGCGCGCGAAGATCGAAGCGCAACTGCGCGTGAAGGTCGTCGAGGCGAACATCCCTCAGAACTTTGCGCGTTTCGTTTCCGACGTAGGCAGTCAGCTCAAGGACCGCAACACGAATTTCGATGGCGCGAAATGCCGCGCGACTATCTACATTGAGGATCCGATTTTCGCGGGACAATTGATGCAGCTTTTGGAATACGTTTCGGGAGACGGAATTCCTCTCCCAGGTCTCGCAGCTGGCCGTTCGTTTTCTATCCGGCGAGGAATCGTGGGCCGCGTATGGCGCTCACACCTGCCAGAAATAGAGGGCGTATTGCCGGACAATCTAGCGACCGTGGGGCCAGAGGACAAATACAAATATATCGCGCGCATTTGGGGGATGACTCAGTTAGAAGCCGAGCATGCGGCGAGATACCCATCTTATATTAGCGTACCATTCAAATATACTCTTACTCGATACGGCGTGTTTTACATGGACTCAACAATGGAGAATGCGTTCACGGACGAAGACAATAAATCTGGGTTGATCATGTTCATCCAGCAAAAATTAAAAGAATTGCGCATGGATGGCGCGATCGGCGAACTGGATGCCTCCCTTGCTGCGAGCCGTCAGCAGATTCCGCTACTGGAGCCTTTGGATGCAAAATAGTTACTCCGCCGTCGCCAATGAGTATTATGACGCTCAACTGCATCCTACCTGTGCCGGTTTCGGTGTTGCTAGTGGCGCTCTGATGAAGCGGCACTTCGAGTTGGTTCCTGACAAGGGAACAATTTTCGAAATCGGCGCGGGACGATCCGGGCTACTGGGGGTCATGCCGAAGGCCACCGGCGCCAGGCTTTTGATTTCCGACATATCTCTCGACATGCTCAATCATTCGCGGTCAGCCTTCAACGGAAGGGCAGAATTCCTCGTTTGTGACGCAGGTGACCTGCCCGTTGAATCGTCAAGCGTCGACCTCGTCGTGGCACTTCTGGGGGACCCATACAATTCTTCCGCCGTTTGGACGGAAGTCTGTAGAGCTCTGAAGAATGACGGCGGCGTGTTCTTTACAACGCCTTCATGGGAATGGTCGACGGCATTTCGAAATTCAGCGCCTGGCGAGCGAACCGGGTCGGCCTTTTTCTTCACCGGGTCGGGGAACGCTCTCTATCTCCCGTCTGAGATATTGCCTGTTTCAAGTCAGATTCAGCTCATGGGTGACAGCGGCCTCGAGGTTCAGTGGGTCGACCCATTCACGTTAGGTGATCTCAAGAGCACAGGCGCCAAGATACCCTCCAAACTTGGCGACTATCTCCATGACGCAACACCAGTAGTCACGGGATACTGGGCGACCAAAGTTTCGTTGTAGGAGTAGCGAAATTGCGGTCCACCTCCATAACGGCGTTGCGAGAATGCTATCGGTCATGGGATCGGTACCCACATCATGGCACGTGTGCTTGCTCAGGTGTCGACGGGTCGATCATGCCGTGCATTGGCCAAGTGGTTTTCTGTGAAGGACGGCAAGGCGCTTGGGCGCGGCTTTACGCAAATGGTCTGGCGAACCGGACCTTGAGCGCATCATTGTGAGCCACAGCGATAGTATTACCGCCCAGCCGCGCAAGGTGTTCGGGCGCGTTGCGTAAGATTTCGGGGCATACCAAGATCTTCGGGAAGCTGGCGCCGCATACAAACCGCGCTATCTGGGTAGTCTGCAACTGACCGAAAGCGGGGCAGCTATGTGCAACGATTACGAGCAGCATATCGCCTGGGCCGAATATTGCCGCATGATGCAATCGCTGGCGCTCGACGTTCCAACCCATCAAACCGAACTGGATTTGCCACAGGCGGGCGACATTCGCATCAGTGACCCCGCCCCGATCATGCGTGCCGTCGGCGAGACAATCGAACTCACGCGGATGACCTTTGCCTTTCCTCCCTCTGGCCCCAAAGGCGGGCCGGTCTTCAACTTTCGCTCAGACGGACGGAGTTTCGCCAACAGCAATCGCTGCCTTATTCCGGCATCGGCCTTCTTCGAATTCACGGGAAAGAAGTCGCCAAAGGCGAAGCATCGGTTCACCCTCAACGACGCCCCCTTCATGGCGATCGCCGGACTTTGGCGCGACGGCGAAGGCAACAAGCCGCCGACATTCGCAATGCTGACGACTGAACCCGGGCCGGATGTAGCGCCTATCCACAATCGCCAGATTGTGGTGCTGCGCCCGGAGGATTGGGCGGCATGGATACATCTCACAAAACCCGAGGCAGAGCTATTGAAGGCACTCCCGGCAGGGTCGCTGGTGGCAAGAACCGTACGGGAGGGGAGTGACTGACCTTCTTGCGACGTTTGCCTTGCCTTGACAGCTGTATTGAGGAACCGAATAGCGGAAGCCAGGGTGAATTCGGCGCGTCCTGGATCGTAGGGTTGGCGACGATACGTCCACGCGGAACATGAGCACCTCCCGATCACCGATTGCCTAGGGGCCGCGGCTTCCATCAGCTACGCTGGCTTCACTAAGTCCTCGACACACACATTAGGCCGTTGCTATCAAGCTTATGCTGGATGGGAGGGATGCACGAGTGTCAGATTTCGTGAAGGAGTGGATGGTCGAACGAAGGGAAAGCCGCTTTCCGAACACTGTGACCATGGCCTTTTTTTCTCCTCAGTCCCAAATGATTACTTTGGATCAGTACAGCCGCACGGACCTGCCCAAAGCGCTCCTGGCCAACGACCACAATAAGACTGCGGAAATCCTGGCGACCATGAGTCACGAACTCACACATTGGGCTGACGTCGTGGGAACCGTTTGGGGACGCGATTACATGAAACGCGTCTATCGGGCGTTCAGGCTGCTTCCTACAGCCTACAAGCCGCCCTTGGAGGTAGACTTCCCGTGGTTTGTGGACCTTTACGACGAGACGCGCCGCCTGACGTTTCCGAGATACTATCAAACGCTAGAGGAACCCAAGGAGCCTCACGGTGCCGCGCGTCCCTGGCAGATCGCATTCTCGGCCGGCCAGGAGATCGACCCCTCAGGCAGATTGGACCCGTCCAGACCTATCCTGTTCGTTCTCTTCCTGGACCACGAAACCGGCGCCCGCCTCATACGGCAGCCGTTGACTGTCGGTGCTCTCCTGGAAACAACGGCGGTCGCGTCAGAGTATTCGGTCGTCCGTACTTACCTCGAAGCCAAAGTGCCCGAAAACCAACGGGCTGCAATGGCCGATCACATAACGAAGGACGCTCTTGCGAGGCTATACGCGCCGACTCTCACCTTGTACTCTGCACCGGTCCATCTGTTTGCGCACTACGCGAAGATCAAAGACGCTGCATTGGCGTATCGGCTCGCAGCCATCATCGCGCACCTTTGTCTCAACCTTGGCGATGACCATTTCAAGGGCGTTCAGCTCCCGGCCAGCATGGAGCCGTGGGCAAACCTGTTTCCATCTTTCAAGCAGAGGGGCGACCGCGCGTTTGTTTTCGCTGTGGTCAGTGCCAATCTCGAACCTTGGCAAGATGGAATGGACGAGACCAAGTGGATCGATGCAGCGCTCGTTCGGACGGGTCTGCCGGATCGGCGATCGATCATCGAGCTGGCGTTGGAAGCGATGGCGATGCAACAGCCCGGAGGACAAGGGGCTCCCTTGGACGAAGCCGAGCGCTACATGCTTGAGTTAGGGCTCGGGGTCGCGAAGGGACGGTCGAACAACCCGTCATTTAGCCCGATGGACGCTCAATCTTATTCAGGGGTGGTTCCTCCAATGTTCGACTCGGAGGGCGAGATCTATCTGTTCCCGAACGACAAGTTTGACCTTACAAGGTTCGCGCCCAAGGCAATGATCGATCTGGATTGGGCACTGGACAGGTATACCCGCAATCTTCTGTCGGGCTGTCGCTAAGCTCATATGATCTGACCACTTGAGGGCTCTTGCGTTACGATGCTCCGGGATGCGTCGACCGATGTCCAACCCGACACTTCTTCAAATCCGCATCCGCTAACAGACGCTACTGCACGGTGATTGAGGCGGCTTGACGCACTGTTCAGAACGTTTTGGGTCTCAATTGACACGCTATGGCGATTTATGGCGCGTATTCCACCGGGCCGAAACCGAAAGGCACACTTTCAATTACCCGAAAACCCCCATCGAAATGCTCGATTGCCCTCCAGGCGAGTAACGCTGCCAGCAACGCGGAAACCTCGTTGCTGTTCTGTCCTTTGACGTAGCCGTAGGCGTCGACAAGGATGCGCCCTGCGTCGGCAAGATCGTCGTCTGAGACTTTTCCCTTGATGGCTGCGATCTGGTTCATGTGGTGAAGAAGTGCCGCTTCACCGTAGCCGATGGGCTGTGCAAATGCTCGCAACCACGCAAGGGCGATGGCTAGCAGGAAACTGGGAAAGGTTGCCGGCGGTGCCGCGACCAGAGCAGGAAGAGCGCTTGCCCCTGTTGCGGTCAGCCCAAGTGCCGGCACGAAAGCGAAGGGATCCCGCGCCAGGTTGGAGAGCTTCAGAGAATAGGCGAGTTGCCGTCGCTTGCGCGCCAGCACCATTCCCAGAAATCCCTCGCGTCGAGGCGAGACGATCTCGGGAGGAACTTCCTGCCAACGACTGTCGGCGACACCGTCGAGCGTGTTGATCGCACCGTGAAGCTCGGCATCGGTCACCTTGGCCAACCGCGAGGGCGAAGGGACTTGATCGAGCAGTTCCTTGATCGACGCGATCTCAGTGGAAGTCAGCGACTGTGCGTTCTGCATGGTACTCCATCTATCCTTGTCTGGTCCCTCGCACCAGGCAGTCAGGACTGCCGGGGACGCATCGCACCACTATGGCATTTGCCGCCTGGGGGCTCCAACATATCTATCTGAAATCCCGTGTCTTCACCTTGATCTGGTCGATGTGCAGATAGGGATCGATGATGTTCCGGGGTCTCGGCCCCTTCGGCATGCCGCGCGGGTCAGGCGTCGGGCTGCCGTGGTGGAACTCATCACCGCGCCCATGCGGCAGCGGGAAGGCAGCATCGCGATCGCCAACGCTGGCGAGATCAGCCGAGAGATCACTCAGCCGATGCGCAACGAGATGAACCACCTCGCCTTCCCTTTGGATACGACCATAAACGCCAATCATGCCGGCGCCGAGGACGACCCTGCGATATTTTTCGAAGACCTTGATCCACACCACCAGATTGGCAATGCCGGTCTCATCCTCGATCGTAATGAACATGACGCCCTTGGCCGAGCCAGGTCGTTGGCGGACCAGCACGAGGCCAGCCGCCTCCAGCCAGTGTCCGTCGCGCGCTCGCATGGCTTCGCGACAAGAAACGATGCGCTTGCGCCCCAGGTCGGCGCGCAGGAACGAAACAGGATGGTCGCGCAGGGTCAGTCCAACATGTCCATAGTCCTCGACCACTTCGCCGCCGGCGGTCATGGCACGCAATGTGACGGCGGGTTCATGAATCTCCGGCACCGTCCGCTGCTCGCGCGCGGAGGCGGCAGCAAACAACGGCAGCAGCTCGTCACGCAATGCCTTGATCGCCCACAGGGCCTCACGCCTCGCCAGCGATAGGGACGGTTGGAACGCGTCGGCCTGGGCGAGTTCAACCAGAGAGGCAGCAGGAACACCGGCACGGTGCCACAGGTCATCGACCGAGGCAAAGGGCTGGTCGGCACGTGTGGTGACGATCGTTGCCGCGTCGGCATTGACAAGACCTCGAACCATACGCAGACCTAGGCGAACGGCGAACCGATCGTCCTCCGCGATAGGCTCAAGCGTGCAGTCCCAGCGCGAAGCGTTGACGCACACTGGACGCACTTCGACACCATGATCGCGCGCATCGCGAACGATCTGCGCCGGGGCATAAAAGCCCATCGGCTGGGCGTTCAGAAGAGCCGCGCAGAAGACATCGGGATGATGACATTTCAGCCAGGAGGAGGCATAGGCGATCAGCGCGAAGCTCGCCGCATGGCTCTCTGGAAAGCCATAGCTGCCGAAGCCTTCCAACTGCCTGAAGGTCTTTTCGGCGAACTCGCGCTCATAGCCGTTCTTCACCATGCCGCCGATCAGCTTGGCGCCGAAGCTGGAGACGCCACCGGTATGCTTGAATGTTGCCATGGCGCGCCGCAATTGATCGGCCTCGCCTGGCGTAAAGCCGGCGCATTCGATCGCCACCCGCATCGCCTGCTCCTGGAACAGCGGCACGCCCAGCGTCTTTCCAAGCACCTTTTCCAACTCAGGCTTGGGATAGACCACCTCCTCCTTGCCTTCGCGCCGGCGCAGATAGGGGTGCACCATGTCTCCCTGGATGGGCCCAGGCCTGACGATCGCCACCTCGATGACCAGATCATAGAAGGTCCGCGGCTTGATGCGCGGCAGCATTGACATCTGGGCACGGGATTCGATCTGGAAGGTGCCCAGCGTATCGGCCTTGCGGATCATCGCGTAGGTGCGCGGATCTTCTGCAGGGATCGTTGCGAGATCGAGCGTGATGCCCTTGTGTTGTGACAGAAGATCGAAGCCGCGCTTCATGCAGGACAGCATGCCGAGCGCCAGCACGTCGACCTTCATGAACTTCAGCGCATCGATGTCATCCTTGTCCCATTCGATGACCTGACGATCCTTCATCGCGGCCGGCTCGATCGGCACGAGATCGTCCAGCCGGTCGCGGGTCAGGACGAAACCACCGGGGTGCTGTGACAAATGCCGCGGCGCCCCGATCAACTGCCTGGCCAGGTCAAGCGCCAAGCGCAAACGGCGATCGCCGAGATTGAGATTCAGCTCCTCGGCATGCTTGGGTTGGACGCCTTCGTCCGACCAGCCCCACACCTGCGACGACAGCATCTTGATGAGGTCTTCGGGCAGCCCAAGGGCCTTGCCGACATCACGCAAGGCTCCTTTCGAGCGATAACGGATGACGGTCGAGCACAAGGCCGCGTGCTCACGGCCATAGGTGTCGAACACCCATTGCATGACGATTTCTCGCCGTTCATGTTCGAAGTCGACGTCGATGTCGGGAGGCTCGCGGCGCTCCTCCGAGACGAAGCGTTCGAACAGAAGGTCGTTGCGGTCGGGATCGATCGAGGTGATGCCAAGGACATAGCAGACAGCGCTGTTGGCCGCCGACCCCCTGCCCTGGCAGAGGATGTCCTGACTGCGCGCAAAGCGAACGATCGCATTGACCGTGAGAAAATACGGCGCGTAGTGCAGCTTTTCGATGAGCTGCAACTCGTGCTTGAGCGTGCCAACGACCTTGTCCGGCACGCCTTCGGGAAAACGCTCTGTCGCGCCCTCCCAGGTCAGTTTCTCCAACGCCTGCTGCGGCGTCAGACCCGGCAGCATCCGCTCCTCGGGATATTGATACGCAAGCTCGTCCAATGAGAACCGGCAGCCCTCCGCGATCTCGATCGTCCGCGTAAGCGCTTCTGGGTAGCGGCCAAAAAGCCGTGCCATTTCTTCGGGCAATTTCAGGTAGCGGTCGGCATGTCGCTCGCGCCGAAACCCGGCATCATCGATCGTGACATTGTGCCGGATGCAAGTGACCACGTCCTGCAGGATGCGTCGTGACGGCTCGTGGAAGAGCACGTCATTGGTGACGACCGTTGGCACGCCGGCCTGTCCGGCAAGGTTGGACAGATCGTGCAGCCGCAGCGCGTCATTGGGACGGCGCCGCAGCGTCAGCGCCATGTAAGCCCGATCGCCAAATGCTTCACGCAGCCGCCGCAGCCACATCGAGCATGTATCGTCAGCTTGATCCGGGATGAACACCGCAACAAGGCCTTCGCCATAGGCGACGAGGTCGGCCCAATGCAGCACGCATTTCGCCTTGCCGCCACGCTTCTTGCCCAGCGACAGCAATCGGCAAAGTCGGGAGTAGGCCGCGCGATCGGTCGGGTAGATCAGGATGGAAATCTCCTCGGCCAGATCCAGACGGCAGCCGACGATCAGCCTGACACCGGTCGCCTTTGCCGCCTCATGGGCTCGAACGATGCCGGCCAGGCTGTTGCGATCGCAGATGGCAAGTGCGGGCATGTCCATGATGGCGGCCTGCGCAAACAATTCCTCGCAGGAGCTGGCCCCGCGCAAAAAGGAAAAATGCGAGGTGCATTGCAGTTCGACGTAAGATGCAGTCATCCAAAAATGCCGTGCAGAAACCACAAATGGGAACCGGTCGCGGCATCCTCGCCATCGCCCGCGCGATAGATCCAGAACCGTTCGCCGGCTTCGTCTTCGACCTGGAAATAGTCGCGCACCGCGGCAAGCTCGGCGTCGCGCTTCCACCATTCGCCGAAGACCCGCTCGGGACCATCGGCGCGCTTGACGCGTCGACGGATGCCTCTCCAGGTAAAGCTTGCCGGAGGATGATCCGGCAGCAACGCGATCGCCTCGATCCGTTCCGGCACGGCAAACAGACGCGCCGGTCGCGGCCAATGATCTGGCCAAACCTTGCCGGCTTCCACTGAGGCAGGTGCCACACGCCGAAACGATCGCTCGGGCACGTCGCTCGCCACCGGGGTAAATCGATAGAGCTTCTCCTCACCAACACGATTGCCGAGTACGTCGATCAGATCCGAGATGTCAGCGTCCCGTTGCTCGATGAGCGATGAAATGGTCTGCTTTGGCGTCAGCGGTTCAGCCAGGGGCGCGGACAGGCGCATCAACTCGATACCGAAACCCGGATCGACCGTCTCGATCTTGTCGCAGATGAGACGCGTCAGCCGCTTCACATCGCGGACAGGCAAGGCCGTACCGATGCGAATGGCTTCGATCCGGGTGTCGACGCGGTAGAGCAGCAGATCGAGGCGGCGAGCGCCCAATCCCCTGGTCTCCAGTTCGGCACACAGCGCCTGAACAAGCTTGCCGACATACCGGGCGATTGTCTCGGCCGCACCGATGGGCTCACCGAAGGCACGTCTGATCTCGACCATATCGGCTGGCCGTACCGGCTCTATCGGTTCGGCAAGGCGTCCTGCGGCCTGGTCAAGGCGGCGACCAAGTTCCGGCCCGAAGCGCAGTGTCAGTGGCGCGCGCGGTTGCTTGAGAAGCTCACCCACCCGGTCGAAACCCAAAACCCGCAGACCCCCGACGATTGCATCGGGCAATCGCAGCGCCGCGATGGGCAGAGGGACGATCGCATCATGGGCTGCGTTGACGGTGACCACACTGATGGCCTGCCTGGTGTAGCGCGCAACGGCGTGAGCGGCGCCCCAGCTATCGGCTACCGCGGCCCGCGCCGCAAAACCTACCTTGCCGAGACGTTCTACCATATCGGCGAGCATCAACTGTTCGCCGCCATGAAGGTGAGCGGCACCCGTGGTGTCCATGACCAATCCGTCCCGAGGATCCACAGCGACGATCGGCGCGTACCGCCGCAATGCCCACAGGGCCAGCCGCTCCAATGCCTGCGCGTCTGCTTCAGGTTCGGCATCCATGACCGCCAGACCCTGAACGAGTGCCTGTGCCTTCGTCGCCGGCATTCCCACGCGCAACCCTGCTTCCCTTGCGGCGCGATCCACCGCAATCACCAGGCGACGGTTGCCTTGCCGACCGACCAGCACCAAGGGTCTATCCGGTGGCGGCGAGACGTCGCCCAATTTCCTTCTGAGTCGGTCGGTCGACCAGCTTGGAAGGAAGAGCGAGACGACCCTTTGCATCACAAGCCTCCACTTCGATATCGAGCGTTTCCCCTCCACGAGATCTGATCAGTTCAAGTTGCCATCGTGCCCTGCCAACGCCAGGCACGGGCAACGGTCGCGATGGCAGCACGGAAACCCGCCAGCGGGTGACAGACGCCGTCGGCTGCCCGAAATCGGCGGCTTCGGTCTGGCGCCGCCACCGGCGGATGGCGATGCCCATCGCGCCGGAGCCTTCAGACGCAAGCTGCAAGCGGCGCGAGGCCGTCATCGACAGACGGGCAACCTCTGCAACCACGGCCCCAAGTCCGACGTGCCGCAGGCCTTCCTCGAAGCAGGCGAGCAAGGATTTGTCGTCACCGGCTTCGACATAGATCACCCGGTCGGGATGAAGTCCGACTTGGGCGATTGCCGGTGCAAACAGATCCTGGCGCGTCACACACCACAGCACCTTGCCCTGCGTCCTGGCCGCAATTCCCGCCGCAAAAAGCGATGCGGCAGCGCCATCGATCGCACCATTGCCGCCGCCGGCAACTTCATGGAGAGCACCAAGCGCCAAACCGCCCCCCGGCAGGTGGCTGTCGATCGGAGCGATGCCGAAGGGGAGCACCGTTCGTTCGCGCACATTGCCGCCTTCGAGACGCGCAATGCGAGTTCGGAGATCGGAAATGGCAGCGTTTGGCGCCGATGCACTCATCTGTCCCTGAACGCGAAAAACTTGCGATGTGTTCCTCATTTGTTCTCTTCCTAATAAAGAGTCAATGGCATGGTGAGGTGGCGCTGCGGAAGAAATGTTTGGAGCGACCACTGCCCGGTCGCACCGAGAGAGTCATTTGCCGACAGGACGATGCGGTTGAAGGCCACGATGCCGCGTTGGACGTCGCGCCGGCGACTGCCGGCGCCCAAAGGAAAACTGGCGCATAAACCGCAGTCCTGCGCGCGTCCGCACATACGGACATTGTCGCGCGCGGGACGGAGGAAATTCGCCCCCGCCGCGGGCGGTTAACAGGACAGCCGTAGGAGCGTCAGCATAGCGCCGGCCGCAGGACGGGACGCGGGACCGACTGTCCCCGTCCGCGGCAGTCCGCATTTTGATCGGCGATGGAAGGAGTTGCCTTGGAAATCGGGATGGAGTGCCGATCATTGTCTGGTGGCTGTTGCGTGAAAAACAGCCCCTTATTCCACCGTTGCCAAGAGCCTATTGACTCCTATGTTCTTATTTTGTTCACTGTCGACACGATTGGCACAGGAGGCGAACCATGGAACTTCGCTTGAACATTGAACGTGCAACGCCCGAAGAACTGGCACGCGGTGTCGCGGCAGCCGAAGCGGTCTTCGCGCGAGCTGGCATAACGGCCTTGCAAGGCGCGGAAGGTTTGTTCGCGTTGGAAGGGTGGGATATCAAAGGCTTTCCGGAAGACGACCAGCCAACTGAGGACGAGGACCGAGCCGCTACAGTCTGGATGGAAGCGGACGAGGCCGCGACGAACGCATGTTGTGCGGGCTGGCCGGAGGACACAATTCCGCGCCATCAGATCATGGAACTGATCAACGTTCCCCGAACGAGATTGCAAGCCGAGGCGCTTCCGGACACGTGGCCGGCGCGCAAGCAGCTCTATCCTGACGTTGTCACCCGGTTGGAGACCACGACCGGGCCAGACCGCCAGATCGATTTCGATATAGCCTTCGTTCTCGGTTGGGTTCCCGAGCGGCCGACGCTGGATCGGATTGAGCCGCTTTCGGATGATGGTGACCGTATCCCCTTCTTCACCAGTAACCTTGCCCAGGTCGAAGAAATGGCTCGCAAGGCGCTCAAGGACTGGGCGATCGAGATTGACCGAGATCCCTGTGATGCCCACGTTTTCGACCCTGCAGCCGCCGATGACGGTGACGAATTGCGCATGGCGGCGTGGCGCGATTTCGACGGCTCCCTGCTTATGGAGAAGCCGCCTGCAAATCCTGCAATCGCACTGACCCTGGCGATGATGCGCGGCCAGTCGATGCATTTCGAATAGTGGTGAACGGATCACACGGCCGCCATCGTCGATCGATCGTACTTGGCCACTCCAGGTCGCAAGCCAGATGGCCAAAAGCCTGACAAGCCCACACCGCATCCGAGGAAAGAACCGTGTCAGAAAAACCACCCTATATGCCGACCGGCATTGGAATGGGCATGATGAGCGACGCCGAGACCAAGGTCGGCGTTCTGATATTCGAAACGGTGCAAGGTAACTTCGATTTCGCCGTCAATCTGCAGGCTGTCGATGTCCTCACCAAGGCAATCAACAAGATCGAGATGCATCTCCGCTCCGGCAGGACGCACTGAGTGTCCGACGATGTGCCAGATCAGAAAAAGCCGAAGCTGATCGTTGTCGTCGCGTTCGACCGCGGCGAGGATGGCGACCTGTTCACCGCATACGGCCCGACCGACCAGCAAAGCGAAGACCGCGCGATCCGCACGGCAAAGGCGCTGGCTTCAAACCACGTCGGTGTCATAGCATGGAGTCGCGACGCCGACCCGGCGCTTGGCGACTATGGGCCGCCGACAGTGCTGTTCACCAACGGCGAAGTGCCGGACATGGAGTGAAGAATGATCGATTCGCCCAGACACCAGGATGACCATGACTACGCAGACCGCGCGCTAGACTGCCAGGAGGCCATGGAGCCCGGCTTTCAGGCGATCATCGATTGCATGTTGGAGGTGGGCTGGACGCGGGGTGAGACATTGCGGGCACTGAAGCGGCTCATTGCCGCCGACAACATGACCCAGAAAGAGAATGCCAAGACGGAAGCCGAGCTCGCGATCGCACGAGCTATGGTACGCGCCGGCAAGCCGCTCTAGCCTGTTAGCTACAGTTTGCTGACCCCAGCTTCATCGACCTCCGCTTCCATCTGATCGCCGACGGGCTCGGCCTTGCCGGCACCCTGGATGGACTGGCCATCGAAGCCCTGCAACCAGGCGTCGGCATATTCCCTCCAGAACTCCGGCACGACCCGCTCCCTTCCGTCCTTGCGCGCTTGTACCCCATAGAGCCAGGCATATCCGACGCGCTCCTGATCCTTCTTAGCCACGGCCATAATCGTCCTCGCGCAAGATGTCTGCGTCAGCCGCGGCCTTCACGAACGCCGCCCTTGCCACGCTGGCTTCTTTGATCCCGTCCAAGACCGCCAGGCAGGCCCTTCGAGCGGCCACATGGCTTTTCCCCGTCACCGCCGGCCAACGATTGAGAAGCACATCGGCCGCCTGCGCCACGCGCTCAACCTTGTAGATAGTGTTGCCCGACCGGCCTAACGCGACCGAAACGGGCATATCGAAACGCTTGTCTTGCATCACGCCACCCAGAGCTACTCGAACCCGATTCAAGCATCGGCGCGCGATTCAGTTCCGCGTGGCACCCCGGAATGCCGCCCGTGCTGTTGGCGACGGCTGCGACCATGATCGCGAAATACCGACCTTGGCTGCATACTCCATCGCCCGGTCGGCAAGATCTGTCAGCAGGGAAGGATCAGTTAAGGGGCATTCGGGCCGTGCGATGGACCCTTTTGCACGCCGCAATGTCCTAATTGCCCCACCAGCGACCCCATGCCGTTCCCACACTGCTCTCGGTGCGTACATTGCCCGCGCAAACATCTGGAAAAGGGAACAACGCACGTGACCCAGAACCGACTTATGCCATGCGTCCATCCAACAACACCAGGGGTCGAAGTCTGATGATCGTAGCGCACCTGCTCGATATGGACGGGGTTTTAGTCCGCGGCGGCCAGCCGATTGCAGGCTCGATCGACTATGTCGCCGGGCTGGTCTCAAACGGCAAGCCGTTTCAGATCTTCACCAATAACTCCCGCTTCACGCCGGAGGATCATGCCGAACGTTTGAGGGCGGTTGGCTTCCTCGTTCAGCCTGAGCACATCTACACATCGGCGCTCGCCACTGCGCGATTCGTGGAGCTGCAAAAGCCCGGATCATCCGCGTATGTCATCGGCGACAACGGACTGGTCGAGGCCCTCCGGCACGCAGGCTGTCGGATCACGCAGTTTGCCCCGGATTTCGTGGTCCTCGGCGACACCACTTCGTACCACTATGAGCAGATTGCCGCCGGCGCCGAGCTTGTGGCAAAGGGCGCGTGGTTTCTCGCCACCAATCCGGATGCCACCGGCCCGACCGAGCGCGGCTTCCATCCGGCCTGCGGCGCGGTCGCAGCCCTGATCGAAAAGGCTACCGGCCATCAGCCCTATTTTGTCGGCAAACCGAACCCGTTCATGATGCGAAGCGCGCTCGACCGCCTAGGAGTTAGCGCAGCCGACACGATCATGGTCGGAGACAGAATGGATACGGACGTTGTCGCTGGATTGGAATCGGGTCTGAAGACAGCCCTTGTTCTTACTGGGGTGAGCACGCGGGCTGACATGGAGCGGTTTCCATTCAGACCGGACCACGTGATCGAGAGCCTGGCCGATCTTGGCGAGATCCTCATGAAAGAATAAACATGTGGAAACGACGCGCATTGGTGCCTACTCGGTCCGGTCGCAATCTATTTGTAGGCTTCCGTTGTCCCGAACCCGTCGAGCGCATCCGAAAGGATTCGAACCTGTGACCTCTGCCTTCGGACGGCATCGGCTAACCTCTGTCCCCAAATTGGAAAGTTTTGGACTAAGGCGCGTGCCTCCGATAGCAGAAGAACGCCTCTTTGAGAGTGGGTGTTGCGATGTAGCGCTCTCCCGACTCGAAGCCCCGCGGCCGCGGTCTGCTATCCTATTTTCACGTCGCCACCGCCGTTTGCCGCATTGGCCGGACAGATCCATTCCAGACATTCCAAGGAAAGGGTAGCGTGATTGCTTCTTAGGTGAATGCTCCGCTGTCGCGGAACTCAGCCCGCGAGGCGATGTGCAGCGAGAAAAGCAATGAAACGCTCACTTGGCGGGCTCCCGCTGTTCGGCATTAATCGAGAACAGGCAGCGGTAGCTATCGGCGTCAGTCCAACGACGTTCGACCAGATGGTCGCGGATGGCCGTATGCCACAACCGCGGATGCCCAGCAAAGAGCGCTATGTCTGGGACGTGGAGGAACTGGCAGAGGCATTCGGGCGGCTACCACACCGCAACAGCAAACTTGACGGCATGTCCTCCAGCGATAATCCTTGGGATCGCAGATGATGGACGTGGCGAGCACCATGGTGAAATTCAATCTGAAAGGCGTTGTCGAAGACAGGGATCGGCACGGCAATATCCGGCTGTACTTCCGCGCACCGGGTAGAAAAAAGATCCGTCTGCGAGAAAAGCCAGGTTCAGCCGAGTTCCACGAAGAAGTGCGCTGCGCGCGAGATGGCGTTCCTTATGTTTCGGCTCAGAATGTGGTCAGGCCTGTAGTGAGGCCAGTGGCCCCTCGGGGCAGCCTGATGTGGCTTTGCCAAGAGTATTTCCGGCGCGGTGGCGCAGAGGTCGGCGAAGGCACGATGCTTCGACGACGAACAATACTTGAAGGCGTTTGCAAACTGCCTCACCCGCTGACCGGGCCAGTCAATCCGGACTTCTCGACGAAGGGTTCATTACCATTCGCGGCCATGAAGCGGTCTCACGTCAAGGAGCTCCGTGATACCCGGTCAGACGCTCCGGGGGCAGCCAACAATATTACAAAAGCCATTAGCGCGATGTTCGCTTGGGCCAAGGATGCCGAGATGGTCGAGGTCAATCCGGCAAACGGAATAAAGCGCCTGACTTCGGGCAATGGCGAAGGGTTCCACACCTGGGAAGTGTCGGAGATCGTCCAGTATGAGAAACGGCATGCGCGCGGCACCATGGCTCGTATGGCGCTGGCGATTTTCATGTTCACAGGCTTGCGACTGTCCGATGCAGCAATCTTGGGCAGACAACACATTACCCAGGTTCACAACAAGGATACCGGGGCCTGGGAGAAGTGGATCAGGATCAAGCCAGGCAAGACCGACAAGAGCAAGGTGCGCAAGGAAGCGATTGTCGTCGAACTGCCTCTGCTCCCAGAACTCGAGGATGAGCTTTCCTTCGCCCCGGCCGGCAACCTGACATTCCTCGTCACCGAGTATGGTCGGCCTTTCTCGGAAAACGGCCTTGGTAACAAGATGCGCCAATGGTGCGACGAAGCGGGGCTCCCTGGCTGCAGCGCCCACGGGGTCCGCAAGGCAGGCGCTACCGTTGCCGCAGAAAACGGTGCCACGCATGAACAGCTGAAGGCGATTTACGGCTGGACGACGTATCAGCAGCCCGATCATTACATCCGCAAGGCACGCCGCCGGATAGTGGCGCAGTCTGCCCGGACGCTTCTGGTATTCGATCGAAACGAGAACGAAAATGTCCCACTTTTGGAGGGGGTGGATGAAAGTGGGACAAAAAAGTACAAAAAACCCAATTGAATCAACGGCAGGGAAAGCCGATGGTGGGCCCGGAGGACGTATTCAGAGCGTTGATTTTATTGAGTTTTTCGTGGGCCAGAATCTCAAATCTTCCCGTATCGTTCCGCATGATCCCGTGACGCCTAACAGTCGACTGTAGGTAACGTCGTTTGCAAGCGTTCGACATCGTGCTCCGCAACTAGCCGGAAACCCTCGGTTCGCTTCTGGGGCTAACCAGGCGGAAAAATGCCAGTCGCCGCTTCAATCGAAGGGTACGCCGTTTGGTGCTTGCATAATCGAGGCACCCCTGACCTTCTGGCCCGCCTAGAGCCGGCGCTCGGCGCGCCGCTGGCCTGCAAACAGGCTCACAACGATCAGCGATAGCACAGTCTCCAGTGCTGCGCTCTGCAAGACGCCGAGCCCTACAGCCATACCAATGGCCCAGCCAGATGCCGCTCGAGTGACAAGCCGATTTTTCCCTGAAGAAGAATATCAAACTGGCACCCAGAAACGCCACGCCGGCCAAAGACGCGACGGGTGTTGTGGCACGAGCGGCCGGATCACGAGCCGCTGGAATTGGAACGATGTCCTGGTGGCGCAAAAAAAATTTCGAGATGATCTTGAACTCATTTGGGACGCCTCCTAACTCGATTTTCGCCAAGGCCATAAGGCTCGGCAAAAAATGGCGGCGCCGCATGGGGCGGCGCCCTTGTACCCATGTTGCTTCAAGGAGAATGTGGCTATGAGAACCTTTGATACCCTCTATCGGACCACCGTCGGTTTCGACCGCCTTTTCGACATGCTCGACAGCGGCACGCGCCCGGACTGGCCTCCCTACAACATCGAGAAGGTCGGCGAGAACGATTACCGCATCGCCATGGCCATCGCCGGCTTCAGCCAGAACGAGGTCGAGTTGACCCAGCATGGCCCCGAAATTGTCGTGGTTGGTCAGAAGGCTGATGACCAGAGCGGGCGCCAGCTGCTGCATCAGGGCCTTGCCTATCGCAGCTTCAGGCAATCGTTCAGGTTGGCCGACCATATGAAGATCAAGGCAGCCAATTTGGAGAATGGCCTCCTCACGATCGACATTGTCCGTGAGATTCCCGAAGAGTTGAAGCCGCGCCGCATCACCATCGGCATGGGTGACACGCCGAAGGCCGCCGCTCAGATCACGCAAGACACGGACCGCGCGCGTAAAGCCGCGTAATTCTGTCGATTGTCACTTGGAACTGCGGTCCGCCTCCCGGCCTCGGCTGGGAGGCTCCGATTGCGGAGAAACGGAGATGATCACTTACGGCAAAGTACCGCCGCGCCTCTATCGCGTGCGCGCAGTTGGCCTGGACCGTGCAAACCATAAAACTCAATGGTTCGTTCGATTTGGAGGATCCTATGAACGATCGGATGTTCGACAGCGCCGTGTTCGTCAAAAGCGGTAACAATCTTGTCCAGGAAATCGCGTGTCTCGAGGACGCCCTGGAATTCCTCTATGAATGGCCGAAGGACAGGCGTGGCCCCATTCACCAGACCGCATTGCGCGCCTGCCAGCGGGCTTTCGATAGCCACTATCCGCTGTCCGCAGCCAGAGACGCGTTCAGCGGTTTCGCGAAAGCAGCCAGAATCCTTGAGGACGTGTCCATGACCATGCCGTGGATGACTGGCAAAGGTGGCCAAAGTGGAGGAGTGACTGCCTAGAAAAGGAGGTCATGATGCTATCGAAACCCTTTGAAAAGCCCGTCCGTGTGTGGGTGGGATTAGGCTTTCCCCGCCAACTCAACACGGTCGCAGACGCCTATCAATTCGCAGCGGAATGGTGTGGCAACAGCCCGGAGCAGAAAGCTGCCATTCGCGCTTGCAAAGCCGCATTGATTGGCGATGTAGAACCCGAGACTGCGCGAGGCATCTTCATAGCGTTCGCTCGCAAGAAGGACATTCTCATGGAGGACGGCATTGAGCCTGCGCCTTCCAGGAAGGCGAGGCCGCACCACGTTTAAATGCCGAAAACGAGGCGGCTGCCATGACTGGTGGCCGCCTTGATAGCGACGACAAAGCTATCAGACGCCGGCCCGCCCATCCCGGGACGCCTAGCCGATGGAGCGGCTTGCCAAAAGGCTCGTTCTTCGCGCGAAGGAACAAGCGCTCGCACAAGCGGGAAGCCCTGTGCACCCAAATCGCCGAAGCCTACAACAGCTTGGCTGAGATGTCCGAACGGCTCAAGGCTGCTGATCTCACGGATCGGCGCCTGAAATCTACAGCCGACCTACGCAGGCAGTTTCTCTTGCCCGATCTGTTGGGCGGAACGCGGCACTATTAGGATGCTTCGTCCCGGAACCATGCATACCGCCGCGCCTATCGGCTCTTGCCCTTGCCTGTCGTTTGAGACCCAGTCATTGACCGGCTGGCCTCTTTGAGAAGTCTTAAAGCTTCTTCTCGGGTAAGGCCGCACCTGCGGGCATAGAAATCGGCCTCGGCGCACGTTCGCTGTCGATTGATTCCTCTCGGATTTTCTTTGCCTTCTTACCCACGGTACAGAGCATAGAGCATGTGGGACCTCAAAAAGTTAATTCCAAAAAATCGACGCCGCGTGTGCTCATGCGGTCACAAGCTTGGGACTCAGTTAGGTTCCGCGAGCCGTGTGGTGACGGGTTGTATCGATCGCTTTGATCGAACTCAGCGCCCTGTCCTCAGCCAAACCAAGAAGGCAATCGATCTCGAACATCGCCTCGATGTGACCTCGATCACTTACCGTCCGACGCAAGGTGTGGAGCGCGTCTCGCGCTTCGCATAGAGTTGTATGCAGGGTGAGTGGCATGGAAGCCCGCCTTATTTACCCCAACCTCCAGCAGGTCTGTCTGGTTCCGTACAAAACGGAAATAATGGCTATGCCCCCTCAACCATTCGCTTCAACACGTCGACAATTTCCGGGGTGCCGGCCGGCTTGTTGATCAATGTTCCTCTTTGGAAGACTGGATCGCTGTCCATCCTGAGCAGGCCACTATGAACAATAAAAGGCACGCCTTGCTCAACAAGCGTCCTCGCGGCCTCCGTGCATTCCCCGTCGGCAAGGAGAATGTCGAGAACAGCCGCATCAGGCCGATTGTCAGCCAAAAATGCGGCTGCGTCCTTGCAGGACCTCGCCAGGGCGACGCTGAATCCGGCGCCGGCCAGCGTTACTTCTAGGTCGACCCCGATCAAGGCTTCGTCTTCAAGGACAAGGATAAGGGGTGTCGCCATATTGTGGCAAGCTGGACCCGGTCGTTGCAGAGAGTCAACAACGTGATTTTGTGGCGCCTCCGACTCCGTCGACCCCGTTCCGTGCTCTGCGCGCAGCCGCGTGAACTTGTCGAGATGCAGGCGCATCCTTTGGCCTTCGGCAAACGATAGAGCGTAAGACTCGACATCGAATGAACGGATGTCTTCCTTGCCGTTCTCTACCACGCGGACAAACCACTCGCCGCAAGCTTCGATGACTTCGATGAAGGTTGGGTCCGCACTGTTCGGGCCATCCATGGCCGCAACTCCCCAGAATGGCGGAGCCGTTGTGAACGCTCGGCGCCGAGCCATGGCTACCAGCTAGCGACGAAGGCAATTCATAATCCCTTCTTTTGAAGGTTCAATGAGATTCCACTGTACGCTTTTTACCAAGTTGCGAGGTGGTGTTGCCGGCCTTTTAGTGAGCGCTAACTCGACAGTGCGGAGACCAATATCCGTAGTGGCCGGCGCGGGTTTCACTTTGTCTCACCGGGCAACATCGCGCCGGCCATTTTGGACACGTTCGAGGAGGCGAAAATGTCTAAGTCGCAACGAGTGCTAAATCCGGAATCAGACGGCCGCCCTTATCCGATGGGGTTCTTTGCCGAGAAACACGGGCTCTCCCTGAAGGCGGCTGAGGTCATTCTCTATTGCAACGGCCCCTCGCAAATTGCGTGCGACGCCGCGGCGCGCGCCTTCATCGCGGCGCTTGCGTTGCGTGGCCGCTACTAGACGTGTGAATCCGGAGATCTGCTGCCGTGGGAACGGTGCTCTGCCTCGACCTCGAAGTTTAGCGAAACCTGGATGACAAGGCCGCCGCCGTCGTCACGGACCTTGATCATCAGCCTATGATGATCGCCATCCGGGAGACTTTCCGCAATCATTTCCACGAGAGCGTGGATGGCTTCTTCTTTTACCTGATCGAAGGTATCACATTCGGTACCCTGATCGTCAGGGTAGACCGTGCCGTTGTCGTCGACATCGAAATAATAAAGAGCCATTTGCCGAAACTCGCGCCTACGGTGTTCGTTCCCGTTAAGCGACAATCTGCAGGTGAATCTAGATTTCGCCAACAAGTCGCCTGTATTCCGCTTCCGATGCTCCATAGCTACCGTTTGCGAGATCAACCAGCCCCTTTCGATCGCGAATGATCACTTCACCGCGTCGGGACTGTACGAGCCCGCGCCCCTCAATTATTTGCAGCGCGACCGTGACGCCGGGGCGCCTTACGCCAAGCATCACCGACAGGTATTCATGGGTGATGACGAGGCGATTGCCAACGACGCGGTCGTCACACATCAGCAGCCATCGAGCCAGGCGCTCCTCGATCTTGCATCGCGCATTGGTCAAAGCGGTGTAGGTGGCTTGTATATGCAAGGCGTGGACGTAGCGCATCAGAAACGGCCTGAGGGTCTCGCTCGTGTCCAAAGCTGATTTGAACTGCGCGGCGTCGATCACTAGCGCCTCGCTGGTCATCTGAATAAAGCAATCGTGCGTGGCGCGGTCATCGCCCATGACTAGTGCCGAGCCGGTCATGCCCTCGAAACCGATGATGCCGACTTCTGCGTCGGCTCCTCCCTTTTTCTTTGCCACCACCGAGGCAAGGCCCGTGTAAGGGAAATAAACATACTCGATCTCATGTCCGGCGCTTTCCAGCGGCGTGCGTAGTTCAAGGAAGGTGTCGCGCAGATGCGGCTTGAGACGATCCAGATCGGCAGGATCGAAGCGCCGCAGAAGCGCGTTTTTGTTTGTATCTAGATGCAGATCCATAGCGCTCGCTCCTAAGGGCGAGAGCACGCGTTGCCTCAGCCGTCAGCGCCCAAGACAATTTGCCGACGATGCAGATGGAATAGCGACAGCAGTAGAGTCTGTCCGCATCGGTACAAAACCGACAATTACGTGCTCACTTACCTCTTCTTAAGCAGGCGAGCTTCCCGCAATATTGAGGAACGATCGGAGCCGATCAACGAAATTATCTCGGTGATCTGCTGGTCCGTGGCCCCCGATTCCAGCGCAAGGGCGCGGACGATTTCGGGTTTAAGGCCGGGGCGACGTTCGTCTGTCATCGCGTTGCTCTCGCTGCAGGGCAAGAGTGCGATGGTCGCTCCCAAGCGTCAGCGCCCATTGCTGTTTGGCTGACGACGCCACCTTGTACGCTTTCGGATGGACAGTAGCTAGTCAAATACTAAGTCCGTCAATTATTCGCCATCCTCCTGAGAGGCATGCCGTGGCCTTCCTCGCCGCTCAGGTGCTCAAATTTTTCGACCGAGCAGTCTTGGCTTCTCTCGCTATGCGTTCCGCATCGATGGTCAGGCGCGACTCCCGGTCGGTTCGCGCATCCTATCTATGTTGCTCTGGCAGCCGGTTTTTCAGCGGTCAGCTGCTTGGGCACGTTCTGTATAGCTTTGGTGCGCGAGCCCGTACCTTGGGAGGCCTTTTGGTGGTGCGATTCAATTAGCAGGCGCTGAAATAGCGTCGATCGGAAATCTCAGCATCACTGCAACAAAGGACGGCAATGGACGTTTCGAAAAAACACGGAGGAAAATAGATGACCGACGACAAGAGCAAGACGGACAACCGCGATCGCAGCCAAGTCGCCGGGGATGAAGAATATGAGGTTGGCTACCTTGCCAGTAAATTTGGCTTGAGCATCCCAGACGTCCGCCAACTGATCGCAAAGTTTGGCAATGACCGCGATACGCTAGAGCGCGAGGCCAAGGCGATTAGCACCAGATAGTGACAGCTAGAATGCCGGCGTGTCAGATTGAAGAAATGTACGGGAAAAGGTCGTGTTTTCGCGCATTGCAGAGACGGACGGCCCGGCCGCAGCCGTGGAAAAGATAACGGGACAGATGATTAGGCGAGTTGTGGCACGAGCAGCCGCGACGAGCCGTTAGAACCGCCCAGCAGCGTTACTGGCGGATTTGGATAATGCCGTCGACCTCAATAAAAAAGTTCGATTATGACGCAAACACCAAGGTTCTCTCGGGCTGGTTCGTAGCCAGCGGGAAGCAGTATGAGTTCTTGGACGTACCGCCCGAGGCCTTTGCCGCGTTCAGATCCGCGTTTGCTAAGGGCCGCTATTTCAACACCCAGATCCGAAACCGCTACGAGTTCCGCCTTGTACATGAGGGCGACGGTTCCCCCTGATTGGGGAGTCGACCCAGGTAGCGGCCTGCGCAGCCTGTCCGAGCAACCGGGGTGCGGATCGGTCCGCACATCATTTGATGGTGCCATTGGGAAAAAGAGAAGTACGATCCTGTTGTCGTCCGCCTTCTCCGGCATCGGACGCTTGGAAGTCAACTCAGGTGCTTTCGCCCAACCGGGATGAAAGCCATGATTGAGCTTCCGTCAAACAACATCCCAGATTCCGTTGAAATCACCGAAAACCTCGGCGAGTGGTTCGTCCGTGTCGTCCGCAACGGCGAGGCCACCATCAGCACGTTCGAAATCGAATCCTATGCTCGCGCGTTCGCAGAAGGACAGCGATTGGGTTTGGGCTTGGTGAAGGAGAACTCCAGTGAGTGACTTCACTTATGCCCGAAAACCCTGCCATCCTGGCAATCCAGGTGATCCTCCCTACGACGTGGAGTCCTTCGCCGAAAAGTACGGGATGACACTGAAAGCCGCTAAAGTCGTTCTTTATGCCAATGGGCCATCGAGGGTTGCGTGCGACGCCGCGGCCCGTGCGTTCAATGAAGCTGTGGAAATGCGGAACAGGCAGTGGCAACGCGACAAACAGGCAACGCGTTAAGGAGGAGAGCCGCGGTGATTGAGCATCATATCTGTAAGAGCGGAATAGGTTATCCAGAGGATCTGACCCTCCTGAAAAAAGCTTATGACCGCGTCCTCGCCGAGCGTGGTTTGTCTGAAGGGTGCCCGCAAGCTGATGAGGAAGTCCTGCACCATGAACTGCAGCGAAACTTTACCGAGTAGACGCGCGGCCGTAACAATTTCCTACTTAAGTGCGAGGACGTGACCGGCCGGCCTCTTCCCTTAGATGCGACGCTTCGGCCTCCAGCGCCGCAACCTTTTCTCTGATCTCCTCGGGTTCGGCATGCTCCAGTCCGACAACGTCGTTTCTGGTCTCCTCTAGGGAGACGATGATTTCATCGAGCTTAGCGTGGATGGCGGCAGTGTCGCGATAGCCCTGTATCAGGACCACCCCAGTGATTACGATGGCCGCGACCGATAGTGCATAGGTGACCGCGTTGGTCAGGCCGAAAGGCACCAGAAGCGTGCTTAATACCATGGCCATCATCATGACGTAGAACCCGGGCGGGCGGGAAAGAAAGTCGGCCGCTATGAACAAAATGCGGTTCATCCCCTCACCAAAACAGTGCGAGCAATGCGGCTATGACTACGCAAATCGGCACCGCCGCGAGCAAGCCTGCCTCTAGGAGCCGGGTCCCTTTCTCGCGCAACATCAGAACCTCACACTGTAGCATTGGCTTGGATCGAGGGTTCGCTCGCCGCCATGTGCCGGAACCAACCCCTATTAGCGCAGAAAGGGACATAGCTGCGCGGATTTGCAGTAATGTTATGCAACGACTACTCCCAGGATTAGAAACGTTACAGCAGTAATGAAAATCGGTGCGAGCAACCATCGCGCTTGGCCAACACTCCTGTCCATCTGTTTCCTCCCACTTTCGGAAGAACAACAATCGTGTCCGGCGACCGTTCCGTGTAATAGCGTTGCCAGACCATTGCGTCTTGGTGTGGGACTTAGGTCCGCAAGCCTATGCGGACTGAAGTCCTGCCATGGAACGTTCCCACCGGCCAAGGGTTGGCCCCCGTACGCCGGCCAATCAGTCCGTCGTCGATGTCAACGAAGGAGCGAAGCTATGAGAATGTATCTTCCTGCCGCCGCTGCGGCATTTTTCCTGCTGGCCGGTTTAGGCGTTGCTGCCGCCGAGGACATCATCATCCAGCCCGAGCAGGACACGGTCATCCAGAAGTATGTAAAGAAGCAGCCGCTAGCGTCGGTGAAGCTCCCCGGGGTGGAACTCAATGTCGGCACAGCTCTCCCCGATACGGTCGAACTCCATGAAGTTCCTAATGTCAAATATCGCTACGTCGTGGTCGACAACCGGACGGTTCTTGTCGATCCCGGCACTCGGAAGATCATCAAGGTCTATAACTGATCTTCGACGTAACGAATAAAAGCCCGTCGTCTTCAATGGCGACGGGCGAACACCATGAACTGGATGCTGAGCGCGATCGGCGATGGCTCGGGGGACGGCAAATCGAACCTCCACGTCCATGCCGTCCTTGGATTGAGCGACGGCACCACTAGGGGGCGGACATTTGCTCAGAGGCACCGGTGCAGAACCCGGCAAACTCAAACCCAAGCCGAGAGTAGTGTCTCCATATCGACGGTCTCGACCTGCTGTGCAAACCGCTGACTGTATACGGTCAACAGCGCCTCATGGGTTGCATCGGAAGAACTGCATAGTGCGTCGGTCACCAAGACGACACGATAGCCGAAATTGATGCCTCCTAGCACCGTGGCCAGAACGCATACGTCCGTCTCGCCGCCGGTGATGACCAGCGTATCGATGTTGCGCTCCATCAGAAGCGCCCTGAGGCGACCTTCAAACCAGGGCGAATAGATGTGCTTGTCGATAACGACCGCCGACGGACAGTACACGGCCAATGAAGGCAACAGGTCGACCATCTCTGGACCGATCGTATCGATCGTCATGCAGGCCCAGCGCTCATAGTAGCGCTTCCATGTTCCGACACCCTGACCCGCGCTTCGCGCGGGGACGAAGCGTGTGAAGACCGTCTGTGACGCTCGTTTTCCACCAGTTGCTCAATCCGCGGAAGTACCCGAGTGATCCAAGGGGTTGCCCATTGCGACGGTTCGGCAAAGAGCCGCTGCATATCCACACAGACATGCATGCAGCGATCACCCAAGGGGCCGTATGCCAAACCCGGCATCGACATCAGCGCATTCCTTGGGGTTCATGTCTTTTCAAGAACTCCTCCCATTCGGGAGCGCAACGTTGCATGGGGAGACTTGTTCCCAGCAGACCCTGAGGAACCGACACCCCGAGCCTGCGTTTCGTCGTCCAAAGAACGTTCGCGTGGAATCGGCAAGATGACTATTGAACAGCAGCGTCGCAAGACGGAGCCGGAACTTGACGGTGGATGTCTGTGCGGCAAGATACGCTTCCACGTCGGGAGCGATTTGCGGGTCCACTACTGCCACTGCGATATGTGCCGGCGGGCGACCGGCAGTGCTTTCGCCGTGCTGGCATGGGCACCGGTCCAAGGCCTGACCTGGGATGCCACCGCACCGACCTATCGGCGGTCGTCGCCGATAGCTCGAAGAGGGTTCTGCCCGGACTGCGGCACGCCGCTCACCTTGGCGTATGACGCATCGCCAGGCGAGATCGCACTTCATGTAGGCTCATTCGACGACCCGGCTCGTTTGGAACCGCGCTATAACTATGGATCGGGGCAGCGGCTTGGCTGGGTTTGTTGCGGAACGAATCTGCCTGACCACGATACCAAGGAGCGATGGTAGATAATCGTGTTGGGATCAAGCGAATGAGCATTTTCTACCGGGCGGCCAAGATTGCGGAGGAGGCGCACGCGGGGCAGCGCGACAAGACCGGGCGGCCGTACATCGAGCACTGCCGTCGTGTCGTCGACGCAGTCGGGACGCTGGACCAAAAGGCCGTCGCCTATCTGCATGACGTCTTGGAAAAGGGCAAGGGCTGGAACAGGGAAAGACTTGAGCGAGCCGGGTTTGGGTCGGCGATCGTTTCTGCGGTCGAGGCGATGTCGCGCAGGGACGGCGAAGAGGATTCCACGTTCGTACGAAGGGCTGCATCAAACCCCTTGGCGTTGCCGGTAAAGCGGGCTGATCTTGAGGACAATCTCTGGCAATCCCGGCAGATCGGAGCATCGACAACCAGATACGACGAAGCCCTGCGCATCTTGGATCAAGAATTCTCCGGACCGTGACATTGGACCCGACTATTCCATGACGTGCGGCGTATGCCGTTTGTCCTCGGCCGGATCGGCTTCGATGCGAGCCTTTTGTGGATCGAAAGTGCCGTGATCTGCAAGGGCGTGAGCCACCGTATCCTGCGTCTCGTATGCCCACAGGAAGTCGTCTGCCGAGGCCCCGACGGCGTGGACGCGCCAGTAGCTGGCCGTTCCCTTCAGGGGGGAGTGGCTCGTGGTGTTCGTCTTTTCGAAAAGATCGAAATAGATGTCTTCGAAAGGAATATAGAACGCCGGCTCATGGCCGCCTTCCCGCACAACCTTCGCCCGCTCCGTGGCGGCCACGATGGCATCGGAAAACCGCACCGTGACCGTGCCGGCGTATGGCTCTATCGTGAGTTGGTCTCGAGGGTTAAAAGTTTCGGCCGCAACTTGCATTTTAGGTCTCCCTGCATTCCAGTTGATAGCGCTCAAGTGTCTTGATTGCTCGTCAGTTGATGAAATGCGCGGCAAGGCCATGAGGTTCCGCGGTCGAAATCCCCGCCTCGGCTGAACGATCGCATGGTCGGGCGTGCCTAACGGCCCGACTAGGGCGCCGCCGATGTCACGCGCCACACTGTGTTTCCGACATCGTCGGCAATCAGCAGCGCTCCTGCCTTGTCGATGGCAATACCGACTGGCCGCCCGTGCGCCTTGCTGTCGCTGTCGAGGAAGCCGGTGACGACATCCTGCGGCTTGCCGTTCGGATGACCGCCGCTGAACGGCACAAAGACCACTTTGTAGCCATTGAAGCGCTTGCGGTTCCAACTGCCATGTTCGCCGACGAAGGCGCCGTTGCGATAGGCTTCGGGTAGATTGGTCCCGGTGTAAAAGGCTAGCCCGAGCGGCGCGACGTGGGAGCTTAAGGCATAGTCCGGAGGGATCGCCTTGGCGACGAGATCCGGTCGCTGTGGCATCACGCGCGGATCGACGTGCTGGCCGTAATAGCTGTATGGCCAGCCGTAGAACGCGCCGTCCTTCACGGATGTCATGTAATCCGGAACCAGGTTGGGGCCGAGCTCATCGCGCTCGTTGATGACGGCCCAAAGCGCGCCGCTCTGCGGCTCCCAACTCAGCCCATTGGGATTGCGCAGCCCGCTGGCGAATATCCGCGAGCGGCCGGTGGCTCGATCAACCTCCCAGATTGCGGCCCGATCCTTTTCTGCCTGAATGCCGTTCTCTGTGATGTTGCTGTTGGACCCGACGCCGACATAGAGCAGCGATCCATCCGCGCTGGCGACAAGAGACTTGGTCCAATGGTGATCGATAGGGCCGCCGGGCAGCGGTGTGAGCACAACCCCTGGCGCCGTGATCTTGGTGTCGCCGGTGGTGTAGGGGAAACGAACGATCGCGTCGGTGTTGGCGACATAGAGATCGTTGCCTATCAGCGCCACGCCGAAAGGCGAACTGAGGTGGTCGAGGAATACGCCCTGGACATCGGCGATACCATCGCCGTTGGTGTCGCGCAGCAAGGTGATGCGATTGCTCCCCTCCGTCCCTCCTCCCGAAGTCGCCAAGGACTCGATCCAGCCCATGATGAGATCCTTTGGCCGCCTGATCGCGGCACCGGGCGGAGCAATGGACTCCACGACCAGAATGTCGCCATTCGGCAAAGTGTAAACCGAGCGCGGGTGCTTGAGGCCCTTGGCAAACGCCTGTACCTGCAGGCCTTTGGCGACTGCAGGTTTTTCATCCTGCTTCCAGCCGACGACCGAAGCGACGTGCATGGGTGGAACCAGATACTGGGTGGGTTCGGGCAGCGTCGGGTTCGATCCGACCTGCTCGCCCGGGTCCGGTTCGTCGCCGCTGCACGCGGGCAGTGCCATGAGCGATCCGCAGAGCAGGCCGAGACCCACAAAAGGTCGGATTTGGCGTTTGAATGCCCATGCGGTGCTCATTGGACGACCTCCACACGACGGCGGCTGGCGCTCCATCCAGCAAAACATGCGACAAGAAGAACGATCACGGCAGCGGCGGAAAGCATGAGGCCCGTCGGCACCACCGAAGTCCAGGCATCACGGCTGTGCACCAGCGCGTTGAAAAACGACAGGACAAGCGCCACCAGGCTTCCGAGGATGTACGGCCAGAAAGGCCGGCGCGCACGGTATAATCGTCCGCTGAAAACGTCGAAAAGCGCTGCAATGAAAGCGATGACACCGACCACCAGACCGGCAAACAACAGCCAGGCGGAAAAATCGGCCCACATCATTTCCGCACTTCGCCAGTACGTTACGTCAGTCAGCAGCGTCCCGATGAAGCAGGCATTGGCGACTGCCATTGGCGTCTGGTGGATTGGAGGCTTGGCGACTACCGACACGGATTGCGAAGTGGCCACTTGCTCTCTCCATCTGAATTTCAAGCTGGAACTGGTGATCAAACCAACTTCAAGATGAGAGGTTCCACGAACCTATTGATGTTCAAGGAGTCGTGATGGCCAAGGAGCAATCGCCCACGGTGCTCAGATCCTGACCCGCTGTTGAGACCGCCCGGTCCGCGTTCTAAGGTCTGGGTTTTCTCCATCTACGCCGGGAGCGCCATGAACCACGAGGCTTCAACCAACCTGTCTGGCCGTGCCAGGCGCTGGGCTATGAAATTGACCGAACAGAAAAGTGTTACCGGCACCGATGGCGAGGCCTCCTTCGGGCCATGGTTCGCCAAAGCGCTGCTCGGCGACGCCGTCTTACGCGACGCGGCGATCTGGACGATCGAGGTGGCGCCCGGCGATGGCCGCCACTGTGTCGCAATGCTGGTCCGTGGTGACGGGCGTGGCACCATCGTGCTGACCGGTCACTACGACACGGTGTCGACGCGCGACTATGGCGAATTGGAAGACCTGGCAGTTAAACCGGAGCAACTCACGCGCGCCTTGGCTGAAAGATTGAGCGCAGCCGACACCGCTGCCGCGCACCTGGCGAGAACCGATTTTGCCTCCGGGGAATATCTTGCCGGCCGCGGACTGCTCGATATGAAGGCAGGGCTGGCCGCAGGACTGGCTGTTTGCGGTGAATTCGCCGGAAGCGTCAACGCCCCGGGAAATTTGCTCTTCATCGCGGTTCCCGATGAAGAGAACAACTCTGCCGGCGCTCGCAAGGCGGTCCAGATGCTGCCAGAAATAGCCCGAGAACACGACCTGGATATTTTGGCGGCGATCAATCTGGACGCGATCGCCGACGACGGCGACGGCAGCAAAGGCCGCGTCATGGCGCTGGGAACTGTCGGCAAGCTTCTGCCGACCGCCTATGTGGTAGGCCTCCCCTCGCACAGCGGTTTTCCGTTGAACGGTATCAACGCAGCCGCAGTCGCGGCCGCGATAGCCGCCAGGGTCGAATGGGCATCGGAACTTACCGACGATTCCCAACCGCTGCCAGGGACACAGCCAAGCCTGCTCAGCATCCGTGATGGCAAAGCCGGTTATGACGTGACGACGCCTGCGACCGCCTATGCAACGTTCAATGTTCTGAGCTACCGCCGGGCCCCCGGCGAGGTGCTCGATCATTTCGACAGACTTTGCCTTGATGCAGCGCACGACTTCCTGGCGGAACTCAAGCGACGCCTCGGCACAGCGCGTAGCAACCATGCGATCCAGCCAATTGCACTCTATCGGTACGAAGCACTGCTGGGCTTTCTGGACGTGGCCACGAGGTCGCAACTCGCTGCGTTCACTGCGTCACTGGTCGCCGGTCCGCTATCCCTGCCCGAGCAGTGCCGGCTCGCAACCGAGGAGGCTTGGAGGCTTAGCCGATTATCAGGCCCGGCAATCGTCACCGGCTTCGGGTCGATACCATATCTGCCCACGAACCTCTCCGAGACGTCCATAGCAGCGCGGCTGAGGGCGATCACCACTGACATCGAGGCTGCGTCAACTGTCCGCTACGGCTGCGCAATCAGTTGCACGGACTATTTTGCCGGCATTTCGGATATGAGTTTCTTCGGTGAAGTGGGCGCATCCGGTCTCGATGTTGTCAGCCGCAACACGCCGATGTGGCACGACGGCGTGCGATGGCCGCAATCAAATGGCCTGGCCAATATTCCGACCATAAACATTGGCCCATGGGGCCGAGACTACCACACGCCGCTCGAACGTTTGCATGCAGGCTATGCATTCGATGTGCTGCCGCGGGTCGTGAGCGATGTCTGCGCGGCCCTTCTCGGTCATCGGACCGAGTGACCTATCACGCCATCCAGGTTTGCCCGCGAGGCATCCTGGTTCTCGCGACGCCGACGAGCGTTCCTGCTGGCTAAAGTTGCGACTCGATCGGAAGGTAGCGGACCAGGGCGGCAAGGATGCGGCGGAAAATTCCCGCTTCTGGCTCGTGAAAATACCTTTGGGGCTTTCCTTCGTCGTACCCATGCCAGCGCAGAACATTGTTTTTCAGTTCGAGTCGATAGCTCGATTCAGGGGATATCTCTGATTGGAATCGCTGCCGCAGTTCAGCTACCAGTCTCTTGTCCTCGAACAGCACGCCCATTTCCGAGTTCAAGGATACAGACCGTGGATCGAAATTAAAGGAACCCACGAAACCCGTGTTCTCGTCAACGCTGAACGCCTTCGTGTGCAGACTGGCGCCCTTGGAACCAAATACCGAGATCGCCGGGTGCCGGCTGAAGGGCTGAAGTTCGAAAAGCTTGACGCCACTGCGCAGCAATCGCTTGCGGTAGTTTGCATAGGCGCCATGCACGGCTGCGACATCGGTCGCTGCCAAGGAATTGGTCAAGACCGCAACGTCCACGCCATCGCTGACCAGGTCGGACAAGATCGCGGAGCCTCTTTTCCCAGGAATGAAATACGGAGAGATGATCTCCACACGATTGCGCGCCGACTGAATGATGGGGAGCAGTTCCTTCGTCAGCCAGCTGCGCCGCCTCCAGCCGCGGACCTTTTCTGGAGGATCGGAAATGACTCGAACACGCTTCACCCAATGGACGTCGTTGCTGGCCGCGATGAGCTCCGCGATAGACCCTTGGTCGTCGATCAAAAGCTCTGACCCGGCTTCGGCATCGCTTGCCTCAAACAATCTGGCATGCCTGGTCGCAACGTCCGACCCCAGGGCGTCAATTGGTTTTGCTTCCTGGCACGCCCAGAAAGTCTCGAATATCTGGGAGGTTTGCCGCACAGCGGGGCCGAGGAGCAGCACGTCGAGGTCTCGGAAATTGGTTTGCGCGACATCAAAGTAGGCATCGCCAATGTTGCGCCCCCCAACGATGGCGATGCTGTCGTCGACGATCCACGCCTTGTTGTGCATCCTGCGTGTCAGCGCAAAAAGCCGCAGGAGAACCTCCCCACTACGCATGACGCCGCGTGCCCGGATGCCGCTCGGATTGAACAGCTTCAACTCGATGTTTGGATGGCTGTTCAACGCTGTGTATGCGCAATCGTTCTTGCGCGGATTGACGTCGTCGAGCAGCATCCGCACGTGCACGCCGCGCTCGGCGGCCCGGATAACCTCCCGCAGGAGCATGCGGCCAGTATGGTCGTCGTGCCAGAGGTAGTACATGAGATCAAGCGTGCGGACCGAGCTTCTGGCCGCCAGAACCCGTGCCACGAACGCCTTGTGGTTGTCGGAGACAAGCAGCAGGCCGCTTTTTCCCGCTTTAATGTTGTCGTCGGCTGTTCGTGTGACCGACACGTCCATGATCTGGTTGCCTTTGAATGGCGATCAAACCCGCCCCTGCTCAAAATCATAGCAAGAACATTTCAGGGATCATCTGGTTGCATGCGAGTGTCCGATATCGAGAGGTCCGAACGTGCGAAAAGTGCGTCGGCGTCCGGCTTGACGCCTGGCTGGTGGTCAGCGGTCCGTGCTTCATTCTTCTTTCCCGATTGTAAGCTGTCGATGTCCAAAGGACAGATCGCAAAGAAGTCTGCGTCGACCGGGAACCGACCGGCACATGCCAAGTTCTATCTGTCCGGGCTCGGCAGGCTGATCAGTAAGTTGGGTAATTCCATCCATTTTCGGATGCCGCTTCACTTGCCGGCGGAGTTTGGGTTGGGAAACCAGCGATGGCGGCCATTGCAGCGAGGCGGAAATGACAGCGAAAACCAGGTCTGCCACCATCAAGCCCTATGATGGACCGACCGGTGGCTGGGGCTCTGCCAAATCCGTGGCCGCGATCATCGCAAGAGAACACGTCCCGCTTAAAGGGCCGAAGCTCCTTTCGACCCAGAACAAGCCTGAAGGCTACATGTGTGTCAGTTGTGCCTGGGCAAAACCTTCCCAACCGCATCCGCTTGAATTCTGCGAGAACGGAGCAAAGGCAACAGCGTGGGAAATCACCTCTCGGCGGGCCGACCCTGCGTTCTTCACCAAACACACGCTGGCGGAGCTGGAACTGTGGCCTGATCATGATCTGGAGGAGCAGGGCCGGTTGACCAATCCCATGCGCTGGGATGCGGCTAGCGACAAGTATGTCCCGGTGACGTGGTCGGAAGCGTTTGCCGAGATCGGCAGGGAACTGCGCGCGCTCGATCCCCACCGGGTCGATCTCTACACCTCAGGGCGTGCGTCGCTTGAGACGAGCTACATGTACCAGTTGTTTGCGCGCATGTATGGCAGTAACAATCTGCCCGACAGTTCCAACATGTGCCACGAAAGCTCGTCGGTGGCGCTTCCTGAAAGCATCGGCGCCTCGGTCGGCACGGCAATCCTGTCGGATTTCGAAAACACCGACTGCATTTTCTACATTGCGCAGAACGTAGGGACGTCTTCGCCTCGCCTGCTGCACGACCTCCAGGACGCGGTGAACCGTGGCGTCAAGATCGTCACCTTCAATCTGCTTCGCGAACGCGGGCTCGAACGCTTCGTCAATCCGCAGTCCCCGGTCCAGATGCTCACCGGCAAGGAAACCCGGATCTCATCGGAGTACTATCAGGTCAACAATGGCGGCGATATCGCGGCTTTGTTCGGCGTCTGCAAGGCGCTGATCGATGCCGACGATGCTCTCAAGGCTTCTGGCACGAAACGTGTTGCCGGAAAAGACGACAAGCCGAAAGACCCTGACAACGCGGCAATGGTGGCTTTCGCAGCCTCCATGGCATCGGCCGACAAGAAGCACGTGCTCGATCATGATTTCATCAATGAGCATACCGCGGGGTTCGAGGAATTCGCCCAGGCCGCACGGGCACACCAGTGGCATGAGCTGGAGCGTGTCTCGGGGCTCAGCCGCGAGCAGATGATGCAGGCTGCGGCCACCTACGCCAAATCCGATGCCGTGATGATGGTGTACGGGATGGGCCTGACGCAACACCTCATGGGCGTCCAGAACGTCCATATGGTCTGCAATCTTGCGCTGCTGCGCGGCAATATCGGCAAGCCTGGCGCAAACATCTGTGCCGTTCGCGGTCACTCCAACGTGCAGGGACAACGGACGGTCGGTATCACCGAAAAGCCGGGGCTGGCGCCACTCGACAAGCTGTCTGAGCTCTACGGATTCGAACCACCGCGATGGACGGGCCGCTCGACGGTCGAGACGTGCGAAGCCATCATGAATGGCCAATCCCGCGCCTTTGTCAGCCTTGGCGGAAATTTCTTGAGAGCGGTGCCGGACACTGCCGCCATGGAAGAGGGATGGCGCAAATTGCGGCTGAGCGTGCAGATCGCAACCAAGCTCAACCGCAGCCATGTCCTGCACGGCGAGATCGCTTACCTCCTGCCCTGCCTCGGCCGCATCGAACTCGACCAGCAGGCGACAGGTCCGCAAGCCGTGTCGATGGAAAGCTCCATCGCCCATTTCCACGGCTCGCGCGGCAAGACGAAACCGGCAAGCACGGAGCTGCTGTCGGAGCCAGCCATCGTCGCCGGCATAGCCAAGGCCACGCTCGGCAAGACGAAGGTTCCATGGGACAACTGGGTCGGCAACTATGCCGAGATCCGGGACGCCATCGAGCGGACCTACCCGGAGACCTTCAAGGACTTCAACAAGCGGATGTTCAAGCCCGGCGGGTTTGCAAGACCGCTGCCGGCGCGCGAACGCAAGTGGGTGACAAAAAGCGGAAAGGCGAATTTCATCACGCCCGGCAAACTCTTTCCCGAATTCTCAACCGCTGGCAGGACCGACGTCCTGCATCTTGCGACACTGCGGTCGAACGATCAGTTCAACACCACGATCTATGGTTACAGCGACCGCTTTCGCGGCGTTGAAGGCACACGCCGCATTGTATTCCTGAATGGGGACGACATCGGCCGGCTGGGCTTCGTCGATGGCGAGACGGTCGATATGACCACCGCTATCGACGACGATATCGCACGCACGATTACCGGTTTGAAGATTGTTGCCTACAACATCCCGAAGGGCTGTTGCGGGGCATATTTTCCGGAAACCAACCCGCTCTTTCCACTAGCCCATCATGATCCAAAATCGAAGACGCCGTCATACAAACTTTTACCAGTCCGTCTTAGCCGATCACACCTGACACCAGTTGGTTGACACCAGAGGTACCGATCGCTTGGCAGAGAGGGTTTTGATAAATTCAAGGTTTGCCTTGGCGATGGCAGGGTTTCTGCTCCTCGCCAGCGGAGGTCTGTTTGGCTATTTGCGGCAGCCAAGAGAACTGCGCCTCGACCCGCCGGTTTCGTCTGATCTTGAGCGCCTCCGCCTCATGCCCAACGGCATCAGCGGAACACCGCCCGAGAGCTATTTCACACTCGGCAAGCCATATGAAGCCGACGCTTACAATCTGAGCCAGGGCAAGCGGCTCTATACCTGGTTCGGTTGCCCGGCATGTCACGGCGATGGCCGTGGCGGTGTCGGACCGTCTTTCCTTGATGGCTGGTGGCTTTATGGACCGGAGATGGTCTCCATCGTCGCGTCGATCCGTGACGGCCGCCCGCACGGCATGCCGGCTTTTCGCGACCGGATGACGATCGAGCAGGTCTGGCAGCTTGCGGGATATGTCCAGACGATCGGCTCCTATACGCCGAAGGTTGCGGCTCCCAGTCGCAACGACGACAAGCAAACCCGCCCGGCCGAGAATCGTGGCCCCGCGATAATCCTCTTCGATCAGGGGCCCGTAGGCGTCCACCCAGACCAGGGGCCGCCGCCGTGAGCACCCTGCGCGGCCTAATGGTGTCGATCATCGTCGTCGTGTCGGGCTGCAGCGGCAACCAATCCGCGCTTGATCCCCATGGCGCGCCGGCAATTCATGTCGAGCACCTGATCATCGGCATAGTCGCCGTGTGCACGGTGATATGGATTTTGGTGATGATCATGCTGGGCATGGCGCTTCTCAGGGAACGCCCTGCCGGACAGGAAGGCGCGGCATCCGAGAAGCGACTGACAACGACCGTGACTGCCGCGGTTGCGGTCACTGTTGTCATCATCGCCGGTCTGACGATCGCGAGTTTCCTGACCACCCGCAGCATCGGGGTTCCGGAAAGCGCCGCCCTAACGATCACGGTCAAGGGGCAGCAATGGTGGTGGCAAGTGTTCTATGGCAGTTCCGGCGAAACGCCCGGCTTTCAGACTGCCAATGAAATCCACATCCCAATTGGCGAGGATGTCCAACTTCGGCTTGAAAGCGCCGATGTCATCCATTCGTTCTGGGTGCCTAGCCTGGCCGGAAAGCAAGACCTCGTGCCAGGGCGATCCAACACCTTGCTTCTGCGGGCAGAAAAACCGGGCGTCTATCGGGGACAATGCGCGGAGTTCTGCGGTCTGCAGCACAGCCACATGGCGATCATGGTCATCGCTGAGGCGCGCGCGGACTATGAACGCTGGGCGGCGGCGCAACGTGCTGATGCGATGATGCCGGCGGATCCGGACGCAGCCGCAGGACGAGAAGCTTTCCTTGGGAAGCCCTGTGCCGCCTGCCACACGGTCCGGGGCACGGCCGCCAACGGCACGACAGGCCCCGATCTCACGCATATAGGCGGCCGGCAGACGATCGCCGCCGGACTGCTGGAAACCACGCGCGGCTCGTTGGCTGCCTGGATCGCCGATCCGCAGACGCTAAAGCCCGGCAACAACATGCCAATGGTCGCGCTGACCAGCGCCGAGCTTCAGAACATCTCCGCCTATATGGAGAGCCTGAAATGAGCGGCAGAGTCGGCAGCGAGTCGCGAGACACCGCCTTTACCGATGCGGAACTCAAGCATCGTCTCGCATCGGTCTGGTCAACACCGCCGGGCGTGTGGGGCGCCCTATCTACGGTCGATCACAAGATCATCGGGCGGCGCTACATCACCACGGCATTCGTATTCCTGGCGCTTGGCGGATTGCTGTCATTGCTGATGCGGCTGCAACTGGCGCAACCTGAAGCCCGGTTCATTGGTCCCGATCAATACAATCAGATTTTCACCATGCACGGCACCAACATGATGTTCCTCTTTGCCGTGCCCGTGATGCAGGCGATGGCCGTCTACCTCGTGCCTTTGATGGTGGGAACCCGGAACATCGCTTTCCCGCGCCTCAATGCGTTTTCCTACTGGATGTATCTCGCCGGCGGCTTGCTGTTGTGGATCGCCTTTCTGCTCGATACCGGACCGGATGTCGGTTGGTTCGCCTATGTCCCGCTCTCCGGCCCTCAATATGCGGCCGGGAAGCGAGCCGACATCTGGGCGCAGATGATCACCTTTACCGAAGTATCCGCGCTCGCCGTTGCCGTTGAGATCGTGGTGACGGTCTTCAAGCAACGCGCACCGGGGATGTCGCTCGACCGAATCCCGTTGTTCGTTTGGTCGATGCTGGTGACGTCCTTTCTCGTCATCCTGGCCATGCCTGCGATCATGATCGCCAGCACGGCGCTTATTCTCGATCGGCTGGTCGGCACACACTTCTTCAATCCGGCCGAAGGCGGCGACGTGTTGCTATGGCAGCACCTGTTCTGGTTCTTCGGCCACCCGGAAGTCTACATAATCTTCCTGCCGGCGGTGGGGATGGTGTCGACCATTGTCGCGACGTTCATGCGGCGGCGGGTGTTCGGCTATCTCAGCATGGTCATGGCGCTGATCGCCACGGGCATCCTGGCGTTCGGACTGTGGGTGCATCATATGTTCGTCGCCGGCCTGCCGCGGCTCGGGGAAAGCTTCTTCACCGCCTCCAGCATGGCGATCGCGGTTCCGGCTGGATTGCAGATATTCTGCTGGCTGGCGACGATGTGGGCCGGCAGGCCCATCTTCAAGACGCCGTTCCTGTTCGTCATCGGCTTCATGGTCATCTTCGTCCTTGGGGGCCTGACCGGCGTGATGGTGGCTTCGGTCCCTTTCGACACGCAGGTCCACGACACTTACTTCGTCGTCGCGCACTTTCATTACGTCCTGGTCGGCGGCGCGGTCTTTCCCTTGCTCGGCGCGATCTACTACTGGTTCCCGAAGTTTACGGGACGGATGATGAGCGAGGCCCTCGGACGGTGGGTGTTCGGCCTGATTTTCGCAGGATTCAACCTGACTTTTTTCCCGATGCATATTCTGGGCCTGCGCGGCATGCCGCGCCGCATCTACACCTACCAGCCGGAGATGCCATGGTCGGGACTCAACATGTTCATCAGCCTCAGCGCGGTCATCCTTGCCGCCGGTTTCCTTTTGTTTTTCATCGACGCGATACGCAGTGCCAGGTCCGGGGCAGCGGCGCCGGCCAACCCATGGGGAGCCTCGACGCTTGAATGGGCGACCTCGTCGCCGCCGCCGCCATACAATTTCGCCCGGCTGCTGGTCGTGGGCAGCCTTGAACCGCTGGTCGGCGACGCGAACGTGCCTGCCGTGGCTGTCGGCCTGCGCGTTGACCGTCGCGAACTGTTGATCACCAGCGTCGTCGAAGCGAACCCGCAAGCGCGTGAATCGTCGCAAGGAGATTCAATCTGGCCGCTATGGGCGGCGCTCGCGACCAGCGTGACGTTGATCTGGTCGATATTCACACCCTGGGCGGTTGTGTGGGGCTCGATCCCGGTAGCGGTCGCGCTCATAGGATGGTTCTGGCCAAAGGGCGTTGCGGAGGACGAGTCATGAAGGACAGCGCCGTACTCGACCTGACCGAGCTTCCGCCACACGGTCTCGGGACTGCAAGCCAAAGCTGGTGGGGAACGCTCGCCTTCATGCTCATTGAAGGAACAGGGTTTGCTCTTTCGATCATCGTCTATCTCTATCTCATGAGCCTGGCGCCGCATTGGCCCCTGGACGCCGCGCCGCCTGATCTGCTCGCCGGAACGACTTTGACCGCCCTCTTGGTGGCGAGCCTTGTTCCCAATGTCTTTCTCGCCCGCTGGGCGCGGAAGCAGGACCTGGTGAAGGTTCGTATCGGCCTGATCGTCATGTCCCTTCTGGGGATAGCACCGCTGATCCTGCGTGCCTTCGAGTTTCCGGCAATGCATATCATGTGGGACCAGAACGCCTATGGCTCGATCGTGTGGGTCATGCTCGGCCTGCACACGACGCATATCCTGACCGATCTGGTCGAGACGCTGGTGCTGACTTGCCTCATGTTTTCGCGGCACGGCGACAATCCGCGTCGCTACGGCGATGTCAGCGACAACACGATGTACTGGAACTTCGTCGTGGCAACGTGGTTGCCAATGTATGCCTGCCTCTATTGGGTTCCACGGCTTTGACCAGAAGTTGGCTTCGATACGCCGGACTGCTCGTAGCGCCCTTCGCCTGGGCGATCAGCACCCAGCTTGGCCAGATCACGCCCTACATCGAGTGCCGACAGACTGTTCCCTGGACCGCTGTCTTGAGCGGCACGCTTCTTATCGTGTCCGTCGCCGGCGTCGCTGCATCACGGCCCCGGTCAACGGGATTGGTCAAATCGAAGCGCTTTGTCGTCGATGCGGGTTTCCTGATCGCATTGGCGTTTGTCTTTGCGTTGTCGTTGCAGGGAGCGGCCGCAATGCTGCTCGACCCATGCCAGCGCTGATCCTCACCCTGACCTTCCTGATGCTCGCCACTCCAGCGACGGCGCATGGCGACGAGGCCCATGGTCCTGGCTTTCCCTGGACGTTTGACCCGTGGATCGTCGTGCCGCTTGCGATACTCGCTATACTGTACGGCGTCGGCGTCATCAGGTTGGCATGGCGAACCGGACGGCCCGGCGGCATGCTCATCCGCGCCTTGCTGTACTGCGCTGGCCTGCTGACATTGGCGGGGGCACTGCTTTCGCCACTTCACTGGCTGGGCGAACATCTTTTCACCTTCCACATGATCGAGCACGAGATCGTCATGGCCGTCTCGGCACCCTTGATCGTGTTTGCGCGGCCGGTTGGCGTGCTCTTGTGGGGATTACCCGGGGCAGCGCGTCAGGCAGTGGGGTCCGTGATGCGTTCACCTCTGGTACGTGGATCATGGAACTGGTGTACGGGCGCCACCAACGCAACCGTCATTCATGGCGTCGCAATATGGGCCTGGCACGTCCCGGTGTTTTTCGACGCGGCCGTGACCGACACGACAATGCATCGCCTTCAGCATCTCAGCTTCTTTGCAACGGCGATCTTCTTCTGGTGGGCGATTGTCTGGCGCAGCGATTACGGTTCGTCCGCCTGGCATCTGTTTGCAACCATGATCCACACGAGCGTCTTGGGCGCCTTGATGGCGCTTGCCCCGCGCGTGCTCTACGTTGCGCAAACCCAGGCCGCGATGGAATGGGGGCTGACGCCGCTGGAAGACCAGCAATTGGCCGGTATGATCATGTGGATCCCAGCCGGCACGATCTACGCGGCGGCGGCACTGACGATGCTGGCGCTCTGGATTCGCGGCTCGAGCGAAAGGAGGGCGCAAAATGCCTGACCTGCTTTGGTCTCCCGCTGGCCGCGCCGCCTTGATGGCCATTGCCCTCATCGTAGCACCGGCCGCTTTTGTCGCGGCCAATGTCGTGCGCGACAACCACACTCAGGCGGCTCTGGCCAAAACGATCACCGGCGGCGATCCTGTACGCGCTCCGGAAATCTTTCGCCGTTACGGCTGCTCCGGCTGCCACACAATTCCCGGCGTACCGGGAGCGGACGGCCAGACCGGTGCGCCGCTCACGGGACTGTCAAAGCGCGTGTACATAGCGGGGGTGCTGGAAAACAACTCCGACAACCTTGTAGCATGGATTGTTTCGCCCCGAAGCTTCTCCCCGCGCACGTCAATGCCGGAGAGCGGTATCTCGCAACAGGAAGCCAAAGACCTTGCAGCGTACCTCTACGCGCAATGAGCTTAGGGCGTTGTTCGGCTCACTCCGCATGGATTGCTTCAGGGATGCGGCGTCGCTATCGGCGGAAGCCCGTTGATGTAACGTGCAATCGCCTGGCGGTCGCTGTCGGGCAGCATTGCCGTGTTCGCCACGACATCGGCCATGGAGGACCCGACGCGACCGTGGTTAGGGGTCTCACCCGTTTTAAGCATGGTCGCGATGTCGTTCTCAGTCCATTCGCGCAACCTATCCTGGGTAATGTTCGGGACAAATCCCGTGCCCTGCGGATCGACGCCGCCGGCAAAGCGGGTTGACGGTTCGATGGCGCCAAAGGCGTTTCGGGTCGAATGGCACTCGGCGCAATGTGAGACAGACTCGACGAGATATGCACCTCGATCATGCACAGGGTCGCCGTCGAGACGAGCAACGGTTTTCCCTTGGCTGAAGAACAGCAGTTTCCAAATCCCGACGGACCGCCGGATGGTGAACAGGATCGCGGGGCTGTGCGGCGGCGCCCGCCCCGATACCTGGGGAAGCGTCCTCAGATAGGCGTAGAGATCCCTGACGTCCGTGGCCGTCATGCTCGTGAAGCTCGTAAAGGGAAAAGCAGGGTAATAGTGGTCACGCCTTGGCGAAACGCCGCCGATGAGCGCGTTCGCCAGATCAGTGACGCTCCATCTGCCGATGCCATCGACAGGGTTAGGCGAAATGTTGGGGGGCCGAAAGGTCCCGAATGGTGAAGAGAGCGCCATACCGCCGCCAAGCCTCAGGCGGTCGGGCTGCCCCGGTGTTGCGTGACAGGATGCGCAATCGCCCGCATTGAAGACAAGCTCACCGTGTGCGACATCGCCGGGGCCTGCAAATCGCTGGTCCTGATCCGAAAAAGGCGGCCGTGCCGCTGTCACATACCACAGGGCAGCGGCAGCGCCTGCTGCACAGAGAAAAACGACGAGCGCAAGTCTCCACACAGCACCCGGCATGACGCGGCGCAAGCTCCAGGAAGACGGCGCCTCGTCCTCGCCTTCCATTCCCGCCTTCATGTGAGAAAGTTGCTCGAGCGTGCATCGCAGCCGGGGCTGGAGCGGGTCAGAGATATCGAGTTGGTCCCAGGGAATGCGGTACAGACAATCGCGATGGCGCAGGCGCAGGAAGTCCAGCATCGCGATGCCGATCGCGGAGGTGGAGAGACGTTCGAAAGCAGCGTAGATGCCGACGTGGAATTCGGTGAGCACGAGGTCGTCACCGTCACGCTCCGCGCGTATCTCCTCTATGTGACCGACGCTTTTGCCGCGCAGCGACAGCACACGTCGACCGGCAAGTTGTTCGAGCTTGACGGTGGCCATCGTCAAGCTCCAGGGATGCGGCCGACGACGTGGTCGCGCAGCCAGTCCTGCCAATCGAAGATCGCCGTCTTGCGCACGTCGACGTCGACTTCGATATCGACGCCGACGTCGCGCACCTTGTCCCACGCGATGCGGTGCGGCTCGGCATGGCGTTCACCACCAAGCCTTGCGGCGAGCCATGCCATCCAGCGCCCGGGCCGCGCACCGAGGCGGCGCGCCAGCGCGATCGACCCCAGTTCGATCGCAACTATCCTGGGTGGCATGTCCGGCCTCACCTCGGCCACCAATCCGTCCACCTTGCCGATCTTGACCTGGTTGCGGTCAACGACCTGTTTGTCCAGTAGATCGCGCAGCAGATCCATCATGAACCTCCGAATATCTGCAAGGGAATGGTCACGACCGCAAGGACGAAACCGAGGGCGATGATGAAGATCACCGCAGCGTTCGAAATCATGCCGTTGCGGTGCTCGCCGACATAGCGCTTATCGTTGAGCAGGAAGAGAAACGGAACCACGGTCAGCGGCAGGCTGGCGGCCGTCACGGCCATGGAGAAGATGGTGAGCTTCAGCGGATCGAGGCCAAACGTGATCGGGATCGCGGCAAGCAGCAGCGACAGCGTATAGACGCCGCAGAAGGCTGGATCATCGCGTGGTTTGCGATCCTCGCCCCACGTCCATCCAAAACCTTGCGCGACGAGATATGCCTGCTGCAGCGCAATCTCGAGTGCCGCCCCAAAGCATGCTATGGCAAGCGAGGCAACGAACAGGACAAAGCCCCAGAAGCCGAATATCGGGATCAACATCAGCGGCAATTGGTGGTAGTCGTTGACCTGGTTTATGCCGTGCGCGCCGAGCACAAGCGCGGCCACGACCAGCACGCCGACCGAGATCGTGCCGCCGAAACTCATGCCGAGCCCCGCAATGGCCCGATTGGTGCCGAGATAGGTGTTGTCCCAGTGATCCTCGACGGCGCCCGAGGAATAGAACATGAAGAGGTAGGGCGATATCGACGCACCCAGAATGCTGACCGCCATGAACCAGTAGTTCGCCGCGTCATGGGCCGGCAGGCTGGGCAGCGCGCCACCGGCGACCTTTGTCCAATCCGGCTTAAGCATCACCGCGGCGACCACGAAGCAGAGCGTGACAAGCCCAAGCACGGACACACCCTTCTCGATGAAACCGAAAGTGCCTTTCCACAGCAGCAGCCACGTCAGGAACGCCACCGGCAGCGCCCACCATTGAAAGCCGATCCCGGTCGCAAATTCCGCCGCCAGCGAAACGCCGCCGATTTCCGCCGACATCACCATGAAGTTGACCAGCAAGGTGGCCAACAACGGCCACAGGAAGGCGTTGAAGCCGAACCGCTCGCGGATTCCGTCGGCGATCGTGTGGCCGCTGACGGCGGCGAAGCGGCCAGCCATCTCGACCAGGAAGATGATGCAGATGGTTCCGAGGAGAATTGCCCAGATCAGCCGAAAGCCGAAGGTCGCGCCGGCCTGCGCGGCCGTCGCCATCGATCCGACCTCAAGGAACCCGCCGACGCTGGTGACGATGCCAAGCGAGATTTCAAGCAGCTTCTTCACGGTTTCGGCGCGACTTGTCTGGCGTGAGCGGCAAGGTCGGTCGCGGCCGTCTTGAGCTCCTGTCGCGCCTCGCTCACCCGCAGTGGGTTGTCAGCCTCAACCCCGGCCTGAGCGTGCCGTGCCGCTGCCGACAGCCGACCGATCGCCGCCATGACCGCGCCCTCCGCGGAGCGTCGAGAAATGTCAGACTGCATCTTCCGACCGGCCTCGGTAAGGATCTCGGCAGTCGATTGCAACGTAGCCGATGCATAGTGGGAGGGGACGGCCCTAGTGGCCCAGGCGTCCAGCACCATGGTTGCCGTCTGCGAAGCCGACGCCGCGATTTTTGCCTGCTGTTCGGTAGGCTCAGCAGACGAACACGCGGCCAAGGCAAACATGATCGACAATAGGCGAAGACGGCAAAGCCGATCGTTGCCAGCCAGTCGCGCAGCTATCACCCGGCCAGCTGGATGTCGGGCGGACATCAGGGTTCCCGGACTGTGGATTTGGATTTGCAGGGAAAACGGAGCACATCGTGGGGCAACCGCCGATTTGACGTCCGGAAAGGATTGGGACCCGCCTGTTGCCCGCAGTGTGGCCCACGAGGGTGCAACTCCGTACTGCTTGACGCCGAAAGAGCGACCCCCTGCGCAAAAAGGCGTGCAAGTTCGGGGTGAAGTCCGTCACTTCGGCGCGCGGCCACATGGTGAAGAAATAAGAACAACTCCATTGCGAGTACTCTTCCACGGGTATTTGCAGTCGGCCGGCGCGACATCCCTTCGTCTCATCTGGTAAAGCTGCTGCGGTCGGAAGGTTCCGCAGAACTCATAAATTGCCCGACAGGGCGGAAGCTGAGCCAGCGGCTGGCGACAAGGTAGCATAACCTTCCGCGGGCGTGGCCCGCGAGCAGCGCCTAGCATGCCACGCCCACGCCGCGCATACCATTGGTCGGCGCCGGACCGTGGAGAGTGCACGAACGACCGCATCGATCGAGAGCAACCCGAGATACACAGGGGCGGACCTCCCGGTTTAGGGCGAAACCAAAAGCTGGCAGAGGCGGGCGATGCTTATGGGCGCAAGCGTTGCGTTAAGGCGATGCCGGCTGCGCCGGCGGCGTGCCCGGTTGATCACCACCGGTGCTCGACTGCGGTGTCGGGTTTTTATCAACCTTCGGATTCTGATCGACCGGCTCGCTATTCAAATTATCGGTCTTGGATTGCACAGGATCGGCTGATGCAGGGTCAGGGCTGAAGGCCGCTTTCGGCCGGCTGCTCTGCTCGGTCGCTGGGCTCTTGATAATCACGCCATATACTTCGGCAATGCCCCAAGCAACAACTGCCAGTAGCAGCGCCCCCAGCAGAACGCCGAGTACAGGCCGGCCCAAGCCGCCTTGGCGTGCCTCACGTTCGGGAATATTGTTCGGCATAAGGTGTACCTCGAGAAAAAGAGGAGTTGCCCGCAGCGACTATTCACATGACGCGGGCCGACCAAGATCGAGGGGTGATCTTGATCGGAGGCAGGGACCGGTCGGGGACCTGCCGCGTATGGCTCAACAGTCTGTGTCAACCGTTGTTCCGGTCTCGCGTCGATAATCTGATCGGCTCCGTCTCGGTACATCTGGAACCATTGCCGAGTGCCGGCGTTGCGTAGGGTTATCGAACTGCCAGGGGACCTAGGATTAATGCGTAGCGGTGTGGAGACAGAGGCCGGGGTTGGCCTTGCGCCAATGAATTATGAAGATTTTTTCGAGAACGGCGGCGTCGGATTGCATGTTGTCGATGAGACTGGTCAGATACTCCATGCCAACAAAGCCGAATTGTCCCTTCTGGGATACGAGGCTTCTGACTACATCGGCCACGACATCGCCAGCTTCCATGCCGACGATCACGCCATCAAAGACATCCTCGCCCGCCTGACACGAGGTGAGGCCGTGGAACGCTATCCGGCCAGGCTGCGTTCTCGCGACGGCTCCATCAAACATGTAGAAATCAGTTCAAGCGCCCGGTTCGAAAACGGTCAGTTCTTGCACACGCGGTGTTTCACCTTCGACGTCACCAGGACCAAGGCGGCCGAGCAGGCCATGAACCAAAACGAAGCCCGCTTCCACCAAATTCTCGATGCCTTACCGGTCGCGGTCTATACGACCGATGCGCGAGGGATCCTGACCTATTACAACAGTGCCGCAGCCGAACTGGCGGGCAGGGAGCCGAAGATCGGCGAGGACGAGTGGTGCGTCTCCTTCCGCCTGTTCACCGCCGAAGGTCAGTTGTTACCGCACGATCAGTGCCCGATGGCAATTACGCTCCGGGAAAACCGACCCGTCCGCAATGTCGAGGCCATTGCCCAGCGCCCAGACGGCAGCTTTTTTCCGTTCTTGCCCTTCCCGACACCGTTGAGGGACGAGTTCGGCAATCTGACTGGTGCCGTCAACATGCTCCTGGATCTCACGGACCGCAAAAGAGGAGAAGATGCCCTTCAACACCTCTCGGCGATCGTGGAGTCGTCATTCGATGCGATCGTCAGCAAAGATCTCGACGGCATCATCAAGAGCTGGAACAACGGCGCCGAGCGGCTCTTCGGCTACAGCCCCGCGGAAGCCGTCGGGCAACCTGTCACCATGTTGATTCCAACCGACCATCTGGATGAAGAGCCCAAGATACTTGCGCGCATCCGTAACGGCGAACGGGTTGAGAGTTTCGAGACCATCCGACAGCGCAAAAACGGAGACCAGGTGCCGGTCTCGTTGACCATCTCTCCCGTCCGCAATGCTACGGGACGGATCGTCGGCGCTTCCAAGATTGCGCGCGATATCACCGCCGCCAAGGAAAGCGAAAACCGCATTCGCATGTTAATGCGCGAGGTCAATCACCGGGTGAAGAACCAATATTCGGTGATCCTGTCGATGATCCGCGAGACCAACAAGCGGTCAGACAATCCCGATATGTTTGAAAAGCAGGTGCGCGAGCGGATCATGGCGCTGTCTAGATCGCACGATTTGCTGGTCTCGGCTGACTGGAAGGGCGCTACTATCTCCGAATTGCTCTTAGCCCAGGCGACCCCCTTCGGCCGAGAAGACGCAATCGCGATCGCAGGTCCCCCCATCACCCTCAGTCCCAATGCAGTGCAATACATCGGCATTGCTTTCCACGAACTGTGCACGAACTCCTCGAAGTATGGGGTGTTGTCCAGCCATGAGGGCACGATCACAGTATCATGGATCACAGTCGGAGAAAAAGGCCATCAAATGCTCAGACTGACGTGGGCAGAGCAGGGTGGCCCTGAGATCAACACGATCGGGAAAAATGGTTTCGGCAGCATCGTCCTGAGACGCGTCGCACCACAGGCGTTGAGCGGGAAAGCCGATCTGGAGTATGGCGCCAATACTGTGGTGTGGACACTCGAAGCCCCACTATCTTTCGCCAGAGCGTCCCTGTTTGATAAAGACGCAACTGACCCAACCGACATCAAGGCCTTTTGAGCGGTCAATCGCGCTGACGTCGGCCATCGGTGTCTTCGGCCTCGGCATTGTGCGATGGCTCGTTCGGCAACACCCTGGGCTTGGCGCTCGCCACGCCGTCGTTCTTTCGGCCGTGGCCGCCCTGCACATACTGGCCTTGGGCGTCCTTTTCCACCCGCTTTCTGCGTGGATCTTTGTCTTTGGTCACCGTTCATCCTCCGCTGCGATTTCGATAAGTGGTTGAAGGGACGTGGAGCAACGCAAAATAGCTACGCGCTGCGCTTCGGCAGAAGCCGCGCCTCCCGCAGGATCGACGCGCGGTCCAAGCCGACGAGGGAAACGATTTCTCATATCTGCGCCTCCGTCACACCCCATTCGCGTGCGAGCGCCGCGATGGCTTGCGCGTTTGATGCCCGGCGGCGATCTTCTCCGTTAGACACGGCCACATTCCTTCAGCTTGAGACAAACCCATCCGACAGGTGCTTGCTATCGGATGGGGTGTCTTCCTATAGCTTGACGCTCGCTTCCCGTGCCCACAGTCGCAATTTGCGGCACGCCTCGGTGTAGCTTTGCACGGCATCACCATCGGTCAGAGGAATGAGCCCTTCATCCCCAGTTGGCTCGACCCCAGCCTTCGTCAGGAGCGGCACCGCCCCGGTTGTGAAGCCGATGAATTTGCAATGGGCGAAAGCATCCGCCACGAAATCCCGGGCCGCCGATTCTCTGGTGAGCAATTCCGCCCCTTCTTCGGTGAGCAAGAGCGCCACGGCGTCGAACAGCACGGACGGCGCGCCGTCGATCATATGCTTGGCGATGATCTTGGTGCCGTCGTCAGCCTGCACCCCGCCTACCTTCAGGGCAATGACTTCCATCGTGGCCCCTTCTTTTTCGATCGCAGCCTGCAACCCTTTGAACAGGGCGGCGTCGATGCCGTTGCTCACCAATACCCCCACCTTGCGGCCCTCGAAACTGTCGGGGCCGTTTTCGACGATGCTTAACGCCGGCGACGGCTCCAGATCCTTTCGCGGCGCAATCGCTGCATCCGCCGCTTTCGGCAATTCTGTGATGCCGAGCTTGTCGGCGACGGTCGCCGCCAAGCCTTCGTCGATGTTGAGGAGATGGGCTATCATCCGCTCGCGAATGACCGGCGTTTCAACCTTGCTCAGCTCGAAGGTCAATGCCATCGCGATATGGCGCTGCTCGGTCGGCGTCTGGCTGTTGAAGAACTGGCTTGCCTGGCTGTAATGGTCGGCAAAGCTTTCGGGGCGCAGCCTGACTTTTTGTCCTTCCTCGCCGTCGGCGAACGAGCGGAAGCCGCGCTCCGGCGATTCACGGGGGCCCTCGCCGAACGAATTCGGTTGATAGTTGGCGCGACCAGTTGGGTTGCGCATCGCCATATGCCCGTCTTGCTGGAAATGATGGAATGGGCATTTCGGCGCATTGATAGGCAGATGAGTGAAATTGGGACTGCCCAAGCGCTTCAGCTGCGTGTCGAGATACGAAAAATTCCGGCCCTGCAGAAGCGGATCGTTGCTGAAGTCGATGCCCGGCGGCACATTCTGCGTCATGAACGCGACCTGTTCGGTCTCGGCAAAGAAGTTATCGGGCATACGGTCGAGGACGAGGCGGCCGACGGGGATCGGCGGTAAAAGCTCTTCCGGGATCAGCTTGGTCGGATCGAGCACATCGAAATCGAAGCTGTCGGCAAATTCCTGGTCGAAGAGTTGCAGGCACAACTCCCATTCCGGGAATGCCCCCGACTGGATTGCATTCCAGAGATCCCGGCGGTGGAAGTCCGGATCGGCGCCGTTGATCTTGACGGCCTCGTTCCAGACCACCGACTGCATGCCGAGCTTCGGCTTCCAGATGAACTTCACAAAGGTGGATTCGTCTGCGGCGTTCAGCATCCGGAAGGTGTGCACGCCAAACCCCTGCATGAAGCGGAACGAACGTGGAATCGCGCGGTCCGACATCACCCACATGATCATGTGCATGGATTCGGGCGTCAGGCTGATGAAATCCCAGAATGTATCGTGCGCAGACTGGGCCTGGGGGAAATCGCGATCGGGTTCCGGTTTGACCGAGTGAACGACATCGGGGAACTTGATCGCATCCTGGATGAAGAACACCGGAATATTGTTGCCGACGATGTCCCAGTTGCCTTCCTTCGTATAGAGCTTGACCGCGAAGCCGCGCACGTCGCGGGCAAGGTCGAACGACCCCTTGCTGCCGGCAACGGTCGAGAAGCGCACGAAGGCTGGCGTCTTCTCACCGGCCCGTTGGAAGATGTCGGCGCGCGTGTACTTGGCCAGCGATTCATACGTCTCGAAGAAGCCATGGGCACCGTAACCGCGTGCGTGAACGACGCGCTCGGGAATGCGCTCATGATCGAAGTGGAAAATCTTTTCGCGGAAGTGAAAGTCCTCAATGAGCGTCGGGCCGCGCGCACCGATCTTGAGGGTATTCTGGTCGTCAGCGATCGGGCCGCCCTGGGCGGTGGTCAGAATGTCGGTCTTGCCGTCGGCAACCTGATGCAGTTCTCCGCCCTCCCCCCGGACAAGGGTCTGGTCGTGAATCGTAGCCACGTTGGGATCGGTTGCTGCCTTGCGCGCCATGCGGCTCTCCTTTGGGCTTGCTTTGAAATAAGCTGCTCAGCAACCTGCGGAGTGGCTACTTGTTCCCCGGAACTATGAAGAAGGCTTTCTTTGATCAGGAAGTTCGCGATCGCCTTGAGCGCGGCGGTATTCGGCGTCCCCTTCACGCTTCGCCCAACTAAGGCGGAGCGCCTTTGCTCGGGCCTAGCCTGACCGGATTACACCAGGCTCCTCAGTTGAGGAGTCTGCGTCCGGCGAGGCAAGCTGCGCACTGTTTCGAGTGACATCGGCGGAACTTACCGTTGCGACGAGATACCCAGCCTCGTCATAGACCTTTGTGAGTGACCCGCATGAATAATCACCCGTGGGTGCAGCCGCCTTGAGGGCGGCATTTGCGAGTTCGGCTGCCTTTAAGTTGGCAAGATCAATGCTGGCCAACACCTCCGCCACTGTCGTGGTTTGATCGAACGCAGGGGTCTCGAAACGGAATTTGGGCATGGTCACCTCCTGTTCCCATGCAATGTTCGTCTCCGCGTTGCGTTCCAGGGAACGCTCTAACCCCAGGCCCGTTAAGCTGCATCAATCAGGAGATACAATCATGGCGACCAAACAAGGCAAGAAGGACAACCGCCTTTCGGAGAAGGAAGCGATGCATCTGGCGGAAACCACCGATGTTTCGCCGCGGCAAGCCAAGATTCTCGTCGAGAAACACGGCAGGGCAAAGGGCGAAAAGGAAGCAAAGAATTTCAAGGCGGAGGGTTGAGTTTGACACGCAGGATCGACACCGACCGCGACGCTCGCGCCACAAGAGTTGCTCTAGAGGTCATCAATGTTGAGCGCACCGAGCGCGAGGCGAAGACAGCCAAGTTGCGAGAAGAACGCTTGGCCTACGAAGCAGCCAATCCATCATTGAAGAGCAAGCCTTTAGCAAGCAAGGCGGCCAAGCGATCCGGGTGAACTGGGTTTGGCCAGCGCTCAAACAAAACGCGTGGCAACCAAGTTGCCTTGGCGAGCGGCGCGCTACCCGGATTGGACGCGTCTCTAGCGGTCGGCAAAAAGCCGTGTAATGGCTGACAAATTATTTGGAGCCCTTCGACCCGGCGTAGTCGCACGCCGCCAGCCGACGCAAAATTCAATCTGCAGATCTGTACGATATCGACACATCATTTGAGTGCTGAGCCTCCAAGCGTATCGTCATCTGGTTGCCGACGATATTGGGCTGCGGCACTTGGGCCTCTCAGGCCCCGAGGAGTACGATGGACGAGCTGGCCTCAACCCTTTCTGCTTATGACTTTGATATCCTGCACAAGGCCTTTAAGTCGGCCGTCCAGGACGGCCTTGTGGCCCCCTCACACAAGAAGGCCTTCGCTGTCCAGTTGCTGGCGTATCTCACAGGCATGACCGTCTTCGATCCAGACCTTATCGAGTGCCTCATCGGTGACGGTGACGTTAAGCAAGGGACGTGTTCGCAAACTCGGCATGACAGTACTGCGGCCATTCCTATGCGGAAATTTATTCACGCAGTCGAGGAACCTCGCTGAGAGTTGCAGATTTGACGCTGAGGCAAGCCAACTGCGGGGTTCGCCATTTTGCGCCACCAAACGAGCAGTGAACGCGGCTGTAAGCAAAGCCCAATGACGGGCGCTCATCAAAGGAACAAACCACATGGCAACGACCAAAGCATCATCCAAAGGTCTCAGCGACCTGTTTCATGACACACTCAAGGACATCTACTTCGCCGAGAAGAAGATCGTCGCGACCTTGCCGAAGATGGCAAAGGCGGCCCAAAGCCCTGAACTGAAGGCCGCATTTCAAAAACACCTCGGCGAAACGCAGGAACATGTCGCGCGCCTCGAATCCGTGTTCGAAGCGATCGGCAAGAAGCCTGCCGCCAAGACCTGTGCTGCCATCATGGGCATCACCGAAGAAGGCGCCGAAATCATGGAAGAATACAAAGGCAGCCCAGCTCTTGACGCCGGTCTCCTGGCCGCCGCGCAGGCGGTCGAGCACTATGAGATCTCGCGCTACGGGACCATGCGCACCTGGGCTTCCGAACTTGGGTTGACTGAAGCTGTCGACCTTTTGGACCTTACTCTTGCCGAAGAAAAGAAGACTGACCTCGCGCTCACAAAATTGGCTGAGTCGGCCGTCAACGTTGCGGCGGAAGCAGCGGAATAAATCGGGCCTGTGGGTCACGAGCCCTGGTCTTCGCCAGGGCTCAAATCTGGTCGATCGGCGCCAGCATTGCGCCAACGGGAGAGTAAGATGGGCTTTTTCGGAAAATTCTTCTCGGGCCTGGGACGCAAAACCCCGTCCGACAACAAGAAGAGCGGCGATATGCGCAAGGCCACCGGTGCCGGCCCCGCGATAGCCGCGCACTCCAAGGATGCCAAGACGTCAGCCGCGACCGGTCAGAATCCCGTGGCTGCAAGGAAGAAGTCCGATACTTGAATGGAGCGTCACGCTACGCGTGAGAGAATATCGCCATCGAGGTCGCACCTGGCCACTCCATAGCGCCAGCGATGGTTCGTTCCGGCACGGCGGCACTGGTAGAACAGCAGGAGCTGACGACCTTCGATCACAACCGTCGAATGCCCGTTTTCGCCGGGTTCGCCAGGTTCAAGCACCGGCCCAACGGTTTGATACGGACCCTCGATCCGATTGGCGACGGCGAAGAAGACGCGTTGACGGCTGCCGCGAGGCCCATCCGGCAGAAAGCACGTCGCATTCAAAAGGATACGGCCATCCGGGAGCTCGACCAGCTGTGCCCCTTCAATACCCCATTCGTAATCGGGGTGGTGCCGCGCATTGTGGTGAGGCAGATCGGCGTGGTCCAGTATCTTGCCAACTCGCTTCCATGGCCCGAACCACGAATCCGATTGGCTACGTGCCAGGTAGATATCGGGTTGCGGCACCCTCGTGAACTTCGGCATGCCTGAATAAACGATGTAGCGCTTGCCTCCGATGACAGCCGGATGCGGATCGTAGATCCCGTCTTCATCGGTTTCGGGCAGAGCGAGAATTGCCGAGCTCAAAACGACCCAGAGGAAGCCGTCGTTCGAGACGGCATGTTCGCAGCGACCGCCCGACTTCATGAATTCCGTCTGTATGAACATATGGAAGACGCCATCCTCGTGGATCACTCCAGGCGCAGCGACGCCCGATCCGCCGACCCCCAGCACGATTGCGTCATGCTCCGTCCAAGGGCCATAAAGGTCCGGGGCCGTGGCGTGAAGAATGCTCCAGGTTTCGCTGCTGACCGTGCCGCGTGACCCAAACATGTGCCAGAGCCGCCCATCAAACACGGGGCATGGATCCTTCACATCATCAACCGCAGTGGGCTGAAACAGAGGGAAGATGTTGGTTTCGAAGTTGATCGACATCGCTTTCACTCAATGGCGTCGACGGAGGTCCGTCAGCAAACCGAATCATTTCATCGATTGTTAACTTTGTAGCGCCGGATATTAACGCGCGATGAATGTGTCGGCACTGCGTGTGAGATCGCGCTACCACCGCAATCCGCTTGTCCGGATGTGCAGGCAGCCCGGCGCCACATTGAATTCCCTTTGCGACGGAACGAGTTATCGCAGCGCAAGTTAGCCCCTAGCGAATATCACATCTCAATGCTGCGATTAACATTTGTTGTATTCACGCGTTTGGGAATGAACCGAAGGATCTCGAAATGGAAAAAATGATGGGCGAGTCAACCCAAAGACGTCCGACAGAAGAAAATGGCATGCTTCTATGCTTTTCTCACCTTCGGTGGAACTTTGTCTACCAACGCCCTCAACACATTCTGACGCTGGCTGCGAAGGCGAAGCAGGTGGTTTATTTTGAAGAGCCGGTGTTCGAAGACGTGTCGCAGGCGTTTATGCGTTCAAACCGCGTGTCTTCATCGATCGAAGTGGTCACGCCGGTCCTGCCTGTCGGAACCGGTCCGATCGATGCAGAGGCCGCTCAGCGACGGTTCGTCGACCGCGTCGTTGCATCCACCCCGGCACACTTGTTGATGACCTGGTACTACACGCCCATGGCCTTGCGCTTCAGCGACCACCTTCTTTGCGACGTCTGCGTTTACGACTGCATGGATGAGCTTTCAGCGTTCAAGAACGCCTCTCCGGAGCTTGTTCCTATGGAGAAGCGGTTGCTGGAGCGCGCGGATGTCGTGTTCACCGGCGGCCAGAGTCTGTATGAAGCCAAACGCGGCATGCACGCCTCGATCTTCCCGTTCCCGAGCAGCATCGACTTCACGCACTTTCACCAGGCCAGGGCGCCAGGACAGGACCCTGTCGATCAGCACCTGATACCTCACCCCAGAATAGGCTATTTCGGCGTCATCGATGAGAGGCTGGACGTTGATCTGGTAGCGCGCACGGCGCAAATCATGCCGGACGTTCATTTTGTCATGATCGGGCCGGTGGTCAAGATTGATCCGGACTGCCTGCCGAAGGCAGACAATTTGCATTGGCTGGGTGGCAAGACTTACGCGGAGCTTCCATCCTATCTCGGGCATTGGGACGCCGGATGGATGCCATTCGCGCTCAATGCCGCCACTCGCTATATCAGCCCGACCAAGACGCCGGAATTCCTGGCGGCCGGCATCCCGCTGGTTTCGACCGCGATCGTGGATGTGGTCCGAACCTACGGTTCGGAAGGCCTTGTCGACATCATTGACGACGAGGATGCCGAACTGAAGCTTCGGTCGCTCCTGGCTCGCCCACGCGACGCCCTGCTGAAGCGAGTGGACGCCTACCTCATGGACATGTCGTGGGAAAACACATGGATCGCCATGGCGGGTCACATCCAGCGCGTGCGGTCCACCAAGAACGTGCTTCCGTTCCGGCGGAGTGCGTGACCATGTTCGACTGGCTGATTGTCGGCGCCGGCTTTGCCGGCAGCGTGCTGGCGGAGCGCATCGCTTCGCAGCGCAAAGAAAGCGTTCTGCTCATTGACAGGCGCAACCACATCGGCGGCAACGCCTATGATTGCTATAACGACGCAGGAATTCTGATCCATCGATATGGCCCGCATATCTTCCACACAAATGCGCAGTCGATCGTCGACTACCTTTCGCAGTTTACGGCATGGCGGCCTTACGAACATCGCGTGCTCTCAAAGGTCGACGGCCAGCTGCTGCCGATCCCAATCAACCTCGACACGATCAACAAGCTCTACGATCTCGACTTGACGTCTGAGCAGTTGGAACATTTCTTCATGTCCCGGCGCGAAACGGTGGAAGAAATTCGGACCGCCGAGGATGTGGTCGTCAGCACGGTGGGTCGTGAGCTGTATGAAAAATTCTTTCGCGGTTACACCAGGAAGCAGTGGGGCGTCGATCCGTCCCAATTGAACAAGTCAGTGACGGCGCGCGTCCCCACCCGCACGAATCGCGATGACCGGTATTTCAATGACAGCTTTCAGAGCATGCCGTCTGGCGGCTACACTCGCATGTTTCAGCGCATGGTCGACAATCCCAACATCAAGATCATGCTGCAGACGGATTACAGGGAAATCCAGTCGAGCATACCATTCCGTCGAATGATCTACACCGGGCCTATCGACGAATACTTCGACTGGTCGCTGGGTCGCTTGCCCTATCGGTCCCTGCGGTTCGAGCATGTGACACTCGATCGCGAGCAGTTCCAACCGGTTGCCGTCGTCAACTATCCGCAGACGGAAGACTACACGCGTATCACCGAATACAAACATCTGACAGGTCAGAAGAGCCCGCAAACCAGCCTCACCTACGAGTTCCCAACCGACGTCGGCGATCCATATTACCCGGTGCCTCGGGCGGAAAACGAAGCGCTGTTCAAGCGGTATGAAGCGCTTGCAGCTGCCATTCCAGATGTCTGGTTCGTCGGCAGACTAGCGACATATCGCTACTACAACATGGACCAGGTCGTGGGCCAAGCTCTTGCGACTTTTGGTCGAATTCAAAAGAGCCTGCCGGCAACATCGGTGCAGGCTGAGGCTGCCGAATGAGCAGCGCTCTGGAAATGTGGGGCGGCGTTGAATGTAGCCATGTCCGCGTGCACGAGGTGGTGCGTGATCAGTTGGAGGAGACTGGCCATCTGCATCGCATCGATGATCTCGACCTGATTGGCGACCTTGGCATCAAAACGCTTCGATACCCTGTTTTATGGGAGATGGTTGAACGCGATCGCGGCTCCTATGACTGGAGCTGGAGCGATGCTAGGCTTAAACGTATCCGCGACTTGGGCATCCAGCCAATTGCCGGCCTGATGCATCACGGCAGTGGGCCCTCATGGTCGCACGTGCTCGACCCTGATTTCCCGGGATTGTTTGCGCACTATGCGGGTTTGGTTGCGCGACGATACCCGTGGGTCGAAGCCTTCACACCAATCAACGAGCCGCTCACGACCGCCAGGATCAGCGGACTATACGGAGTTTGGCACCCGCACGGCACGAGCGAGACTATGTGCTTGCAGCTGGCAGTGGCTCAATGCCGGGCGACGGCCCAGGCGATGAAAGCGATCCGCGAACATACTCCACTGGCTCGCCTTGTGCAGACCGAGGATGTCGGCCGGATCTTTGCCTCTGAGCGCCTCTCCTACCAGGCGGACCATGAAAACGAACGCCGCTGGCTGGCGCTGGATCTGTTGGCGGGACGCGTCGACGCCGAGCATCCTTTCTACGGCCGTCTGTTGGATGCAGGAATTTCGGAAGCACATCTCTCAGAGCTGCAGCGCGAGCCCTGTACGCCGGACATCATCGGAATTGACTATTACCTCACCAGCGACCGGATGCTTGACGAACAAATCGATCGATTCCCGGACGAACAGATCGGGGGCAACGGCATTGAAGCCTATGTCGATACCGCGGCCGTTCGCCCTGTCGGCCAGCGCGATACCGGCCTCAAGCATAGGATAGATGAGGTCTGGAACCGCTACCACCTGCCGATCGCGGTTACGGAAATCCACAATGGTTCGACACGCGATGAACAACTCCGCTGGTTGGTCGAGGGATGGCAGGCCGCTCAGATCGCAAAGGCAAGCGGGGTTGACGTCCGTGCTGTCACGGCATGGTCCCTTTTCGGTGCCGTCGACTGGAACTCAATGCTTTCAAACCAGGCGGGCTACTACGAAAGTGGCGCCTTCGACATCCGCTCCGGGGCACCACGTCCAACCGCGCTCGCCTCCGTGATTGCAGATCTCGCCAGGCGTGGCGCCACCAACCATCCGGTATTGGATCGGCCTGGCTGGTGGCAAGACGAGCACGATTGCGCGCGCAACCGTGGGCGGCCTCTCTTGTTGATCGGCTTCGGTCGCCTGATCTCGGTGATCGAGGAATGTTGTATCGTTCGCAGATTGTCGGTCCGCGCCGCAAGGCCGGAGCGAGTGCGGCAGCTGATGAAAGACCAAGGCGCGTGGGCGGCGATCCAGGTCGACGAACGAGGCTTCAGCGGCTCAGGAGTATTGACGAACGTCGCAAAAATGCTTTGCCTGTTTCCCCAAGGCAGCGATCTTCTGCTGCAATTCGATCCAAAGTCCTCGGCTCAGGACGCGGCAAACGCGCTTCTCGATCTGGTCATCGACGGCCAACGCGGTGCAATTGCGTTGCTGCAATCGGGTCCCCACAATCAGTACCAAATAGGACAAATTGCCGACGAGGAGCAACTGCTCAGACGCCAGGCCGGTGAAGATATGAGTTATGTAGCGTGACCGACAGGCTCGGCTAGATCGATCGGGTCACCCGCGCCGATCATTCAGCGAGGCAGCAACGCAATTACACGCCGCCGGCAGTGTGCGGCTGGAGATTCAAGCCTGGCGCGCAAAGCTCTGTGAGCTTATCGCCGACGAGGCGCCGCATCTCCATCATCAACCGATTTTATCGACCTTCGGGAACAAAGCGGGCGAGCGCAGGTTGGGTCTCAGCACATGTGTGCAGGAAAGGACCTCCCCATGAAAACCCGCTATCTACTGGCTTCGCTGGCCACGGCCACAGCCATGACTTTCGCCCTGCCCGCCTTCGCCGCCGACAGTGCGCAGGATTTTGTCAACAAGGCCGCCATCGGCGGTTTGTTCGAGGTGGATTCGAGCAAGATCGCCCAGGGCAAGGCCCAGGACCAAAGCGTCAAGGATTTCGCGCAGAAGATGATCGACGATCATGGCGCGGCCAACGCCAAGCTCGAGACCATCGCCGGCGAGGAGAAGCTGACGGTGCCCAAGGAACTGGACGCCAAGCACAAGGCTGATCTGGACTCGCTGCAGACTGCCAAGGATGCCGTCGACAAGCCCTATGTCCAGTTGCAGCGCGATGCGCATTCGGAAGCGGTCACGCTGTTCGAAAGCTACGCCAAGGACGGTGACAATGCGCAGTTGAAGACGTTCGCCTCCGAGACCTTGCCGACGCTCAAGATGCATCAGGAAATGATCGAGAAGATCGCTTCCACAACGGGCGACGCAGCTGCCGCGACGAGTTCAACAACGCCAGCCGTAACCACGACCGACACCGCCAATCCGGCTGCTCCCGTTCCCGGCGCCAACTCCTTCACCGAGGACCAGGCCAAGGGTCGCATCCAGGATGCCGGCTTCTCCGACGTGTCCGCACTGACGAAAGACGACAAGGGCATCTGGCGCGGCCAGGCGACCAAGGACGGCAAAGCCACCACCGTTGCGCTCGACTACCAGGGCAACGTCGTTGCCGGCACAAACTAGAGAGACTGTAACCAGATCGAGGAGATCAAGACCATGAAAACCGTAACCGGACTTTTCGACAATTACGAAGACGCTTCCGATGCCGTGGGCGAGCTGGAGGCCAGCGGCGTTCCGCATGCCGATATCAGCATTGTCGCCAACAACTCGAACGATTGGTACGACGACGGCGACACCTCCAAGGCAGCGGATGACGCAGCCGGCGGCGCCGGCGTTGGCGCCGTTATCGGTGGCGCCGGCGGGCTCTTGACCGGGCTCGGCCTGATGGCCATTCCGGGGGTCGGTCCGGTCGTCGCAGCCGGCTGGCTGGCCGCCACCGCGGTCGGCGCTGTGGGCGGCGCGGTCGTCGGTGGTGCGGCCGGCGGCATCGTCGGCGCCCTGACCGATTCCGGCGTGCCGGAAAAGGATGCGCATGTCTATGCCGAAGGTGTTCGCCGCGGTGGCACGCTGGTGACGGCCAAGGTTAGCGATGAGCTGGCGGACGAAGCCGAACGCATCCTTGGACAGACCAACTCGGTCGATCTGCAAGAACGTCGTGGCGCCTATGAAGCCGATGGCTGGACCCGATTCGATGCCGATGCCGACCCCTATACTGACATCGAGGCGGAGCGTGACAGAGCGAGCAACGCCAACCGACGCGTAAATCGAGTTTGATGCGACAGGCTCCCGGCCTGGTTCGAAGAACCGTTGCCGGGAGTCTGCCCTCAGCCCATAAACGTTAGGACCGTGACGTCGGTGGAAGTTGCGGTGTGCTTCTGCTTCCACGCCAATGCAGAACCGGACAGGCATCCCGAGCCGCGATCGATCGACGACGAGCCCGCCAGTCTTCAACACGTGCGCTGCTTTGGTGGCCCCATTGCGAGGACGGCCCATGTTTGATGGATTCAGGCTTGAGATCGTAGACTTGGCGGAAGCTTCACTTCGGGTGCGGTACGGAGGCTCTGGGCCGCCCTTGCTTTTACTTCATGGACATCCTCGGACCCACGCTACCTGGCATCGGGTGGCGCCACTTCTGGCCGCCGAATACACTGTCGTTTGCCCTGATCTCCGAGGCTTCGGGCAGTCGTCTGTTCCGCAGGATTCTGACAGCCACATCGGCTCTTCGAAGCGGGCAAAGGCGAGGGACTGCATAGCGCTGATGGATCACCTTGGCTTCGATCGCTTTGCCATTGGCGGACACGACCGCGGCAGCTACACGGCGTTCCGGACGGCGATGGATCATTCCCAGGCGATTTCCCATCTCATCGTCATGGACTGCGTTCCTATTCTCGACGCTCTCGAGCGCTGCGATGCACGCTTCGCAGAGCTGTGGTGGCACTGGTTCTTTTATGCACAGCCGCAGAAGCCCGAACGCGCGATCATGAGCGATCCCGAAGCGTGGTATGGCGGATCAGCCGACGCAATGGGAGCTGAGGCTTATGCCGATTACCTCAAAGCTATCCAAAATCCGAAAGTGGTTCACGGAATGCTGGAAGATTATCGAGCTGGACTGACCATAGATCATTTGCACGATTTACATGATCGAGAAGCTGGCCGGCGCATCGCCTGCCCGACGCTGGCGCTTTGGTCGACCGGCGATGACCTTGAAACGATTTATGGCGATGTCCTCGATGTATGGCGGCCATGGACGACGGCGCTCACCGGCCAAGGCATAGAGAGCGGACACCATATGGCGGAGGAGGCGCCTCAAGCGGTAGCCGAAGCTATCGGGGCGTTCCTGCGCCCACCCAAAATGCCGATGGACTGATGCCGCGCCGCTTAGCCGTCAATAGCCGCCGATAATCGGCAGGATTTCGCCGGTGATGTAGCTGGAGCATTGCGGCGACGCCAGAAATACATAGGCCGGCGCAATTTCTTCCGGCTGGGCTGGGCGCTTCATAGGCGTCTTCGCCCCGAACTTTGAGACATCGCTTGCCTGCTTTTCGGATGGATTGAGTGGTGTCCATACCGGCCCTGGCGCGACGGCGTTGACACGAATGCCCTTGTCGATGAGGTTGCCTGACAAGGCACGGGTGAAGGCATGGATACCGCCCTTGGTCATCGAGTAGTCAACCAGTTCTTTCGACCCGTCTATGCCTGTCGTCGACCCGGTGTTGACGATTGCAGAGCCCGGCTTCATGTGAGCTACGGCTTCCTGAGCCATATGGAAGTAACCGTAGAGGTTGGTCTTCACTGTCGTGTCGAAATGGTCCTCGGTCAGGTCGGCAAAGTCGTATGAATGGATCTGGAAAGCAGCGTTGTTGACGAGCACGTCCAGGCCGCCGAGTTGTTTCACCGTAGTGGCCACAGCCTTGCGGCAGAAGGTTCGAACAGCGACATCCCCACGGAGCGTAATGCAGCGTCGGCCCTCGGCCTCCACTGCTTGCCTCGTCGTTTCGGCGTCACCATCCTCCGACAGATAGACGATCGCAACGTCAGCGCCTTCGCGCGCGAACAAGACGGCGACCGCGCGACCAATACCGGAATCGCCGCCTGTGATGAGTGCAACCTTTCCTTCCAGCTTGCCGGAGCCACGCCAGAAGGGCGCGCCGTAGAGTGGTGCGGGCTTGATATTCGCCTCTTGGCCGGGTTTGGGATGATGCTGCTTGGGAAACGGCGGTTCCGGGTATTTGCGGGCGCCCGCCTGCATGGCGCCGCTAGGCTCCGATTTCGGTTTGGCCCGGTCGTTCGCATCGACCTTGCGCTGTACGCGCCGCTGCTTTTGAGAGGCTTTGGAAGTGTCGGTTTTGATTGCCGTCGGCATGGCTGTCTCCTCAGGGTTACCTTCGACAACGTGCGTTGAGGGAAACCGTTGCGGCGACCGTGTCCGTGACATTTCTCCGATCAGCGCTTTGATCCTACATCGCGGCGCATCGCCGTCACCCCACTCTCAGCTTCGCAGCAGCAGGAACGATTTGAGCTGGAACTCGTTTGCCCTCACCGGAAACAGGATGAAGAAGATGGTTGCGCCGCGTGCTGCCTGGAAGGGCTTCTTGAAAGTTGGTTCGGTTACCTGCGGTGTGAAGATCGTTGGCGCTACCAGCGAGGCGTCCAAAATTCATTTCAAAATTCTGAACCGCAAAGATGGCCTCCCGGTCAAAAGCATCTACGCCGATGAGAAGACGGGAAAGCCTGTCGACCCCGAGGATCAGGTGAAGGGGTTCGAGGTCGAGAACGACGAATTCCTTCACATCGAGCCCGAAGACATCAAGGCGCTGAAACTGACATCGGACCACACGCTGGAAGTCGGCGAATTCGTGGAAATTGACCAGATCGATACGCGCTACCTCGAGAAGCCTTATTATCTTATCCCCGCCGACGGTGCAGCGGTCGAGGCCTACGGCGTCATTCGCGACGCGATGAAAAACAAGCGCGTCGCGGCTCGGTCGTGTGTCGTTCTCTATCAGCGCGGCCGGGAGGTTTTGATCCAGCCTTATGGCAAGGGCATGGTGATGACGGAGTTGCGAAACCACAACGAGATGGTGTCCGAGGACAGTGTCTTTGGTGGTTTGACAAAGGCGAAATACGATCCCGAGTTGCTCGACATCGCCGGCATGCTGATCGACAAGAAGGTGACGACCTTCGACCCTTCCAAATTCGAGGACACCTACGAAGATGCGCTGATCGCGATGATCGACGCGAAGCGCAAGGGCAAGGCGCCGCCAAAGCCGGCGCCTCGACCGAAAGAGAACGTCATCGACCTGGCTGACGTGCTGAAGAAGAGCTTGAAACAGGAAGGCCTGGCGCCCAAAGAATCCGCTTGGAAACGCAAGACGGCTTAGCCCGACCAAGAAGGATTCTATGACCCTACTGACTTCAGATCAATGCCGTGCGGCAAGGGGCTTGCTGGATTGGCCACAGGCGAGGCTCGGAGCGAAATCCGGGTTAAGCGAGGGAACGGTCAGGGATTTCGAAAAGGGAAAGCGTGGTCTCCCGACCGAGAAGCTGATCGCGCTGCGATCGGCGCTCGAACTGGCCGGCGTTGCCTTCCTGGGCAACGGCGAGGCAGCCCAGGGCGGACCCGGCGTCCGCCTCAGAGAGTCAATAGTCTCACGTGCTCACATCCATGAGGGTGAAGCCGGGATCACTCGCAACAGCGAGATGTAAGCCGGCATCGACGCCAATTGACGGTCACATCTGGTCGTTCTGAGGCTGCTTGGTCTGCCCGACCATCTTTGCCAGCTCCGAAAAAGGTGGAATGTCCGTTTCCCCTTGAGCATTGTTGGCGATCTGCAAAAGTCGGATCGGGAAGCACATCACGTCACGATTGGCGGGCGACATATCCTCGTAGCTCCGCTCGTCTCCCGTCAAAGAGGCTTCAACCTTTCGCAGCGCGGTGTCGATATCGTCTATCGAGAGCAAGCCTTTGTAGACAAGCAAATTGTTGATCGAAGCCACTGCCGTCATAAGACCCTCGAGCTGAAGATTTGCGACATTCATGGCCGAGGCTTCTTTCCCGATAACGGCACTGCCGAACGCGGGGGGTTCTGGCCGTCCGCCTGGTGCGTCTTGTCATCCACATCATTGACGGGGCGTGTCAGTCCAACCCCGCTCTTGGGCTTCTTGTTGCCAGCCGCATCCTGGGAGAACGCATCCGAAGGGTCAGCCCCGGTTTTGGCGGGATATTTGCTTGCTCCGGTTTCGCGATGGTTTTCGTTGCCAGACATTATCTTTCCTCCAGTGTGACGACCCATAACAACCAGTGTGACGACCGATAACAAAGTGAAAGCTGCTCAGTTCCGCGGCGGGTGGAACAATCACCACACTTGGTCGTTGGCCCAAAAAGGAGCCAACGCAAATGGGCAAGGTCAAGAAGCCGAGCGATGCAATAGTCAAAGGGCCAGAGCCTACGGGTGCCGAAACGAGCGCACGAGCCTTGGCGGCAAGGACGACAATCAGGCGCCACGCAGCGCCAAGACGGCAGGCGCTCCATCAAAGACGTGAGGCCTCGCGCGGATCTCTTTCCGGCCTGGCAAAGCAACGCCCGGTCTGTGACCGCCAAGACACCGCGACCGACCGACGAACCCGGAGAATAGTGATGGCGCCAAAGCCCGTGCCCAGTGAAGAACCGCCGGTCGATGCACCGACATGGACGCCGGACGTGCGTGAACCTGATCCCGACCTGCTACCGGATGAAATGCCGGTTCCCAATCCCGACGAGAACCGCGATGCGCCGAAGCGAGCTCTGACATGAGCGAAATGACGGTTCGCGCTGGGGGTAGCCTTTGTGGGCTCAAGGAGGACGACCACTCGCTGGGCAAGGTCCGGTTTCGTAAATGGAGACTATCAAATTAGCGACCGGTTGTGGAGCACTGCCCGGCAAAAACAGGACCAGGTCGCAGCACATCAATTCTTCAATATCTGTTCAAACGTGCACTGCGACGGGTTCTTGTCGGGGCGCCATCTCAAGAACTTGGTGCCATGCCGGAATCGATCGCCAGTGACGTGATCGAAACGAACTTCCGCCACCAGCTCGGGTCGCAATGGCTCCCATTGTCCACTCCTTTCCGTGCTCCATCGGCTAGGACCGCCCGGCGCCTTGCCGGTAAAGCCAGGAGGCGAACGCAACGCTTCAAGTTGTCGGGTCAACTTTGGCCGGTCTTCCCGCGCAATCGTCGAGGTGAAACCCACGTGATCGAGTTTGCCCTGATCATTGTAAAGGCCAAGCAAAAGAGAGCCGACTTCGCGTGAGTTCGCCAGGTAGCGGAACCCGCCCACCACACAGTCCGCAGTGCGCAGGCGCTTGACCTTGACCATGGCGCGTTCGCCAGGCCGATACTCGTCATTGAGAAGCTTGGCGACGACGCCGTCCGTTGAGCCGTGGCCGGACTTGCTCAGCCATTTCGTAGCGGTCGCCAAGTTCCGGGTACACCGCGACAACACAAGATCGGGAAGACCTCCTGCTTTCACTACTGCTTCCAGCGCTTTGCGACGCACAGACAGAGGCTGATCAATCATGATGGCATCCGCACTCGCCAACAAATCAAACAGGATCAATTTGGCCGGGGTGGCTACAGACAGTTTTCGTATCCGGCTTTCCGCCGGATGCAACCGCATCTGCAGCGCATCGAAGGAGAGTGCGTTGTCCACTTCTATCGTGATTTCACCGTCAACAACAAAGTCGGCCTGCAGATTACGCAAGGTCGAAACGACTTCCGGAAAATACCGGCCAAGCGGCTTGCCCGATTTTGCTCGCAACTCCACCTCATCGCCGGCTTTGAAGGCAAGGCAGCGGAAGCCATCCCATTTGGGTTCGTACTGCCACTCCCCGGCAGGCAAGGCGTCGGCAGCTTTGGCCTCCATCGGCGCGGTGTCCAAAGGCAGGCGAAAACTTGGCTTCATCGTTTTCGCGGTCATGCGGCGAGCTTTGCTGAACCCAGCCGTTTGATCGCACTGCCGATCGACCGCTCGCCTTCACAATAGTCCGCCCATGCGACGGTCTTCTGCAGGAGGCTCGGCACGGTCCGGACCGTGTATTTTTTGGGATCGAGATCCGCTTTGACCTGCCCCCAAGTCAGCGGCATGGAGACAGTCGCCCCTTCTCTCGCTCGAGGTGACAGTGGAGCGACGGCGGTCGCCATCCGATCATTTCGAAGGTAGTCGAGAAATATGCGCGATGTCCGTAGCTTCTTGGCCATGTTGACGAGGTAGAGATCCGGGCTGTCCGCTGCCATTCGCACGCAGACAGCCTTCGCAAAGGCCTTGGCTTCGGGCCAGTCTGTCTTGCTGCGCTGACTGGCCAATGGCGTGACAACATGCAGGCCCTTGCCACCAGTGGTCTTGCAAAAGCTGACCAGGCCCAGATCTTCGAGACGATCACGCATCTCCTTGGCGGCAGCGACCACCGCCGCGAACGCGACTTCCGGGCCGGGGTCCAGATCGAAGACCAATCGACCGGGCACCTCGGGATGACCGGGCTGGCAGTTCCACGGATGCAACTCCAGGCCACCGATCTGGGCAATCGCAGCCAGGCCCTCGACGCGGTCGATCTGCAGATACGGCTTGTGGTCGCCGAAGACTTTGACCAGTTCGAGCAGGTTGGATGTCCCCGGCATGGCGTGACGCTGAAAGAACTGCTCGCCGGCGTAGCCGTCGGGCGCACGCACGAGCGAACAGGGGCGGCCTTTGAGATGTTTGATCATCCAGGGGCCGACGGCCTCGAAATACTCTGCAAGGTCGAGTTTGGTCACCGGATGGCCGCCGGCGCCGGCATCCGGCCAAAGCGGCTTGTCCGGCTTCGAGACGATGACACCCATGACGATCGGGCTTTTCCCCGTCCTGCGAACGCCCTTGGCGGGTTCGGCAATCTGGGTCTCCTGAGGGTCGGCGGGGCGCTCGGCCTCTACCTCACTTGCCGGCTTGTCTTCGCGCAAGCCCTTGAAGGCCGCCTGCCTGACATTGCCGCCGCCCGTCCAGCCCGCGAACTCGATCTCGGCAACCAGTTCCGGTCTGGTCCAGAACACTGTCCGTTCCTTCTTAGGGGCGCCATCGCCCGTAAACGGCGATACGGCGGTTTTCACCGCCTTTAACCTTGGCAGCAGCTGCTTGACCTTTGCCTCGCTGTAGCCGGTTCCGACGCGGCCGACATAAGCGAAATGCTCGCCGCGATTGACGCCGACCAGCAAGGACCGGAACTTGCCGTTGGTCGTCGACCAGCCGCCGATGACGACCTCATGCCCGGCGCGACACTTCGATTTCGCCCAGCTGTCGGTTCTGCCCGAGACATAGGCTGCATCGGCCTTTTTTGAGATAATCCCTTCAAGCGAAAGCCGGCAGGCGGAACGCAGCACGGCGTCGCCGCCATTGCTGAAGTGCTCGACATAGCGGATGAGGGTCTCCTCGCCACGATCGACCGCATTGAGCATCGCGTTCAGCCGGTCCTTGCGTTCCAAAAGAGGCAGCTTTCGCAGATCGACACCGTCCGCAAACAAAAGATCAAAGGCGAAGAAGACCAGATCCTTTGTCCGGCGCTCTGACAACGCCGCTTGAAGAGCGGCAAAATCCGGTGCGCCGTTCTCGCCGAGCGCCACGATCTCGCCGTCAATTATGGCATCGGGAAAGGTTGTCGCCTCTTTCGCGATCGCGCCGAACTTCTCCGTCCAGTCCAGGCCTTTTCTGGTCTTCAACGTGGCGACGCGGTCTTCGACGCGCAGCTGAACGCGATAGCCGTCAAACTTGATTTCGTGAACCCAGTTGGTTCCTGCCGGCGGACGGGAAAGCGTTGCGCAAAGTTGCGGCGCAATGAAGTCGGGCATCTTGATTGCACCGGTACGAACGGCCCGTCTGGAACGCGGCGAAGGTTTAGTCGATTTGGCGCGCTCATCGGCGGCGTGGCCGCGATTGCTGTCCCATACTGCATCCGCATCGGCGGCCGATCCGCCTTGCAACATGAAGGGTTTCGGGCCCGCTCCCTTTCCTGCTGCAATCCTGTCCATGCTCCGCCCCGAAGCTATGGACCGATCCTGGGCGAGCACAGCGTCACCATTGCCATCCGTCGCGTATTTGTCGCGGTGTTTGATCAGCAGCCAGTTGGTGCGCTTCCCGCCATTGCGGTCATGCTTCATGCGCACAAGGACAAAGCTACCATGCAAGCGCTTGCCATGGAGCGTGAACTTCAGATCGCCCTTTTCCAAGGCTTGTTCGGGAGACATCGACCCTTCGGGCTCCCAATATCCGCGATCCCACAGCAATACCGTACCACCCCCATACTGCCCCTTGGGTATCGTGCCTTCGAAATCGCCATAGTCCAGCGGGTGATCCTCGACTTCGACCGCAAGACGCTTGTCATGAGGATCCAGCGATGGCCCTTTGGTGACGGCCCAGGACTTGAAGACGCCACCGAGTTCGAGGCGGAGGTCGTAGTGCAACCGCGTGGCGGCGTGTTTTTGGATGACAAATCGAAGCCGGTTTGAACCCGCCCTCGACCTCTCGCCGCTGGGCTCCTTTGTCTTGGTGAAATCCCGTTTGGCCCGATAGGTTAAAAGTTCACCGTGCTTCATTGAAATGCCCCGACCGAATGATGCAACGCGCTACTCAACGTCGGGAGCGCCCTTTGGTTCGGTTACGCTGCAGCGAGAGTGCGGATCGAGCGCTGGCAGGCCGCAACGTGTCCGCTATGGCCTGATAACGACTTTGATGCAGCCGTCCTTCTTGTCGCGGAAAGTTTTGTAGGCTTCGGGGCCGTCTTCCAACCCGATGCGATGGGTAATAAGAAACGAGGGATCGATCTCGCCGCTCTCTATGAGCTTCATCAAAGGCTCTAGGTAGCGTTGAACATGCGTTTGTCCTGTCTTCATGGTCAGCCCCTTTCCGACGAACATTCCCATCGGCACCGTCACGCTGCCGACAAAAACGCCGGGGAGCGACACGGTGCCGCCGGGTCGGCATGCCATCAGCGCTTGCTGCAGTGCGTAGGGCCGCTCCATCGCCGTCAGGTCGGTCTGCAATGTTTCCAAAACACCTCCAGGACCGTGGCTTTCCATGCCGACGGCTTCGATGACCGAATCTGGCCCTTTGCCGTCTGTCATATCGAGGATTTTCTTCTGCAGATCCTTGTGGTCATATCTGACCGTTTCAGCGCCGGACAGTTGCGCAAGAGCAAGACGCTCGGGCACGATATCGAGAGCGATGACACGTCCGGCGCCGAGAAGAAACGCCGACTTTATCGCGAACTGGCCGACCGGTCCGCAGCCGAAGACAGCCACCGTATCGCCCCGTTGGATGTTGCAGTTCTCCGCGGCCTGGTATCCAGTCGGGAAGATGTCGGAGAGAAACAGAACCTGCTCGTCTGACAGACCATCGGGCACCCTGATCGGGCCAACGTCAGCATAAGGGACGCGCAGGAATTCGGCCTGACCGCCCGAGAAGCCGCCATAGGTATGGGAATAGCCGAACAGTCCAGCGGTCGGGTAACCCGTCTGTTTGGCTTCCTCAGCACCCGCTGGATTGGATTTCTCGCAAAGCGAGAACAGTTGCCATTTGCACATGCGGCATTCCCCGCAAGCGATGGTGAAGGGCACGACGACGCGCTCGCCTATCCGAAACTTGGAGTGACCCTTGCCAACCTCGACGACCTCGCCCATCGTCTCGTGGCCCAGGATGTCATGGACATGCATCTCGGGAACGAATCCGCCCATCAGGTGCAGGTCGGACCCGCAAATTGCGCAAGCCGTAACCTTGATAATGATGTCGCGGTCGGCCTGTATGATCGGATCGTCGACCCGTTCGCACCTTATGTCGCCTTTGCCGTGCCAAGTCAGCGCTTTCATCCGTCAGTCTCCACCAGTTGCTGGTGGGGCTAACCAGCCGGCTGGCGAAACGTTCCTAAAGCGTCGCGATTTGCCCGAAGCACAGGTCCATTGGATCCTGGCTCCACGCCTGCTCCGACGTTCATATGATCCCAAGGCCGGCATTGACCCGCTCTGCGAACAGGTCACTGGAAGACAGCGTATGAGTATTTGGGACTAGGGTTGTGGCTCCGGAACGCTCGCCCCGTCGAAGCGATGCTCGGCTTCGACGGCGAAATTCAGCGAGACCTGCAAGACGCGGCTGCCGCCGTCATTTCGCACCGCGATCGTCAGCCTGTGATGATCGCCATCAGGCAGGCTTTCCCTGATCATGTCGACAAGGGCGCGGATGGCCTCTTCCTTGACCTTGTCGAACGCAACGCAGTCCGTTCCGTGATCGTCGCAGTAAAGGGTACCGTTGTCATCGACGTCGAAATAATAGAGAGCCATTCTCCGGAATTTGCGTCGTCAGGATTGGTTCCGCGTCAGGTAAGCATTCGGACCTCTATGTCGCGAACGAGCCGCTTGTCCTCGGCTTCCGACTCTCCATAGCTGCCGGCAGCGAAAATCCATCAGGTCCTTGCGGGGATGACCTCGCCGCGCCACGGCTGAATGAGTCCGCGCCTCTTGAGCATTTGCAGTGTTACCGTCCCGACCGCGCGCCTGACCCGGTCGGGAGAGCTCGCCGGCTTCCCAGAAAAACACGATGTCGCGCCAAGAGCTGCCGAGCTGTTTTCGAACGCCTTCCCGCAGGGCATGCGACGCGGCGCCCTCGACCAGGATTGAGGCGCGCGCTGCGTCCGGCAAAGGCCGCCAACGCAATCTCCCGCTATGGAACGAACGATGGCGGGTCCCGTTTGTATCGCGCGAGGACGATGATGCTTGAATCCCTCTTCTTACAGCTAGAACAACACGACGTCGTTTCGCCGGCGGAAAGAGCGTCGCTGGCCGAAGCGATTTCACAGGGACGAGATTTCGCGACCGGCCAGGACCTCGTCTCCGTCGGCTCACGCCCGACCCACAGCACGCTGCTGATCGAGGGACTGGCGGCTCGCTACAAAGTGCTTGAAGATGGCGGCCGGCAGTTCACCTCGCTGCAGGTGCCGGGCGACTTTGTAGATCTGCACGCTTTCCTCCTGAAGACCATGGACCATGGTATCGTCGCGCTGTCGCCGTGCCGCGTTGCCTTCGCCAATCATGTCGGGCTTCGCAAGATCACCGAAACGTCGCCTCACCTTACCCGTCTTCTCTGGCTCGATACCCTCATCGACGGCGCCATCCACCGGGAGTGGATCGTCGCCATGGGGCGAAGATCGAAAACATCCCACCTCGCCCATCTCGTTTGCGAGCTCTTTGTGCGATTGCAGGTTGTCAAGCGAACGAGCGGCTTGAGCTTTCATCTGCCTCTGACGCAGGTCGAGGTTGCAGATGTTCTGGGACTGTCTGTCGTCCACATGAACCGGATCATTCGCGAATTACGCGAAACGAGTCTCTTCAGCTGGGCTGGTCACACGGTGACGATCCTCGATTGGGAGCGACTGCAAGACGTTGCAGAGTTCGATCCGACCTATCTGTGCCTGTCGCCTGAGCCCAGGTAATTTCGACTGCACTGAGAATGCCCATCATTTGAAAAAACGCGGAACTGCCTCACAGGCGGGACGTTGCAGCCATTCGCACGGGGGCGCTTGGCCGCTGAAGGCTGGAAATCCCGCAGGCGGATATTGAAACCGACATTGAAAGGACGAAGCCATGGGCTTTTTTTCAAAAGACATCAAAACCCTCGACGATCTCTTCGTGCATACGCTCCAGGATATCTACTACGCTGAGCAGCAGATCGAAAAGTCGCTACCCAAGATGGCGGGTAAGGCCACTGATCCCAACCTCAAGGCTGGGTTTGAAGAGCATCTTGAACAAACCAGAGGCCATATTGCGCGGCTTGAACAAGTGTTCGAATTGCATGGAGAGGCGGTGAAAGGCGTCGACTGTCCGGCAATCGACGGCATCCTTGAAGAGGCCGACGACGTCAGCGCCGACGTTGACGACAAGACTGTCCTGGACGCCGCCTTGATCGCCTCCGCGCAGGCGGTGGAACATTACGAGATGACCCGCTACGGCACGCTCATCGCATGGGCGAAAGAGCTGGGGCACGAGGATACCGCCAGCATATTGGCTGAGACACTCGAGGAAGAGCGCGCGACTGACGAGAAGCTGACCCAGATGGCAGAAAGTGGCGTCAATCGCCAGGCCGCCGAGTAGGACAATGCAGGGGCCGCTTTTTTGCGGCCCCTGCCGTCCTTGGCGTGGTTCTCTGGATCACCCAACAAACATGAATTTTGCAGATCGTCCGGAACGAGCAGCGACCAGGCAAGTTGTCAGCCCGCTATGATGATTGATGCACACCTTCATACTTCCGGCCAGGAAACGACAACTGACGTGCTCCGCTCTCTGGACGAGGCGGGCGTCGACGTCGCGTTCCTGCTTGCTCCGTTTCTGACGCCGCCCTTCTCACTCAACGACAGGGCGTCGCTACGCGCGGGAAACCGCTATTTGTCGGGTCTGGTGAAGCACCACCAAGACCGCCTGGTAGGCTTTGCAGTCGTCAATCCGCTTCATGCGGAAGCCGCCGACGATCTTGAGGAGGCGGCCGCATTGCCCGGCATCCGAGCGCTGAAAATGGTGCCGACCGGATGGTTTCCCTACGATGATTGCGCGCATCGCGTTTACGCCACCGCGGCCAAGCTTAACCTGCCGATCTTGTTTCACAGCGGGATCTTCATCGACGGCCGGTCGGGGCGTTTCTGCCGTCCATCGTTCTATGAGGCGGTACGCGATCATCCCGGCTTGCGCGTCACGCTGGCCCATTTGGGCTGGCCGTGGTGCGATGAAGCGAACGCTGTCGGCGTCATCGATCGTATCAACGGCGTCGAACCGGCCGAAAGCCAGTTCCGGTTCGACCTCTCCTTCGGGCCACCGCCAATCTATCGGGAAGAGACTTTTCGCAAGGCGATCGATGTCATCGGATCGCGTTCCCTGCAGTTCGGCAGCGATCGGTTCCTGCCGTGCAGCGGCGCGCACATTCGCGCGGCAATCGACGAGGTCGTCGCCATCCTCGACAAACTTGGCGTCGCTGCCGCCGAGCGGGAGGCGATCATGTGGCGAACGGCTTCGGAGTGGCTCAGACTCGATTTGGCAAAGGAATTTGGTTGATGGCGAGCACGCCGCGAGCGCTTCCGGGAGGCCATACCGACGAGCGTATTCATGTCTTGCAGGTGTTAGGCAATGCCATCGTCGGCGGCATGGAAAACTATGTGCGCAATCTTGCCGCAAACCTTCCCCCGAACGAGTTCAAGGTTTCGATGCTCTGCCCTTTCGAAAGTGCTTATACGCACAAACTGCGTGCCGACGGGCGCGAGGTTTATATTGCGCCTTTGCGCGACGATCCTCCGTGGCGGACCATAGAACTGATATGCACGGTCGTGCGAGAGGCAAGGGTCGATCTACTCCACGCCCACTTGATGAACGCACACACGGCTGCGGCCATCGCCGGCCGGCTGAGCGGGACACCCACGGTAGCCACGCTCCATGGCATGAGTCTCCAACCACAAGAAATCAGCGTCGCGCGCAACACGGGGACCCATACTATCGTCGTTTGCCGCGAAGCTTGGTCACAGGCACTTGCCGTCGGGTTGGCGCCCGAACTGGTGAGCCTTGTGCCGAATGGTGTCGATGTTTCTCTGTACCATCCCCTGTCGGCGGATCCGGCGGAGTTCCGCCAGGCAATCCAGGTCGGCCCCACCGACATACTGATCGGCTTCGTCGGGCGCCTTGCTTGGGAAAAAGGTCCCGATAAATTCCTGAAGGCCGCCGAGTACATCCTGCAAAGGCGTCCAGATGTGCATTTCGCCATGGTAGGAACTGGGGCCATGGAGACGGAGCTTGCCACGGCGATCCAATCTGCTGGGCTTGAAGCTCGCATCCACATGGCCGGACTCGCGCCTGAGCCCTACAGGGTTTATCCGGCCCTGGATCTGCTGCTTCATACGTCCCGTGCCGATGCGATGCCCCTCACGATACTCGAAGCTATGGCGTCGGGAATTCCCGTAATCGCGATCGGCGTTGGTGGCGTACCTGAAATAATCGCAACGGGCGAGACCGGCGTTCTCGTCGGAACCGCTGAATGGCCGGGTATCGTCTCGGAATATCCTGGCGATTGGGAGGGCGTGGCTCAAGCGGCGCTCTCCCTTCTGGCGCAGCCTGACCGGCTGGAAGCGATGGCGGCGGCCAGCGTTGGGCGTGCGCAGGCCAACTTTGATATTCGTCAATCGGCTGCTTCCACCGGCCAGATCTTTCGCCAGATGCTGCGAAACCGCCAGGACAAGGCGCGCTTGCACTCAGTCCCCTGAGCTCTTTGACCCGGGCCTCGCGATCCAGGCCAGCCGATGGTGGGCAGAGGTCGCCATAAGGCTGTGGAACGAGCAACCGGAATGACATTCCACACAGGTGATCACCCCAACAGCGCTCCCACCCGATGAAAACGATGCGTGCCTCAGGATTCGTCGACTTGCTCAGGACTTCACTGCCCGGACGCCCGTGATGACAGGGTACAGCGGGTCAACGATGTCAAGAGATGAACGATCAACTTCCTCCAACGCCAGCCCCTGCAGAAAAGCTGTCGCAGCAAGGACATTCCCGAATTGCTCGACCTGCACGCTGGACCCGAACCTTTCCTCGAACAGGCGTCTCGCGGCGCTTTGTGTCATCGCCCAAAACCATTTTTCCGGTCCGTCGCAGGCGTCGATCGAAGTGATGCCGGGAACAGTGGCGAGTACAACTCCACCCGGCACCAAGGCATGGTGGATCGTCGCAATGGCACTGCGTATTTCGTAAATCATGTGCAGGGTTTGGGTGACGATGATACAGTCGAAGCTGTGAGCCTCGATTGATTTTTCGTTCTGAAGATCGACTTGAATGGTGGCGTTCGGGTTGCAGCTTTCCGGCGCGTCGACGATCTCAGAGGTCGTGACATTTTCGCCGCCGAAACGCTGCGTATAGAAAGCGTCGCCAATCTCCGCGACACGTCCTTTAACATCAAGGGCATGGCCGGCCAGGAAGCTCTCGATGTAGTACCTATCGAGAGGCGTGCCACGATCGCCGCCAAATGCCCGGCTGAGAGGCTCGACCCGACCAAGGTCCCCGAATTTCACAGTCCCTGGCATCGGGATCGGACGGTTGCGACAGATCATCGTCACGTTCCTTTGTCAGCTGCCGTGCGGCGCCGTTGGCGCCACCGCAATAGAGGCGTTTTGTCGGACGGTTGTGCATACGTGATGCGTTGAGATCGCCAACATCGAGGGAACTGTGAGTTGCAGAAAATGTTCCCAGTCAATGGAGTTCATCGAGCAGATCCCTGCGCATGCAGACGCCGGCGTCTGCCCGGAAACCAAGCTTCCGCCTTCCAAAAAAGTTGGCTGTGGAATGCTACGCCGCCGCACGCCGCTCGTAGGTCGCTACTCAACTGTCTGTCTGGCAGCCTCCGCATCGGCTACGTCAATCGTGAACAGCAGGTCACCTTGTTGGTTGAAAACCCGAACCAGCCAGCCGGACAGATCGTCTGTGCCGGGTTGAAGATCCACCAGCAGATCGACTGCACAGCGAACTGCTTCGGACCGGGCAGCCTCAAGGCTGGGCATCGTGGAATTCGGGATCCGCCTCGTGGTCTCGCCGTCGCGATACTCGAACACATACACCGCGCCATCTTGGTTCCCCACCGAAGCGACGGCGACGTCATCGAAATTGCCATTGCTCTTCGCGTCATAATCGTTGACCGCGTGGGGGAAAGTAGCCGTCTGAACAAGGATCGCCTTGGCGCGAATGAGAGACGCCTCGTCAGTGTCCACTTCATCGAGTGCGCCCATATCCACCGTTACGCACTCACCGCCTTCGCCGCAAAACCTGACGCGGCGGATCGGTTTGCCATCATATGCCGTGGTGCCCAAGACTTCAGTACGAATGATTTGCATGGCAATCTCCCGGTTGTGTCTGACAATGTCGCGAGATGGCTTAGGTTCCTGCAGACTGGAGCTGCCAGACGAAACCGTCGGCACCCGGCCGTTCACGGATGATGATCAGGTCTGTTAGGCCAAGAGCTCCAATCCAGATCGGAGCCATCGCGCAACTCGATATCGTCGGCACGGGCAAATTCGAACCGTGGACTGGGAACAAGTCGACAGTTCCGACCGCCAGTGAAGGCTGCGCCTAGTGAAGCGTTGGGGACACCAGGTGGCGTCGCGCCATCTTATCGACGAGTCCCCGGCGGATATCATCCCAGCTTTCGACTATTTCGCCTTCACTGATCCCAGCAACCTCTGAGTCAAAGAAAAGGCGCGTCGCGAGATCAAGGATCGAGACTTCGTCATCAGCCAGATGGCCGCTGAGAACATCATTTCTTTCCAGCCACAGGTGCAGGAACTGGACGGCGCGCTCACTCATTCGGGCATGCCAGGGTCGAAGTGGAAAACCGCGTCCACCAACGTCTGATAGAGGCTGGAGACTTCCTCATCGATTTCGTCGCGCTTGATCCCGAGGGCCTTGGCATCAGCGAAAAGCTTGTGTGTGAGTTCGCTCACGGCAACTGCATCGACCGTTGCTGTTTCTGGAATGTTGTTGGCGATCCAGCGATCGAGGAAGTTGATGCCGCGTGTGCTCATAAATGCATAAGCTTGCGCGGTTTATTAGGTTCCGCTGATGACCTTACCTAGCGTCAGAACGATGCCTGAACCATCTGAGAACGAAGCGGGAAGGTGTTTCTGACCGAATTCCCTCGCTAACCCATCTACTTAACTCGCCTAATAAACATTTTGTTTAAATCATAACACTACCGGGATATCACCGCGATAATTTGGCGGCGTTCATTTTGACGGTCACGATAATTCCTTCGTTAGACCAGTCCGTGACGATGGAGCCGCCAAGTTGGGTGGTCACGCTTAGGTTGAGGAGCCTGCTTCCGTATCCCTCGCCGCCTGCCGAAGCCACGGCGGGACCACCACGCTCGGTCCACACCATACAAACCTCTCCGTCCGCCGAAGAACCCGAGACGTCCAACGTCCCCGAACTCACCGACAAGGCCCCATATTTGAGCGAGTTGGTTGCGAGTTCATGGATAACGAGCGCGAGCGTCATGGCGGACTGTTCGCCTATGCCCATTCGTGGAACGGCAACACGTATCCGGCCACTAAAGGCTCCTGCATCTTCGTAGGGGGCCAGCAATATGGCAAGGAGGTCGCCGAGCAGCGCAGCCCGCCCCTGGTTTCCGGCGAGCGGCCGAACGACGTCGTGCGCCCTCCCTAATGCGGTCAGCCGTTGTGTGAGCTCCTTCGCCATCTCCGTGACCGATGTCGCAGAGCGAGATGTGAGGTTGGTCAACCCAGTAGCAATCGCGAGAAGGTTCTTGACCCGGTGGCTCATCTCGCCTGCCAGGAGTTCATGCCCCTCCTCCGCCTGTTTGCGACCGGTCACGTCGAGGAAGACGCCCGACATCTGTCCTCTGTGCAGCCCCTCGTCATTGCCAAGGCCACGAGCGGAAATCCAACGGATTTCATCCCCCAGGATGATGCGGAAGTCGATTTCGTAGGCGCCTACAAGCGCCCGTGTCGCGGTAAATGCAGCCCGCACCCTGTCCAGGTCCGCCGGGTGGATTCTGGACGACAGATCCTCGAAGGTTACCGTCTCGGTCTGGGGCAATCCCCACAGCTTGAAGCCCTGTTCATCCATGGAAAATGCGTCGGTTTCCACTCTCCATGACCACAGGGCTACACCGGCGGCATGAAGCGCGCGCTTGAGATTATCGGCTTGGCCAAGGGGATGGTTTGCATCGCGAAAAGGCATGACGGCTTTCATCCGGGAGGTTTTCAGCAAGCATGTAAAGCCTGCTGCCAGTGCCCATGGAAGAGTTGTACGTGCGTAACCGTGACGGGACAACCGCCTTGATCCTCAGCTATAGCGTCAAGCTCCGCTCGATCGCTATTTTGAGGTCCTGCTCGGTGAACGGCTTGCCCAGACGCTCGAATTTCCCCTTGTACTCTTCCGGCATTTGCGCGTAGCCCGTCGCAATCAGCACCTTGATGTTTGGCCAGCGCGTCGTGGCCGTCGCGGCCAAGGCGCCACCAGTCATCTGGGGCATCGAGTAGTCGGTGATGAGCAGATCAACGTCTTCCCTGTCAAGGATGGCCAGCGCTGCCTCGCCCGACGTTGCTTCGAATACTCGATGTCCGAGATCCTCCGCCATTGTCACGGTATTGAGGAGCACCAGCGCATCGTCATCCACCACAAGGATGCGCTTGCCCTCGATCACGGCAGACACCGGTATAGCGGCGGGTTCTTCGGGCGAACTTACGTCGCCCGCTGCCACCGGTAACCACAACTCGGCACGAGTTCCTTCGCCGGGCTCGCTGGCTAACACGAACCGCCCGCCGGATTGTTCGGCAAGTCCATGGACCATTGACAGACCCAGGCCGGTCCCTTTTCCAACGCCTTTGGTTGTAAAGAACGGCTCTGCTGCGCGAGACAACGTGGTTTCGTTCATCCCTTCGCCGGTATCGGTTACCGAAAGCACCACGTAACTTCCAGCCCGGCGTGCATCTTCGCCTTGCGAAATGACCTGCTGATCGGCAGCGATCACAAGTGTGCCGCCGTTTGGCATCGCGTCACGCGCATTGACGGCGAGGTTCAAAAGGGCGAACTCAAGTTGTGCCCGGTCGGTATGGACCAGCGGCAAGGACGGGGGAAAGCGTGTCGTGAGGTCAACTGGCGGTCCGACGGTGCGCTCCAGGATGTCGGCCATCCCTCGCACGGTGTCGATGACGTCCACGGATTGCATCGCCAGTTCCTGCTTGCGGGCAAAAGCAAGCATGCGTTGCGTGAGGGCGGCGCCGCGCCGCGCCGCCTGGATGGCGTTGTCAATAAACGGGGAGACTTGGGGATGGGGCTCCATGCGTCGAGCCGCAATCTCGAGGCTTCCCAGAACGGCCATCAGAAGGTTGTTGAAGTCGTGAGCGATTCCCCCTGTCAGTTGCCCAATAGCCTCCAGCTTCTGGGACTGGAACAGTGCCTCGCGGGCCTGATCCAGCTGCCTCTGGGTTTCCCGACGATCCGTGATATCCCGGATGACCTTGGCAAATCCGATGAGGTCACCGCCGTCATCGTATAGGGCGTCAATCACCACGTGGGCAAAGAATAAAGAGCCGTCCTTGCGCAGGCGCCATCCTTCCAGCTCCACACTCCCCTTGCCGCGCGCAATATCGAGGTTCTTCCCGGGTTCGCCACGATCGCGGTCCTCCGGAGCGTAAAATCGTGAGAAATGCTGCCCGATAACTTCCTCTTCTCGATAACCCTTTATGCGCTCGGCACCGGAATTCCAGCTTACGACATTGCCGTGGGGGTCGAGCATGAACAGGGCCCGTCACGCCTTTGACGAGCAGGCGAAACTGCTCCTGACTCCTACGCAACGCTTCTTCCTGGGCGCGCCGCTCCGTCAGGTCGCGGGTGACTTTGGCAAATCCCAGTAACTTTCCTTCAGGGCTGAGAATGCGGTCAATGACCACGCTGGCCCAGAAGCTTGTACCGTCCTTGCGGTAGCGCCAGCCCTCTTCCTCGAAATGCCCATCTTTGGCAGCCCGCTCAAGGTTGCGTCGCGGAACGCCGCCGGCGCGGTCCTCATCCGAATAGAACTTCGCGAAATTTTGCCCAATGATCTCGTCGGCTTTGTAGCCTTTGAAGCGCTCGGCGCCCTGGTTCCAGCTCACGACGTTGCCGTCCGGATCCATCAGGTAGATGGCATAGTCGCTGATGGACTCCACGAGGAGGCGATATCGGGCTTCCGAAGCGCCGAAAGCATGCTGATCGTCAACCAGAGTCATCCCAATCCCCTGCACGTTTGGAGCGACAAAGACTCCGAACGGACGCGTCGAGGGTTGGTTCCGAGTAAATGCTGCAACTACAAAGGATTATGCATTGCTCCCAATTTCCGCTGCGAACGACAGGACAACCGCGCGGAATCCGGAAACCAGCAATCGTCGTGTAGGTTGAAAGCGGCTAACCGGCGTGTCGGCTTAGTCGGCCGAGGCGTCGTCAACGCCGAGATCCGTCGATCTCAATCGCCGGCCTCATCGTTTTCAGGGTCCGTCACCGCTTGACCGCGCCTCAGCAACTCGCGCACAGCCTCAGAGAAGCTTGGCACGCGTCTCTGAAAGCGCCAGGCATTGATGATGGCGATTTCCCTCGCGTTGAGCATCACCTGCAATCGGTACGTTCGCTTAGCGGCCAACATCAGTTCTTTGTCGGTTCTCACAGCCCGACAGTTTGCCACGCAAGAGTCGCGATCGACAAGAGCTGGTCGTCAATTGCAAACTATGGCCGTGCTTGTTTCGAGCAGTTCCAAACCCTCATATGCATATTTAGAACACTCGAATGGTGTTGTGCATGCCGGACCTGGACCCACCGCTCGGTGGAAGACACGATAAGCCTGACCCGCGATCTTTTGCGGCGATCGCGCTTTGCCCATGCCAATCGTTTGCTCAACCGGTCCCGCGACATTCTCTTGGAACCGCCGCAGCCAACCGATACCAAAGACCCGACAATGGAAGGCCACACGCGATGAATGACAACCGCACCAAGGAAGACCGTCTCATTGCGATAAGCTTGGCCCCGCACGCCGCTTTGGAAGGCCTGGGGACGCCGGCCGAATTGCTGTCCGCACTCCGCGCCGGGCTGGCTCCTGCCATCATACCCGAGCAAGCCTTGACGTTGCCCAATGAGATAGGGTCTATGTGAGCTCGTAGTAGAAATCACAGATCAGGTCCGCGACTTTCACCGCTTCAAAATCAGTCATATGCGCGGTGGTTTCGAGGGCGACTGTCTCGATATCCTCCTGGTCGACGGCGAGCAGGTCGAGTAGCTTGGCAAACTTGAACTTGAGCTCGCGGTCACCGTCAAATTCCTCGATGGTGACGTGCAAGATGTTTACATGGGCATCGATCAATCGGGTCTGGATGGCGTCGGTAGAGGCTGCCAGCGCCCGGATTGCCGCGAAAAAGTGCTCGCGTGCATTTACATATTTCTCGGCCATTTTTTTCCTTTGGTTGGACACGTGCGTATCGAACGTATTCGGAAGCGGGTCTGCCTTGGCGCAGCCCTGCTCTTCAACTTGATTGTGTAGGGGTTGCTGAAGCTGCCGTTACCGGTCAGCTTTAGGAGCGCGTTTGCCGCCCGGCGTCTATTTCTTCGTGATATTGCCGTGGTTGAGGTCGAAAGCTTGAGTGTCCCCGGCTTGCCTGTGAAAATCGTCTTGAAGTTCACCCCATTCGCCAAGATATCCACCGCAGATGCTGCAGTGGATCGGGGCGCTCTCCGTGGCGTCGTCGGGAATATCCATTAGGATCGTCCCGCACACCTTGCAATCGAGCTTGTGGTCGAGCTGCTTGGCGATCATTGAGGATTGATCCTTCCGAGTGTCCGTATAACCGCCTTAACGCCATCCGTCCAGCAACTTGATGGGCGTGGCGATCCCCGTGCGCGATGCTTTCATCTCCATCGGCACATATTTTTTATCTTCCTCGTCCACATAGCCATCGCGAGTGAGGATGCTCATGTGCGATCCGTTTCTGACGTACCCCTCAGGCTGCAGTGTTCATAATGGAGCGCTGGGATGCATTGGGAAACAGGGGGGACACGTCGCGCAACTCGTGCGGTGAAATTCCTAATCTGTAGGTCACAGGGTTCGATTCCTGTCGAGGATCACCACTTAGTCAATGTAGATACAGCTCATGTCGGCTGGTGAAGGCGGCGGCGGAGGCGCAAGGCATTACGCAATAGGAAGCCGAGCAGTAGTTTCTCAAAACGACGCGCCCCGATCACGCTCATCAAGCGCTTCGCAACGACTGAAGAAGTGGCAAACCTGATGGTCTATGTCTGCTCGGAACAGGCGTCGGCAACGACAGGTGCCTCCCTGCGTGTTGACGGCGGCGTCGTTCGGACAATCGAATAAGCATCTCGGCACGCGTGAGCGGCTCCGCGAAGGAGCAAAAGCAAATTGGTTCCTCGCGACGTAGATGGCGATTCAAAGGGTAGACGGCAGTTCAATTCAGATGTGCGATGCGTCCGCACTCATTGCCTTGCGGCGAGGTCAACCTTTCCGTTCCTGCTTGGCTCTGGCAAAGCCCCGATCCGTCGCGATAAATCGCTCAAGCATGGGCACAATCAGGCGAAGAGGATCAGTGGATGGCTGACCCGCCTCGCGGCCAAGGATCTCGGCATATCTGGACAGATCACGGTGCAGCGGCGCCGGCAGTTCCACTGTGACCTTAACCGGCTTGTCGTCTGCAATCGGACCGAGTTTCAGCTTGGCCATTGTCAGCCTCCGTAGGGTTCGAGGACGAGATCGCGCGTGACGACGACACGCACATTGACGCCCGGCCGTATCGTCAATGTCGGTGCGATGTTGAGTTGGCGCTGGACAATCTGCTGGCCCACCTGGCTGAGGCTGTCGGAGGCGCCGCCGCGCAAGGCGCGCACGATGTCACTTTCCTGGCTGGACGAGCCGGCCTCCGCGCCGACGCTGAGAATGGTGGTGAGTGCGGCCGCCTTGAACAGCTCGGCCCAATGGTAGTCGACGCCGTCCTCAAGGCCGGCATAGCCTTTGGCGTCAGTGCCAGGCTGGCGTTCAAGCACAATGGAACGTCCGTTGGGAAAGACCAGCCTGTTCCAGACAAGCAGCACGCGCCGCTGGCCGAAGCCGACGCCGTTGTCGTATTGGCCAATGACACGCGTGCCTTGCGGGATCAGCAGCGAACGACCCGTCGGACTGTCATAGACATTTTCGGTGACCTGCGCGGTGATCTGACCGGGCAGATCGGAACGGATACCGGTGATGAGGGCCGCCGGGATGACGGCCCCTGCCTGGAGCACATAGGGCGACACCGGTGGCGTGACTCGATCCGGTGCCACGGTGCGCCGATCAGCGGCCGCATTCAAAAAGCCGAGTTGACGGTCTTGCGTGGTGGACTGGCCGATCTGACCGGCAAGGTCGGGGCCGCCAAGGTTCGGCGGGGAAGGTCCTCCGGGTGGGGTTTGGGCCATCGCCGCGGTTGACTGCCCAGTCTGGAAGAAGACAAGCGAGGTTCGGGCCGCCTCCTCTTCGGCCCGCCGGCGTTGTTCCGCCTCATCGACCACGGGTGTCGCAATCGTTGGCGGCACGACGGGCTGTCCCTTGTTTTGGGCATCAAGCATCGGCCGGCCAAGATCGCCAGGCAGCGGCGGTCCAAGAACAGGGCCGGTATAGTCGCGCGGCAGGCTGGCCAGTCCGTCGGCGGGCTGCCGGTTGGAGGTCGAGTAGAGCTCGTCGCCATGCCTGCCGGTTTCACGCGTCTGAAGCGCGTAGATCAGCGCGCCGCCGACGCCAAGCGATGCACATAGGCCGATGCCGGCGAGCACCTTGCGGGACAGGCGCGTGACGCGCGGCGGATCGGCGCGAAGCTGTATGGGGGCAGCCGGGATTTCGTTCTCGTTCATGGGTACTCCCCTCCCCTTTGACGAAATGCGTTCCTTGCATTCGGCGCCGCATTGGCGCCTGACATCCACAGACCTCTCTTCGTGGAATCGGCGCGCACGATCCTGACGGTCTGTTGCCGCTTGCCACTGCCAAGCCGCAATTCCGCCGCGCCAAAGAGACGGTCGACGATCAGGATGTTCTGGTAGACGCGGCTGTTGGCGATCTCGGCCTCGCCGTCCGGGCCGATGACGAAGATGGGCGGCATCTCGCCTTGCACGATCCCGCCTGGAAACTCGACCTTGATACGTCTGACATTGGTCTGGGCGAGCACGAGCTTGTTGAAAGGAATGTCGCGCGAGGGCGACAGGGTGATCTTCTGAACGGCGTTGGCCATCGAGGTTTCTCCACGACGGGCCGCTGAGAGCCTCTCTCTCGGCCTTGAACCCGTCACGAAATCCCTCCAACCCTCTCCCTCTCCTGCCACCACGATCCGGCACGCCGTTGTTCGACAGCCGAGCCGGCACGGCGCGCACGCTTTGGAAAGGTTTGTGGCCGTGAACTCGCGGCTTAGCGCTTGATACCTATGCCGAACGGCAGGGCCGCCGCGTGCAATTCCAATTCGGAACCCTGCGAATCAGCGCATTCCGGTCTGTAGTCGACGGGACTGCGCTTGCGCTGGTGCGGTCAACGAAGGTTATGCTGCCTTTCTATCGTTGCCTGCGCCCAAGTCGATCGATGCTCCGACCTTGTCCGGCAGGTGGCCAAGAAGCCACTCCGCCGCCTTGCTGGCCTGGCTGGCGGCACGAACGATGGCCCGATTGTCCTCCCGCAGAACCTCTAGCCATGAGCCGATATAGTCCGCATGCCGAACCGTGGGCACGATGCCCAAGGCCGCGCAGCAGAAGGCCGCGTTGATCTCTGCCACGAGTTCCTCGAACGCATATTTCCTGGAGGCGATAGAACCAGAGAATTTGCGATCCAGCCGTGAACTGTGACCGGTGGCATGTCCGAGCTCATGCAAGGCTGTCCGATGCCAATTGATCGGCTCAAAGTAAGCTTGGGGCGGAGGCACCTGGATATAATCGTGGGCAGGCACATAGAACGCCCTGTCGCCTCCAATACGGAAGTCGATACCGGTAGCCTTGATCAGCGCCTCGACGCGCGGTTCGATCAGGCTTGCCACCGGCGGCGGAGCCGAAGCTGCGACTTCGTCAGGTAGCCCTTCACATTGCTCGATGTTAAAAACGGTGAAGCGCTTGAGGAACGGGATGGCTTGAGCATCCTCGCCCGTCTCGCGAGCGCGCTTTTTCTCGTGATCCGGGACAAAACGATCGGCATAAACGACCGGTGTCCCGTGCTCGCCTTTGCAGACGTTCCCGCCGAGCGCGAAAGCCTGTCGATAGGTTATCCAACTCTGTGTTGCGAACCCGCGTTCGACGACGGCGCCCCAGAGGATAAGCACGTTGATCCCGCTGTACGCACGTTGCGTGCTGGCATTCTGCGGCAGGGAAAGCGACGCTTTTGCCGCGGACGTCCCCCATGGCTGAAGCCAAGGAAAGCGGCCCGCTTCCAGCTCGGCAATTATCTTGCCGGTGATCTCGTCGTAGAGGTTCGACCGGTCGGCGACGGCATGGGTTCGATTGGTCCGGACAGACATTGCGGTTCTCCGCGACAGGCGCCGAAGGCCTCTCCTTCCGCTTTAAACCCGTCACGAAAAACCCGCCCCTCCTCTTACTCTCCGTCGGGAGAGCCCCTGCTCTCCCGACCAATGTGAAAAAGGGCGTACAAGGCGGAAGCACCGAAATGTCCGTCAGCGGGACCAAGTCAGTTCGGTGCTGGAGCAGGTTCGTGGCCCTGAGACCGGTTCAACAGGGCGGCCGAAGGAGCATCAGCATAGCGCCGCCGTGAGGCGGGATGCGGGACCGACCGCCCCCGGCGAAGGGCGCCGTACGAATCCCGTTCAACGGCAGGGGCGTGGGATCAGCCACCATCATTTGTGGTGGCCAGGCCTTCTTCGACCCATCGAGATACTTTTCGGCAAGACACGCCCCGGTGCTGTGCATCGCAAGGCCCCCCGAGCCAAAGGAGGTATCGGAAAGGCCAAATAGGCACAATCACTCAGAGGCGCAGAGAACTCGGGACTGGCAGTTGGGTGATTGGGGAAAGACGGTCAGCACATTTTGGCGACTTATCGTCCATCCCATTTGTACGCCGCGGCCTCCCTTTCAGCGAAAAAGCAAACGAGACGGCTGCCGCGCGTGCCGATTTTCGCTAGGTGGACCGCACAACTCGCCACCACCCGGACATCGATATGCGGATATTGTTACGACGACGGCTCAGGACCCCAATGTTGGGTGGCCTTCGATGAATGATGCCATCTCCTATCCGCCGCGAGGCCTTTCACGTGATGAAGCTGCACGATATGTCGGCGTCGGATCTACCCTCTTCGACGAGATGGTTGCCGACGGACGAATGCCGAGACCTAAGCAGGTCAACAGTCGCGCGGTCTGGGACCGCGTAGCACTTGACATCGCATTCACCTCCCTGCCCGATACGGGCAGCGATCTCCAAAAACTGTTGGAGCGGAGCAGTCGGGCTGAACGCAAGAAGTAAGCGTATACGCACCTTGCGTATACGCTACAGGCGTAGTAACGTGAACGATGCGAAAGGCGGGACGTGAGCGAGAATGAGAAGCTTGCCCAAGATGTGAAAGCCTGGCGGGCCAATGAAGGATTGACCGCAGAGGTTGCGGCCAAGGCATTGGGAATACCGAAGCGCACCTTTGAAGGTATTGAGCAAGGCAGAGGTTTCCCCTATCCCTTGCTCTTGCGTTTTGCCATGAAAAGCTTTGCTTTCCGGCTAGTACAGGGAAAACCTTCGAGCGAGGATTAGTTGCGGCAGGAATGCCGGAGGAGAGATCAGATGGCAAGACCATTCAAGGACCCCCGCTACCCCGGCATCTCCTCGCGTACCAAAAACGGCAGACTGTTTTATCGCTATCGGGCAAAAGGCCAGCCCGAAATTCAGCTTCCCGGCAAGCCAGGTGATCCGGAATTCGAAGCCGAATATGAAAAGGCAACGCAAGGCCAAGGCCTGAAGGCAATTATTATTGACCTGCCCGGCCGTGCGTTGCCCAAGACTTTTGGGCACGCCGCACGGCGACTTGAAACTACGATGGAATGGCTTGATTTCGATGAAGCCACGCGACGGAAGAACGCGCGCCTGATCGAACGCTTCCTGGAGATGAAGGTTGATCCTGATTATCCACTGAAGTGGCGCGATACCCCGGTGGAACACCTAGATGCCGACCGGTTGCGCTTGATTGTGGAGGCCATCTTCGCGACCAATCGGACTGTCGCAAAACACCTCCTGGTTGCGATAAAGAAGCTGCTGTGGGTAGCGATGCATGTCGAGAAATGGATCAAACCGCAGAACGACCCTTCACTCTCCATCCGTGTCCGCATACCCAAATCCACCGCCAATCCGGCTTGGCCAATTACGATCCGCGAGAAGTTCGAGGCGCGCCACCCGATCGGATCTGCCGCGCGTACCTGCTATGCACTCGGCTTCTGGCTCGGCAACCGGCGTGGGGATGTCGCGGCGCTCGATTGGGGGCATCTTGTCGTCGAGGAAGTCGAACTGTTTGACGGTTCGATCGAGGTGATCGAGGCCTTCGATTTCCGGCAAAAAAAGAACCGCAACCGCCATGGCGGCCGCGAGATGTTCATTCCAATCGTCGACAAGCTCGCCCAAGCATTGGCGCCGCTGGATCGGTCGAACGGCGGCGCGGTACTCAAGAATGGCTATGGGCTCCCGTTCGCGGAAAAGAGCCTTACCGGAATGATCGCGCACTGGAACAAGCAGGCCGGCATTCCCGAAGGATTCACCCTCCATGGACTACGGCGCACCTTCGGCACCTACCTTGCCGAATGCAACATTCAGGCGCGCGCCATCATGGAAGCAATGGGCCATTCTTCAATGACTGTGACCGACGAGTACGTACGCGAGGCGAACAAGAAGCGGATGGCTGTCGATATTGCCCGTGCGATCAATCAGCGAGAAGCAAAACGTGATGCCATGCGCCAAAAGACGCCTCTGCGCGTAATCAAATGAGCGAACGAACCAGACCGAATTGAAAGGCGGCTTTCTGGCCGCCTTTTTCATCGGGCCCATAACGGGCCCATAACGTTTTGGGCCGAGGCACTTTTTCCTTAATAAAATCAATGGTTATGGTGGGCCCGGAGGGACTCGAACCCCCAACCAAGCGGTTATGAGCCGCCGGCTCTAACCATTGAGCTACAGGCCCCACGCGGGCTGGATTAATGTTTTTCGCTTCGCGGCACAAGGCTTTCCCGACAGGCTTTCGCGGATCGCCCAAATCAACCCATAATCGCCCTCTACGCGACCTTTGCGACTGGATCGCAGACCAAGGAGATTTTCATGACCAAACATCTTTTGCCCATCGCGCTCGCCGCTGCAATCGCTTTTCCGGCGATGGCTGGAGCCGCCGATTCGCCGACGCCCGCCCGCATCATTGTTTCGGGTGAAGGTGAAGCGACAGTCCCTCCCGACCTGGCGTTGCTGTCGCTCAGCGTGATGCGCGAAGCCAAGACGGCGCGTGCGGCACTCGACGCCAACAACGACGCCATGGCCGCCGTGATCGCGGCGATGAAGGCAGCCGGCATCAAGGATCGTGACCTGCAGACCGCGGGCATCCAGATCAACCCGCGCTACAACTACACCAACAAGCCGGACGGCAGCCAGGAGGCCGAGCTTGTCGCCTACCAGGTGACCAACACGCTTGCGGTGCGGGTGCGCGACATCGACAAGACCGGCGAGATCCTCGACAAGGCCGTCTCGCTCGGTGTCAACCAGGGTGGTGGCATCTCCTTCACCAATGACAACCCGGCGGCAACCATCGACGCGGCCCGCAAGAAAGCGGTGGCCAGCGCAATCGCCAAGGCCAAGACGCTTGCGGAAGCCGCCGGCGTGAGCATTGGCCGGGTCCTGGAGATCTCCGACCAGAACATCGCCCCGCCGCCGATGGCGATCAACGCCAAGGCCTTCGACGCCGCCGCCGGCGCGGCAGTGCCGACGCAAGCCGGCGAGAACGCCTACAACGTTCAGGTCACCGTCACCTTCGAACTGAAATAGGCAGCCCAAATGATGCGTGGTTGGGCCTTGCCCGGCCACGCATAAACCCTTCGGCACATGCCGAGCAAGGAAAACCCCGCGGGATCGCTCCCGCGGGGGTTTTTTCGAGCCGCACCCGACCGCTCTGGACAGGGGCTCTGCTAGACCAGACCGACCTTCGCCGAAGGTCGTGTCTCCTGGCTAACCCTCTCGGAGGGTTATGCCGCGCTAACCCTCGGAAGGTTATGCCGCAAGCCTCAGCGATAGATAACCGGGCAACCGCGCTCGTTGGCGAACACGATGACGACGCGGTCGCCGTCCTGGCGGCCCATGACCTTGACCGTGCGGCGGCTGACGTCGACGATGCGGGCCCGGTAGAGACCCATGCGCTCGGCCTTGTCGAGGGCGCGATCCGGCGAGCAACCACGGCGCCAGCCATCACCACGTCCGTCGCGCCAGTCGTCGCGGCGTTCGTCGCGGCGGTGGCGATAGCCGTCATCACCGGCATAGACGCCGAAGCGCGGATCCTGGTTGTTGCCGAAGCCGAGATAGAGGCTGTCGGCGTGGGCGGGAATGGCCGCCAGCGTGCCGAGGCCGACCAGGGCCGAAAGGGCCGCCGTCTTGATCTTGTTGTACATGGTTCTCTCTCCTTGTTGCGGGCTTGCGCCCGTCCTCGTGAAACCGATGCAGGGAGAATGCACTGGCCTGCCTGAACTGTTTACGAACCCGTCGTTCATCTGCGGTTCATGTGGGCGGATGGGCAATGGTGTAACGCTGGCCTTACGGCTCGTCGTCCAGCATATAGTCAAAATAATCCTCAGGCTCGGCCAGCTCGGTCTCGCTCGCCTTGACCCGGCCGCGCATCGAGATGCCGGCCTCGTGCACGGTTTCGGCACTGCCCGACACCAGCCGGTGCCACCAATAGAGGTCGCGGCCCTCGGCCACCAGCCGGTAGGCGCAGGTGCTGGGCAGCCAGCTGATCGTGCGCACATTCTGCGGCGTCAGCCCGACGCAGTCGGGGACACGCGCCAGCCGGTTGGCGTAGTCGGAGCAGCGGCAGGTTTGTGCGTCGAACAACCGGCAGCCGACGCTGGTCCAGTAGATCTCGCCGGTATCCTCGTCCTCGAGTTTCGACAGGCAGCATTTACCGCAGCCGTCGCAAAGCGATTCCCATTCGGCCGGACTCATTGCTTCCAGCGTCTTTGTTTTCCAGAATGGCGTTTCCATCCTGGGGATGTGGCCCCGGCCGCCGCCGAGGTCAAGCGCGGCAGTGACTGAATGGGACCTTAGGCCGGCCGAATGACACGAAGTTGCCTTCAAAAGGCCGGCCATTCGCCCCGTACAGCATCTATCCCAACCAAACTGGAACCAATCGGGCTAAGAACGGTTTCGGCAAGGATGGGACCCCACAAGGAGAGTTTTCGATGAAACGCCAACCACGGATTCTGGCAGGCACCGCACTTGGCCTGTTGATGGCGTCCGCGCCGTTGGGCGCGTACCCGCTGCAAGGCAATGCCGCATTCGGCCCGGCCCAGCGCACGTCAGCCCCGTTCACTTTGACGCAAGCCGCTTGCGCCGAGGGCGAATCGGCCGAAGCCTGCGCGCAGAAGCAAGGGAAGAAAAAGCAGGAGCAGCCCGCCCAGGCGGAGCAGCCGGCGCAAAGTGAGCAGCAGCCGCGCAAAAAGCGTGACCAGCAGCAGCAGACCGAACAGGCGCCTGCCGAGCAACCTGCGCAAGGCGAGCAGAAGCCACGCAAGAAGCGTGATCAGCAACAGCAGACCGAACAAGCCCCCGCCGACCAGCAGGCGCAGCCGGAACAGCAACCGCGCAAGAAGCATAACCAGCAGCAGCAAACCGAGCAGGCGCCCGCCGGCGAGGCCGCTCCGGTAACCGACGAACAGCAGCCGCGCAAGAAGAAGCGCGATCAGCAGCAACAGATCGAGCAGGCACCGGCCGGCGAGGCCGCTCCCGCGACCGACCAGCAGCAGCCGCGCAAGAAGAAGCGCGACCAGCAGCTGCAGACCGAGCAGGCACCGGCCGGCGAGGCGGCTCCCGCAGCCGACCAGCAGCAGCCGCGCAAGAAGAAGCGCGACCAGCAGCTGCAGACGGAAACCCCCACCGAGCAGGCTCCCGCTGGTGAGACACAGCCCGCCAACGACAACCAACCAGTCAAGCCGGGCAAGAAACACAAGCAGGACCAGCAGAAGGAGGCGCCTGCTGCCCCGGCGGTGACGCCGGAAGCCGCCCCCACGCCGAAGGAAGCTCCGGCCGGCGAAGCAACGACGCCGAAGGTTGAACCGGCGCCTGCCGGCGAACAGCCGGCTGTCCAGGGCGAGCAGCCCCAAGACAAGACAAAGAAGCACGGCAAGAAGCCGACGGGTGAACAGCCTGCAAACGGTGAGCAACCGGCTACGGGCGAGCAACCTGCCAATGGCGAACAGCCGCTGACGGGCAAGCAGCCGGCGACAGGTGAACAACCGGCCAATGGCAAAGCGGCGCCTGTCCAGGGTGAAAACCCGGTACAGGGTGAAGCACCGGCCGACAAGAACGCTGCCCCCCTCCTCGACAGCCAGAAGGATGCCGAACGCAAGGCTGGTGGCCGCAAGCACGGCGACAAGAACGGCCAGCAGAACGGCGATCAGCAGAATGGTGGCCAGAATGCCGGGCAAGGTGGCGATCAAGCGCAGAAGCCCGTGGTCGCTCCTGTCGACCAGGGTCCGCCTCCAACCGACGACAAGGCAGCCCAGCAGGAGATCAAGCCCGAAAAGATCGTTCCGGTGACGGAGGAAAAGGGCAAGCGCCTCGACCGTGCGCCTGACGAGAACATCCGTGACCGCCGTCGCCCCAAGGGTGTCGACGTCCTCAAGGAGATCGGCGACCGCGTCATCATTCAGCTCGGCGGCCAGACGATCGTCCAGAGCGATGAAGGCTCGCGCATGCATCGCGGTGCCAAGGACGTTTATTACGAGGACCTCCCGCAAGGCCGTCGACGTGAGACGGTCCAGCGCGACAATGGCGTCCAGATCGTCACCATCCGCAACCGTTACGGCGATGTCATCCAGCGTTCGCGCATCACGCCTGACGGGCGCGAATATGTGCTGAGCTATGTCGACGAGCGGGACTATCAGGATGAAGGCGACTGGCGCGATCCCGGCGACGACCTGCCGCCGATGCGGCTCAACATTCCGCGCCGGCAGTACATCCTCGATTCCGAGGACGTCGAAAGCGATGACGACTACTACACCTTCCTCGACCAGCCGCCGGTGGAGAGGGTTCAGCGTCTCTATTCGATCGACGAGGTCAAGCGTTCGGCCCGCGTGCGCGACATCGCACGCCGCGTCGACCTCGACACGCTGAACTTCGAATTCGGCTCCTCCTCGATCTCCGACACCGAGGTGCAGAAGCTTGAGGGCGTCGCCAGCGCCATGGAGAAGCTGCTGAAGAAGAACCCGGCCGAGACCTTCCTGATCGAGGGCCACACCGACGCGGTCGGCACGCCGGAAGCGAACCTTGCTTTGTCGGACCGCCGCGCCGAAGCGGTTGCCGAAGCACTGACCAATGCCTTCGGCATCCCGCCGGAGAACCTGACCACGCAGGGCTATGGCGAGGAGTATCTGAAGGTCAACACCTCGGCGCCCAACCGCGAGAACCGGCGTGTCGCCATCCGCCGCATCACCTCGCTGGTGGCGCCTGTCGCCAGCAACAATTGACTTGGCTTTCCAGAGGCTTGAAGTGGCTTCTGGAATCAAGTCGGCAAGCAAGTCCCATCCCGGTCAACCGGGGTGGGACGGAGTGCGGACCACATGCGCTCGGTCAACAAGATTTGTACGGGCATCAGAGCCGGCTCATTGAATCACGGGCTCGTACACCCCAGATTCTGGTCTGGGCGTTCCCTGCCCCATCCCGACTCCAGCGGGATGCATTGAGCCCCGCCGGCCCCCTCCGGCGGGGTTTTTGCTATCTTGCCAAAAGCGTCGGCGTGGCCGAAATACGGCCTGACCATCGATCAGGAAGCGTCTCGAACTCGCCATCGCATCGATCATCTGCTTCGCGCTGGCTGCTGCTCGTCTTCTATCTCGGGCTGGGCGTGGCGCTGGCCATCTATGCGCTGTCCTTCGGCAAGAAGGGCGAGGAGTAAGCAGCTTGCCTTGTCCGCGTCACTATACAGGGAGGTGAGAAGCGGTCCGCGCAGCGGACGAAAAGCCAATTGCTTGGCTTTTCGAGCGACGAACGCCGGCAGGCAGATGAGGGGCAGCGCCGGTGCGGCATCAGTAGATATTCTTGATCTTGCTGTCCGTTCGCGCAAACACCTCGTCCGGCACAAAAAAGTCACCGGCCAGCGGCCCGGTCGCGCTTGGTGAATAGACCGAAAAATCGCTGACGCCCTCGGCGCGCAGCACTTCCTCGTCGATGTAGAAATTGCCTGTTGTTTCGCGCGACGGCCGCATGAAGATGGCATGCGCGGCATCGGCCATGATGTCGGGCGAGCGGCTCATAGCCACCACCGTGGCACCGCCCAGAAGATTGCGCACCGCCGCCGTGTCGATGGTCGAGATCGGCCACAGCGAATTGACCGCGATGCCGTCCTTGGCGAACTCCGCGCTCATGCCCAGCGTGCACATCGACATGCCGAACTTGGCCATGGTGTAGGCGACATGGTTCTTGAACCATTTGGCCTTCATGTCGAGCGGCGGCGCCAGATTCAGGATGTGAGGATTTTGCGCCAACTTCAGGTGCGGAATGCACATTTTGGAGACCAGGAAGGTGCCGCGCGTGTTGATCTGGTGCATCAGATCGTAGCGCTTCATGTCCGTCTCCAGCGTGCCGGTGAGCTGGATGGCGCTGGCATTGTTGACGCAAATATCGATGCCGCCGAATTTCTCGACAGTTTTCGCGACTGCCTCGGCGACCTGCGCCTCCTCGCGGATGTCGCACAGCATCGGCAGCGCCTTGCCGCCCGCCTGCTCGATCTCTTCAGCGGCGGTGTAGATCGTGCCCGGCAGCTTCGGATGCGGCTCGGCGGTCTTGGCGGCGATCGTCACATTGGCACCGTCGCGCGCGGCCCGCAGCGCAATCGCCAGCCCGATGCCACGCGACCCGCCGGAGATGAACAGCGTCTTTCCCTTGAGCGACATTTCCTTGCGCCTCCCTTGCAGCATGGCAGGCGCGAACCTTTGCGCGGCAGGCGACTGTAGCGCAAGGCCCGAGATGCCTGGATGTGGGTTACGCAGCGTAGGCTAAACCAGCACCAGCCCCTGCCGCATCGCAATCGCAATCGCGTCGGTGCGGTTGGCGGCCCCCAGTTTGATCAGGATCGCGGCGACGTGGAATTTCGCCGTGTGCACGGAAATGTTGAGCCGCCGCGCGATTACCTTGTTGGGCGCGCCTTCGGCCAGCAGCGCCAGCACTTCCGCCTCGCGCGGTGACAGCGTGGGCCGGTTGGCGGCGCCATCGTCGAGTGGCTCCTCACCGAACAGCCCACTGTGGCTTCCAGCCCCATTGGCTGCATCGCTGCGATCGAAATCGTCATGTCTATCCGGCGTCGAACGCCCATCGCCGGACACACGGTAACCGGCCGCCGCCAGTCTGACGGCAGCAGCAATCAGAGTTGCATCCGCAGCCAACGGCAGCACGGCAAACACCTGGCCTTCTGGCCGGATAGCGCGCACGGAGAGCAGAACCTGCGGGGGCGGAGTATGGCCCGCCCTCACCCGATCGATCCAGGCCGCGCTGTTGGCAACAGCGTCATCGACGATGGCGACATCGGCGACCCCGCCACCGGCCACGACCGGCAGCAGGTCTTCTGCGATGGCAAGCGAAGCGGACAAGCGCTCGGCGCGCGCGGCATCACGCAGCGCGATCAGCACCACGAGCTGGCGTTCGCCGCCCGCCACGTCAGGCCCAGCCATGTCAGGCCCAACCACGTCTAGCCTTGTCAGCGTGTCGCTTTCCATCGATCCTCTCAGCTCAGCGGCTTCTCGCCGATGGTCAGCGCAACATCGCGCTGTTCGCCGCCACGCACCACGCCAAGCGTCACCGAAACGCCGGCACTGTCGGGGCCGAGCCTGCGGATCAGGTCGCGTGGACCATGCACGGCTTCGCCGTTCCAAGCCACGATGATATCGCCCAGCGACAGGCCGGCGGCCTTGGCCGGGCCGTTGTCGTCGAGGCTCATCACCATCGCGCCATGCGCATCGCGGTCACGCACCGGATGCAGGCCCGCGCCAAGATAGCCGCGTGCGACATGGCCCTTTTCGCGGAGCGTCGCCACCGCCCGCTCGATCGTCTCATAGGGCATGACCAGCGCCCGGCCACGCGGTCCAAACAACAGCATGCCGATCAGCGCGCCCTTGGCGTCCAGCACCGGTCCGCCCTCGAAACGGCCACCAGCGCCGACGGCGAGATTGATGCGCCGGTCGATCGTGCCGCCACGCATCGAACGCCAGGCTGGGCCGACTTCGCCGACCGAGCCCGCCACCGCCAGTGCCGAGCCCTGGCTGTTGCCGATGGCAATGGCGATGTTGCCCGGTCGAACGGCATCGGCCTTGGCAAGGACGGGTGCTGCGGCCGCATCCGCGGGCTTCAGCAGGGCCACACCCGTCGAAGGATCGCGGCCGACCAGCTCGGCCTTCGCCGTCTCGCCCGAAGCCAGCGTCAGTTCGATCTCCTCGCCGGCCTCGACGGCTTCCTCGGCGGTGACGAAATAGCCGTCACGCCAGTGGAAGGCGCTTGCCGAGCGGTGATGATGCGTGGCGAAACTCGCGGTTGCCGGCGCTGCCTGAGCGGCGAGATCGGCGATGGCGTCGGAAAATGCGCTCAGATTGAAATCGCTCATAGTGGTCTCCTGGGTTCTGTCATGCCCCAGATATCGCTCGGCAGCGCGTTCAGAGGTACTCGCCTGACGGCTAGTTGCTGGTTTGACTGGCCATCTGGTCAGGTCGCGGCGGTTCCGGCCGCTCCGCACATATAGTCATCCTGTCGCCTGAAAACACGGAGCCCGACCATGGCCCTTGCCGCTGCCAAATTCCAATCTGACGAGACGTTGCTCGATGCCTATTCGACGACAGTGGCCGATGCCGTCGACCGCATCGGCCCGGCCGTCTGCCGCATTGAGCGCATTGGCGGCCAGGGCGGCCATGGTTCGGGCTTCGTCATTGCGCCGGACGGGCTGGTGGTCACCAATTTCCATGTCGTCGGCGACGCCAGGACAGTCCGCGTCTCGATGCCGGACGGTGCCTCCAGCGAGGGCCGCGTGCTTGGCCGCGATCCCGACACCGACATTGCGCTGGTGCGCGCCGATGGCAGCTTCGCCGATGTCGCGCCGCTCGGCGATTCCAAGCGGCTGCGGCGCGGCCAGATCGCCATCGCCATCGGCAATCCGCTCGGCTTCGAATGGACGGTCACATCAGGCGTCGTCTCCGCCCTCGGCCGCTCGATGCGCGCCTCGACCGGCCGGCTGATCGACGACGTCATCCAGACCGATGCCGCGCTCAACCCCGGCAATTCCGGCGGCCCTCTGGTGTCGTCGGCCGGCGAGGTCATCGGCGTCAACACCGCCATGATCCACGGCGCGCAAGGCATTGCCTTTGCGGTCGCCTCCAACACCGCCAATTTCGTCATTTCGGAAATCATCCGTTTCGGCCGCGTGCGCCGCGCCTTCATCGGCGTCTCGGCCGACACCACCAATCTACCGCGCCGCGCGGCGCTGTTGTCGCAAGTGTCGACCAGCACCGCGGTGCGGTTGCGCAGCGTCGAAAAGGAGGGCCCGGCGGCCAAGGCCGGCTTGAAGGAAGGCGACATCATCGCCGCGATCGATGGCCGCCCGGTGACCGGGGTCGACGACCTCGTGCGCATGCTCGACGCCGAACGCATCGGCCGCGAAACGCTGTGCACGGTGGTCCGCCGCACCGGCGTCAGCCAGCTGACGGTGACGCCGGCGGCAAGGGCGAGCTGAGGTTGCCGCTCAAGCCCCCGCGGCACCCTCAGCATACTGCGCTAGAAATTCCTCGCTGGGCGGGATCGGCTTGATGACGTCGATCAGCACGCCATTGGGATCCCTTGTGATGAAATGGCGCTGGCCGAAGGGCTCATCGCGCAGCGTTCGCAGCACCGGCAGGCTGGCGGCAAGGACCCGCTCATAGACCACATCGGGATCCCTGACCTCGAAATTGATCAGCAGGCCTGACGCGCGCCCTCGCCCCTCCTCCGGGATCGTCTCGTGGTCGCCCTGGACGATGCCGAGGTTGACGCGTTTGTTGTCGACCGACTGCAGGTGCACATACCAGTCGCTTTCAAACAGCGGCTGGAAGCCGAAATGCTTGACGTAGAAGGCCGCCGTGCCGGCGACGTCGCCGGTCATCAGCACCGGGTAATAGCTTGATATCTTCATCTTTCTTTCTCCCTGGACATAACATACAGTCTGTATGTAAATCGAACTAACATACAGGCTGCATGTATGCAACGGGAATCCGCGCGCCGTTCGAACCGAGACCGCACCGAGGCAACGCGCGCCGACCTGGTCGCGGCGGCGCGAAAGCTGTTCACGCAAAAATCCTATGCCGAGACCGGCACGCCCGAGATCGTCACCGCGGCCGGCGTGACGCGCGGCGCGCTCTATCACCATTTCGCCGACAAGCAGGCGCTGTTTGCCGCCGTGGTCGAGCAGGAGGCGCAGGCGGTGGCAGAAGAGATCGACCGCGCGTCGCCACCTTCGCTCGAAGCCCGCGAGGCGCTCATCGCCGGCTCCGACGCCTATCTCGCCGCCATGCGCGCGCCCGGCCGCACGCGGCTGTTGCTGCTCGATGGCCCGGCCGTGCTCGGCCGCGCCGCCATGGACGCAATCGACAACCGCCACGGCAGCCGCTCGCTGCGCGAGGGCCTGGTCGCGGCGATGCGGGCCAATAAGATGACGCGATTGCCGGCGGAGGCACTGACCGCGCTGCTTGCATCCGCCTTCGACCGCGCCGCGCTCGCCATCGAGGCCGGCGCCTCAGCCGAGGATTACCGCGCCGTGCTCATGGCGCTGATTGACGGACTGTCTCCGGATCGTCTTCAGGCACCTCGCCCGGTTCGAACTCGTTGAAGCAGCCGAGCCCGCGCTTGAACCGGTCGATCAGCCAGGCCGCCGCCGGCTTCGGGGTACTGTCGTTACGGTACATGGCAAACATTGGCGAGCGCACCTCGCTAAAGGGTTCGAGGTCGAGTTCCAACAGCCGGCCAGTGGCTAGGTCGTCGGCGATCAGCCAGCGCGGCAGCCCTCCCCAGCCCAGCCCCTCGCGCATCAGAATATGCTTGGTGCGCACATCCGTCAGCCGCCAGGTGCGATAGGCAAAGACGCCGAAGTCACGTCCCTTGGTGCGTTCGGACTGGTCGGTGACGACAAGCTGGGTGTGCTCGCGCGCGTCCTCGATCGCCACCGGTTTGGGCAGCAGCGCCAGCGGGTGGGTGGGCGCGGCAGCCAGAACGATCGACATGAAGCCGATGCGCACGAGGTGAATGTCGTTGACCTCGCCAAGCAGGCCGCCAATACCGAGATCGGCCTGGCCGCTGACGACATGATCGGGGATCAGCCCGAGCGTGCCGATATGCAGGCGCAGCATCACGGTCGGAAACTGCGCCTCGAACGCCTTCAGCACCCGCACCAGCACTGGCGAGGGCAGCGCCGAGTCGACCGACAGCGCGACCTCGGCCTCCAGCCCCTGATGGTGGCCGTCGACGCGCGAGCGGATGCGCTGCAGCACGCCGATCATGCGGCGCGCGTCCTCCAGCATCGCCCGGCCGATCTCGGTCAGCTGCGGCTCGCGCGTGCCCTCGCGCTCGAACAGCTTCAGCCCAAGCTGCGCCTCGAGATTGGCGATGCCGTAGCTGATGACGGACTGCGCCCGGTTGAGCTTGCGGCCCGCGGCCGAGAAACTCCCGGTATCGGCAACGGCGACAAATATCTGAAGCTGGTCGAGGGTCGGGTTGGGTTGCATCGGCGTATCTATTTTGTGGATGGATCCTATAGACAATATACCAGTTTATCTGATGGATCGATAGCCCCATATGTGGCGGGACAATTCAATTCCCATTGGAGAGACCCGCTATGTCCATTCTTCTCGTTACCTCGAGCCCGCGCGGCGCTGCCTCGCACTCGACCCGCATCGCCACCGAATTCGCCGAAAAGCTCGTCGCCGCCGACCCGTCGAACACGCTTGTCGTGCGCGACCTCGTCGCCAACCCGCTGCCGCATATCGATGCCGACTACTCGACCGGCATCTACACGCCGGCTGAAGCCCGCACCCCGCGCCAGGCTGAAGTCGTCGGCGTCTCCGACGTCGTGCTCGACGAGCTGTTCGCCGCCGACACCGTGATCCTCGCCACCGGCTTCATCAACTTCAACATCTCCTCGACGCTGAAGTCGTGGGTCGATCACATCGCCCGCTCCGGCAAGAGCTTTGCCTATGGCGAAGGCGGCCCCAAGGGCCTCGTCACCGGCAAGAAGGTCTATATCGTGCTGGCTTCGGGCGGCATCTATTCGGAAGGTGCGGCCGTGCAGTTCGATCACGCCATTCCCTATCTGCGCGGCGTGCTCGGCTTCCTCGGCATGACCGATGTCGACGTCATCCGCATCGAAGGCGTCGGCATGGGCCCTGACGCGGTGACCGCCGCACTCGCCAAGGCGACCGCCAAGGTCGACGCCGTGGTCGCCAGCCAACAGGTCGCTGCTGCCGCGTAAGGCTGCCGATCATCTGAACTTCAAAGGCAGGCGCCGCGCCTGCCTTTTTCTTATCAAGCGTCCCTTGCTTCGTCCTGCTGCGTCTCGGACAGCGGCGGCAACACAACAGCCGGATGGCGGCCTTCGCGCAGCATCAGCCCGAGACTGTAGTCGACGGCCAGCTTCATGGCACCGAGCGCCGTGCCGCCGTCTTCCAGCGAGCTGACGGCGATCCGTGTCGGCCAGGCGAGGTCCGCCGCGACGTGCTCGACCTTTTCCGTCATCAGCGGATTTCTGCCGACGCCGCCGCCAAGCACGATCAGACCGGGGTCAAGCATGCCGATGCAGCCGGCCGCCAGCCTGCCAATATCGGCGCCATGGCGCGCGACGGCCGCTACCGCCGGCGGCGAGCCCTCAAGCGCGCGCGCAAACAGATCCTTGGCCGAGTCGGGCGGCGCGCCTTCCCCGGCGGGCCAGTCGACACGGCAGCGCTCGATCAGCGCCCGCGAGCCGAGATAATGTTCGAGCCCTTCACGATAGGGCGTCTCGCTGGCCGACCACGGAAACGGCATGCGGCCGATTTCGCCGGCAGCACCGCCGGCGCCGCGAAACAAACGCCCCTCGGTGATGAAGCCGAGACCGACCCGCACGCCAACCTGCAGAAAAGCGAAGGTCTGGTGGCCTTGCGCGGCGCCAAAATGCATCTCGCCAATGGCCGCGCAGTTGACGTTGTTTTCCAGGATGATTGGTACGTCGATACTGCGGCGCAGCAGGCCAAGCACGGCGGACGGCCCACCGGGCCGGTCGAAGCGATCGTTGGCGACGATGCGCGGCACCGCCACCGCAATGGCGCGCAACGCGCGAAAACTCTTGGCCACCCTGGCCATGGTGGCACGCGCCACCGACAGCACGACGGCGCCGACCTCGTCGGCATCGCCGGCTATCGCTTCCGGTATCGGCTCTTCCGCCGACGCCAGCTTCTCAGCATCCATCGAATAGGCGACCGCGCGCACCTGGGCGGCGCCGACATCGATACCGATCGCGTAGCCGGCGCCAGGACCGATACCGTAGATCGTCGCCGTGCGGCCAATGGCGCCGCGTTCCAGCCCGCGCGAGGCAACGAGGCCGAGCGCGCTCAACTCCGACACCGCCGCCGACATCGTCGGCTTCGACAGGTCGAGCATGGCGCCGAGCTTCGGCCGTGTTATCGGCCCGTGCGAGGCGAGCAGGCGCAGAACCGCCCGGGCGCTGTCGGTCAGATTGGGGATTTCCGCAGCCGCCATCTCAGCCGTTCGACCTTTGCCCTGAAATCCTGTCTCCGGTCGGTGAAGCGCAAGCGCAGCCCCGACTCGAAAGCCGCATCCCGTCCTCAATGCCTCATTGCCGACCGGTTTGGCAATTTCCGCGATGTCCGGACAAGGACGTCAGACTTCGGTCGGCGACCACGGCTTCAGCTTGATGTCGGTCTGGCGGTAGCGAAACACGATGTCGGTGAGGCCGGCCGCGTCCTGCATGTCGCCGACAATGAGCTGGATGGCGATGATCTCCAGTATGGCGTCGGCGATGGCGTTGCCGAGCGCCGGAATGGAGATCACCACCAGGCCATCGGCTGGAGCGACATCGCTGCGCCGCGTCACCAGCACCGAGGGACAGCCGAGGGCGGCAACATCCTGCGCGATCTTGACCTCGCGGCCATCGCCGATGGCGATCAATCCGGTCGCCGCATCCTGCGATTCCATCGGCCCGTGCAGATAGTTCAGCGTGTCCCATCCCGATGCCGGCACCCGAACCGCCTCGCGGATCAGCATCACCGCCTCGCCGGCATTGGCGAAACCGACACCGGCGCCGACGATATCGATGGATGTTCTGCCTTGCAGCAGCCGCGCCGCCTGCCCGGCAGCCTGTTGCGCACCGGAAAGGACGGTGGCGGCAGCAGGTGGCAAACGCGTCCAGTCGAAGCTGTTGCCGGCAAGCCTGTCGATCAGCATGCCAAGCGCCAGCAAGGTCCCGGTATAGCCGGTGGAACTCGCGCCATTGTCGGCGCCCGAATCCGTGGCAAGCACCGCACCGGTGAGATCAGCCAGCGGATTGTCGCTGCCACGGCAGACCGCCAGGCGCGGCGACGCTGATGCCTCGCGCATGACGTCGGAGATCTCGCGGCTCTGCCCGGAGGCCGAGAGCGCGATAAAGGCATCTGCGGCTGCATCCGAGCGGCCGTAGAGATCGGTTGGCGTATAGGCAAAAGCCTTGATACCGGAGGCGCGCAGGTAAAGCGCGCCGGCCAGCGCCGCCTGATAGCTGGCGCCGATCCCGGCAAGCCCTATCGTCTTGCCGGCAAAGGCGCTGAGATCGAGGGCGTCGAGTGCCGCGGCCACCGAACGACGGCCGATCTCGAGGCTTTCCGTCTGGCGCGCCACCGCCGGGCGATAGCCGATACGCTTCATCATTCAAATGGCTCCAATTTCTGACGACAGCCCTTGGCCGACCAGCAGCCGCCTGGCCAAGGCGACCGCACCCAGCACCGGCGGCTCGCGCAGCAGCAGCACCTGGCTTGACGGCGACACTTTCGCCATGGCCTCGACAAATGCCGTCATCAGCATCGGCTGCTCCGAGATGACACCGCCGCCAGCCACGACAAGGGCGGGATTGGCGCCGCGTTCGATCAGGAGTTCGACCAGCGCGGCAAGCCCTGCGCCGCCTTCGCTGATGACGCGGATGGCGAGAGCCGAGCCGGCGATCGCCGCGTCGAACACGGCATTGGCATAGCGGCCCCAGACCGCCGCACCACGCGTTTCGTTGAGCAGGATGCCAAGCTTGGTCTGGTCGTCGGTATCGAGTTCGCGCATCAGCGCGGCAATCAGCGGATCGTCATCCTGGCCCCGGTCGAGGCTGTGCCGGATCGCCTTGGCCGCCTCGCGCACCAGGGCCGGCGCGCTGCCCTCATCACCGAGAATCCAGCCCCAGCCACCGGCTGCCAGCATCTTGCCATCGGCCGTGCGTGCCACCGCGATGGAACCGGTGCCTGCGACGACGCCGATGCCGTCGATGTAGCCAGCGGCGGGCACCATCAGTTCGGCATCGTTGACCACCTGCACCGCACCACCGGTCCTGCTGGCCAACAGCGCTTGGAAGCGCAGGCATTGTTCGCCTGTGTCGCAGCCATGCGCGCCGACGGCGAGCTCAGCGGGCGCGACGCCGCCGCACAATCCAGCGACGATCCCGACCAGCGTCTCGGCATCGGTCTCCATCTGCCGGATGCGCCAGCTCTCCGTCACCAGCACCTCGTCGGCGATCATGCGTTCGCCCTGGCACGCCATGATGCGTGTCTTGGTGCCGCCTATATCCACGCCTGCAATGATTTTCTGGGTCACCGATATCCACCGCGCAAGCCGGGACGAAGCCGGGTTGCCGCGTCCAATCCACATTAGTTAGGAAACTTTACAAACTATCTTCCCAGACGGCAAGAACTATGATTTGATAATCGTCGTAAAAAGCGCATCAAGCGCGATTGGGAGATTGCAACATGAGCAGGAGAAGGATTGGGCTGGCCCTCGCGGCCGCGTCTTTCGCATGGGGATTGGCAGCCACCGTGGCGCATGCCACCGACATCTCGTTCTGGACCTGGCGCCAGGAAGACAAGGCCGCCTACAACGAACTTTTCGCCGATTTCACCAAGGCCAACCCGGACATCCATGTGAAGTTCGAGTCGTTCCCGGACGAGAACTATCCGACCATCGTCTCGACGGCGCTGGCCGCCGGCAAGGGCGGCGACGTTATCCACACCCACGCCTATGGCTGGCTCGAGCAGTTCGTGAAGGCCGGCTATTTCGAGCCGCAGGATCTGACCACGGTGCCTTCACTCGCCAACCAGCCCGCTGATGCGCTGGTGGCCGGCACCTACCGCGCCGACAAGAAGGTTTATTCCCTGCCCTTCGCTTCACAGACGCTCGGCCTGTTCATCAACAAGGACGTCTTCACCAAGGCCGGGCTGACCCCGCCAACCACATGGGATGAGTTCATAACCGTCAGCAAGGCGCTGAAGGACAAGGGTATTTACCCCCTGGCCAACGGCATGGGCACCAGCTGGTTCAACGAGATGTTCGTCGCCATCTTCACCAACCCGTTCCTCGGCCAGGATTTTGTCGGCGACCTGACGTCGGGCAAGACCACCTTCAAGGACCCGCGCTATGTCGCGGCACTCGGCAAGCTGCTCGAACTGCGCGACTACATGCCGCCCGGCTTCGAAGGCATCGACTATGACACCGCCGGCCAGCTGTTCATCAGCGGCAAGGCGGCGATGCTGGCCGGCGGCAGCTTCGACATCGCCAGCTACCGCACCCAGAACCCGGCTATCAACATGGATTTCGTCGCCCCGCCAATGGCCAAGGCCGGCGATACGCCGCAGGTGACCAAGTTCTTCGACGGCGGCTATGCGGTCAACGCCAAGTCGGCCAACAAGGAGGCCGCGCTCAAGCTGGTCAACTGGATGGGCACCAAGGAGTTCGGCGACAAGTTCTCGGCGTTGCTCGGCAACATCTCGCCGATCAAGGGCGTCGTCATCAAGGACGAGCTGCTCGCCCACGTCGCCAAGTTGAACGAAACCGCCATGCCGCATATCAATGTCGTCTACTTCCGTTTCGAGAAGCCGACGGGATCGGAGCTGCTGCAGGGCGACATCACCAAGATGATGTCGGGTTCGATCACCCCGGACCAGCTGGCCGCCGACCTGACCAGCGGCCTCGCCAAATGGTACAAGCCTTTCCAGGGCAAGTGACATGAACATCGGCCGGCGCCACACCACAAAAGCCTTTCCGTGGCGCCGGTCCCTCTGGATCGCGTCCCTGCTGACACCGGCCCTGGTGGTCATGGTGCTGTTCGTGCTCTGGCCGCTGCTGTCGGCCTTCCGCCTTGCCTTCTATGAGTTCAACGGCTTGCAGCCGACCGGATTCATCGGCTTTGAAAACTTCCGCAAGGTGCTGTTTGAACAGCCTTATAGCGACTGGACCTACAATGCGTTGAAGCACAACATCATCGCCTTCGTGGCGCTGATGGTGTTCGAGAACGGCACCGCCTTCCTGCTCGCCTATGCCTTGTTGAAAGCCCTGCCCGGCCACCGCATCCACCAGGTCATCGTCTTTCTTCCTGTCGTGCTGTCGGCCGTCATCGTCGGCTTCCTGTGGAAACTGTTCCTGCATCCGTTGTTCGGGTTGGTGAACCAGACGCTGGCGCTGGTCGGCATCGGCGCCATTCCGTGGCTCGGCAATGAACACACAGCACTCGGCAGCGTCCTGTTCGCCAATGTCTGGCACTGGCTCGGCTTCCCCACCCTGGTGCTGCTGGCCGGCATGCAGCGTGTCAGCAAGGAAGTGATCGAGGCCGCCCGTCTCGACGGCGCTGGCGACTATGTGCTGATGACCAGGATTATCTGGCCGCTGATTGCGCCGAGTGTCACCATCGTCACCATCCTGACCTTCATTGGCAGCTTCAACTGGTTCGAAATCCCCTACGTCATGGCCGGCCTAACCGGCTCGCCCGGCGGCGCGACCGATGTCCTCGGCCTCTATTTCTACCGCACCGCCTTCGGCTCGACGACGACCGGCATCCAGGATTTCGGCCAGGGCAGCGCGCTGGCCGTGATGATGTTCATCATCGTTGCCGGCGTCACGGCAATCGCGCTTCGCTACCTGCGCCGTCGCGAGATCGAACTGTGAGCGCGACAGCAGGCACCGGGCAACCCCGCGAGATGTTGAAGAACGGCGCCATCCAGCTGATGCTGGCGATCAACGCCATCATCATGATCTATCCGCTGTTCGTCATGGTGATGTCGTCCTTCAAGACCAATGCCGAGATCTTCAGCTCGCCCTTCGCTTTGCCGGCGCACTTCTCGCTGGCCAATGCCGAGCGGGTGTGGAGCGAAACCAACTTCGTCCGCTACCTCGCCAATTCCGTCGGCATCACCATGGCCGCGGTGGCGCTGATCCTTCTGTTCAGCACCATGGCGGCTTACGCGATTGCCCGCTACCAGTTCAGGCTGAGCGCGCTGGTGCTGATGTTTTTCCTCAGCGGCATGACCGTGCCGCTGAAACTGGCGATCATTCCGCTGTTCATCCAGCTGGATTCGCTTGGGCTGGTCGACAGCTATGCCGGCCTGGTGCTGGTCTATGTCGCCATGGGCATCCCGTCGGCGGTGTTCATCATGACCGGCTTTCTCCGGACCTTGCCGCGCGAACTGGAAGAGTCCGCACGCATGGACGGCGCCAGCGAATTTCGCATCATGCGCTCGATCATGCTGCCGCTGGCGCGGCCGGCGCTGGTCATCGTCGCCATCCAGAACGCCGTGCCGATCTGGAACGACTTTTTCTTCCCGCTGGTGCTGATCACCTCGGACAATCTCAAGACGCTGCCGCAGGGCCTCACCGTCTTCGTCGGCGAATTCACCACCGACTGGGGCGTGCTGTTCACCGGGCTGACACTGGCGGCGCTGCCGATCACCCTGCTCTACATCGTGCTGTCGAAGCAGTTCATCTCCGGCATCACCCAAGGCGCGGTGAAATAAGCCGCGGTCAAACTGACGAGGATTCTTTCAAGTGGCGAACCAGAACAAGATCATCATCACCTGCGCGGTTACCGGCTCGATCCACACACCGTCAATGTCGCCGCATCTGCCGGTGAGCGCGCAGGAGATCGCCGATGCCGCGATCGGCGCGGCCGAGGCTGGTGCGGCGATCGTTCATCTGCATGCGCGCAATCCCGCCGATGGCCGGCCCGACCAGTCGACCGAGGCCTTCGCGCCGTTCCTGAAGGTGATCAAGCAGCGCTCGGACTGCGTCATCAACATCACCACCGGCGGTGCCGCGACGATGAGCGTCGAGGAGCGCGTCAAGCCGGCGGCGACCTTTGCGCCGGAAGTCGCCTCGCTCAACATGGGCTCGATGAATTTCGGCCTCTATCCGATGCTGGAGCGCTTCAAGACCTTCGAGCATGATTGGGAACGCCCCTATCTCGAAGGCTCACGCGACCGCATCTTCCGCAACACTTTTGGCGACATCGAGCACATCCTGCGCACCTGCGCGCAAAACGGCACGCGCTTTGAAATCGAGTGTTACGACATCGGCCATCTCTACACGCTCGCCCATTTCGTCGAGCGCGGCCTGGTCAAGGCGCCGTTCTTCGTCCAGAGCGTGTTCGGCATCCTCGGCGGCATCGGCACCCATCCGGAGGATGTTGCGCATATGAAGCGCACCGCCGACCACCTGTTCGGGCATGACTACCACTGGTCGGTGCTGGGCGCCGGCCGCAGCCAGTTGCCGATCGCCACCCAGGCGATTGCGCTCGGCGGCAATGTGCGCGTCGGGCTGGAGGACTCGCTGTGGATCGGCAAGGGCCAGTTGGCGAAATCCAACGCCGAGCAGGTGCGCAAGGTGCGCCAGATCATCGAAGGGCTCGGCGCCTCGGTGGCCACCCCTGACGAGGCGCGGCAGATCTTGCAGCTCAAGGGCGGCGACAAGGTCTCATTCTAAGGAAAAACGCCAATGAGTGCGCTCACCATATCAAGCGTCGAGAAAGCCTATGGCAAGGCCAGGGTTATCCGCGGCGTGTCCGTCGACATCGCGTCGGGTGAATTCGTCATCCTGGTCGGCCCGTCCGGTTGCGGCAAGTCGACTTTGCTGAGGATGATCGCCGGGCTGGAAGACATTAGCGCCGGCGAGATCGCGCTCGAAGGCAAGGTCATCAACGATGTCGCGCCGAAGTCGCGCGACATCGCCATGGTGTTTCAGAACTATGCGCTCTACCCGCACATGACGGTGCGCGAGAACATGGCCTTCGCACTGACGCTGAAGAAGACCGATAAAAGCGAGATCGACGCCAAGATCATGCGCGCCGCGATGATCCTGGGACTGCAGGACCTGCTGGACCGCTATCCGCGCCAGCTTTCCGGCGGCCAGCGCCAGCGCGTCGCCATGGGCCGCGCTATTGTGCGCGATCCCAAAGTCTTCCTGTTCGACGAGCCGCTCTCCAATCTCGACGCCAAGTTGCGCGTGCAGATGCGCTCCGAGATCAAGGCGCTGCACCAGCGCCTGGGAACAACCATCGTCTATGTCACCCACGACCAGGTCGAGGCCATGACCATGGCCGACAAGATCGTCGTCATGAATGGCGGCATCGTCGAACAGGTCGGCGCCCCGCTAGACCTCTACGACCGGCCGGCCAATCTGTTCGTTGCCCAGTTCATCGGCTCGCCGTCGATGAACATCCTGCAGGGCCGCACCACGGCGGACGGTTTTGCCGCCAGCGACGGCACGGTGTTTCCATTGCCGGTGCTGGAACAGGGCGAAAGCGCGCTTGCCTGGGGCATCCGGCCAGAGCATCTCAGGCTCTCCGACAGCGGCGTGCCGGCGGTGGTCGAAGTGGTCGAGCCGACCGGCGCGGAAACCCTTGTTCTGGCCAAAGCCGGCAACAACACGCTGAGCGCGCTGCTGCGCGAACGGATTTCCGTGATGCCGGGCCAGAAGGTTTTCCTGGCGCCGGACCTCACCCAGTTGCATCTGTTCAACGCCAAGGGTCAGCGCATTACGCCTAGGGTCCAGTAAACGCGGACGCCCCGCCTGACTTCCTGTTGCAGGCTATCCGAGGAAATGTCTGAGCAGGCCTGCCGCGCCGACGCCGATTAGCACGGTCGGCAGCATGGACAGCCGTGTCGCGGCGACGAAGGTGATGGCCAGCGCCAGCAGGTCGGCCGGATGTCTCGACACGAAAGCCGGCGCGATGACCGAGATCAGCACGCATCCCGGTGCCGCCTCCATGGCCGCCGTGGCGCGCGCGCTGAGCACGCGGTTGCGCAGCACGACATAACCGCCGATGCGCGTGAGATAGGTGACGCCGGCCATCAGCACGATGGTGAGAAGGGTTGCCATGTCGATCATGCATCACCTGCCATCAGCCAGGCCGCAACCAGCCCCGACACCGCGCCCGCCGCGACATACCAGGCCCCGGGGACGAAGAGATAGACCAATGCCGCAACGACCAGGCTGACCAGCCAGGGCCGCGCCGCCGCCATCCCCTTCCACATGCCGCGCATCAGCACCAGGAAGACGGCAGGAAACGCCATGTCGAAACCATAGTGCTGGACATCGCCGAGCATCGGGCCAAGCAGCGCGCCCGCCGCCGTGAAACCCACCCAGGCCAGGTACATCGCCAGGGCCGCGCCCATGTAGTAGCGCGGGCTGAGGGCCGGGGTGATGCCGGCGCTGGCACGCTGTTTGGCGTCGGCCAGGCCGAGCGCCCAGCTTTCGTCGCAGAGGAAGAACAGTGCCGGAAACACCTTGCGCTGCGGCAAATGCCCCAGGAATGGCGCAAGCGCCGCCCCCATCAGGAAGTGGCGGCTGTTGACCAGGAAGGTGATGGCGACGATCAGCGCGATGTGCGGCGGCGATGTCCAGAGCTGGATCGCCGCGAATTCCGAACCTCCGGCGAAATTCAATCCGGTCATGAGAGGCAGTTCGACGGCGCTGAGGCCTTTCTGGGTCGCCTGCGCGCCCAACACCAACGCATAGGGGATGGTGCCGAGCAGGACCGGCAGGCACGACATGACCCCGCGCCGGAACTCCGAGCCCGATCCGCCGTCAATAGCCTCGGGCAATGTTGCTTCAGAAACGCTCATGATTTTCCACAGGCTGGCTCGCGGCCACCGTTTCCGGTTACGCGTCAAATGGTGATGGTGTCGGCGCAACCATATAAAGTTGGCCTCGCAATTTGGTTGCGAAGATTGTTGTCTTTGCCATTATTTTGGCATTCAATGCCTCGATTCATTGAAAAGATGGAATTCTCAGCCGTGAAACTCGATGACATCGACAGGCGCATCCTGCGGGCGCTGCAACGTGACGGCCGCATGGCCAACAATGATCTGGCCAATGAGGTCGGCCTGTCGCCCTCGCCTTGCCTGCGGCGCGTGAAGCTTCTGGAGGAAGCTGGGGTCATCGACCGCTATGTCGCCGTGCTCAACCCGGCCAGCATCGGCAAGGGCCTCACCTTCTTCACCCGCATCTGGCTGAAGACGCAGGACGAGGACACGATCGAGCACTTCGCCACCGAAGTGGCCAAGCTGCCCCAGGTCATGGAATGCTATCTGATGCTGGGCGACTGTGACGCCATGGTGCGCATTGTGGCGGCCAGCATCGACGACTATCGCCGCTTCCAGTCGGAGTATCTCAGCCGCATCAAGGGTGTGCAGAACGTCAAGACCGACGTCCCCAGCCAGACGATCAAATACACGTCGGAACTGCCTATCTGATCCCTGTCACAGCACCTTGGCGTCTGCCTTCCGCTTTCAGGGTGAACCATTCTCGCGCGAGATGTTCGGGTTGAGCTGAGTGACAGCAACCGAAGCAATCAACGGAGTGGTCCCGACAAGAGGAGCGGCGCGTGTGCAGAGATAGATCGCACTGGTGGTTGCCATGCTCGCCAGCGTAGCGAACACATAGGCAAACGCTAGCGAGCGGTCGGACAGCGCCAAAGCCACGACCGTGAAGAAGGCCGCGAAAGAGAACGACCCGACGATAACGCCACGCAGCAGATTGGCGGCTGCCGGCGCTCCCCGCTGATGATGCGTGAACATCGCCAGGACAAGGACGAAGACGGGGAACGGCGCCACAAGCCCACTGAGCTGCGGCCCAAGGTACCTGGTCGACAAGGTGATCAAGAAGACGAAGCCTGTCGAAACGACCATCCTGGCGGGAAGGTCCCATTTCGGCGCTATCCCGGCAAGCGCTTCCATATTCACCGGTTTGGTGAGGAAGGTCAGAAGCAACAACGTCACCAGGAGCAGCCCGATGGCCTCAGCGAATGTCCAGCTGGCCAGGTTCCAGACAAAGGTGGCGAGAAAGAAGGCGCAGACTCCCGCGATCATGCTGATCCAGCAGTTGCAGCGCCTTGCCGCGCGGGCGTAGACGAAGCAGAAGATGCAGGTCGAGACCTGGCCGACCAGATTGCCAACCGCCGCGTGCCTAGCGAATGCCGCACCATTTTCCAACGCGGTGAAGACAGAAACGGGGCCGGTCACCAAGGGAATCCCCATCAGCAGCCCGCCCACCGCCGGCCCGAAACGCCGGCTCAGCAATGTGAGACAGAGGATGAGGAGCGGCGTGCTGAGAAGCTTGAAGACCAGGATCATGAAGCGGATGTCTTGGCCTTGTCCGGCCGCCTTGAAGAAGGATCGGCCGATCGAATACCGCAGCAAGTCAGCCAATGCCATACCGATCACGACAAGCGCCCACGAAAAGCGACAGGCGAAACGGTCCATTCCAGACTGGATAAAAAATGCAACCGGATTGTAGGACGGGCCTCGGTGCCAGCGTCCTTCGGACGCAAGCAGCGCTGAGCGCTGCCCTCTGGCATGGGAGATTTGCATGAACCTTTCCTATCGTTGGGTCATCGTCGCGGCAGGCGCGCTGATGTCCTGTGTCGCCATCGGCACGATGTTTTCGCTGGCGATTTTCCTTGAACCGATGGCGCTCGACACGCAGTGGTCGCGCGCCGGCATTTCGAGCGCCATGACGCTCAACTTCCTCGTGATGGGCCTTGGCGGCTTCGCCTGGGGCGCGCTTTCCGACCGCTTCGGCGCCCGCATCGTCGTGGCGATCGGTGCGGTGCTGCTCGGGCTGGCGCTGGTGGTGGCGAGCCGCGCCGGCTCACTGCTGACCTTCCAGATCAGCTATGGCGTGCTCGTTGGACTTGCGGCGAGCGCCTTCTTCGCGCCGATGATCGCGCTGACCACGGCCTGGTTCGAGACCAATCGCGGCCTTGCCGTGTCGTTGGTCTCGGCCGGCATGGGGGTTGCCCCGATGACGATATCGCCCTTCGCCCGCTGGCTGATCTCGGCCTATGGATGGCGCGCCGCCATGTTCGACATCGGCATCATGGCCTGGGTGCTGCTGTTGCCGGCGGTGCTCTTGGTCCGCCAGCCGCCTAAACCCGCTATTGCCGATGCGGCTTCCGCGCCGGTCGCCGAGGGCGCCGGCATGAGTGTGGCCCAGGCGTTGCGCTCGCCGCAGTTCATCGTGCTCGGGCTGACCTTTTTCGCCTGCTGTGCGGCGCATTCCGGGCCGATCTTCCACATGGTGAGCTATGCCATGCTGTGCGGCGTCGCACCGATGGCGGCGGTCACGATCTACAGCGTCGAGGGTCTCGCCGGCTTGGGCGGCAGGCTGCTCTACGGCGTGCTGGCTGACCGGCTCGGCGTCAAGCCGGTGCTGGTTGCGGGCCTGGCGATCCAGGCGATCGTCATTGCCGCCTATCTCTCGGTCAGCCAGCTCGACCAGTTCTATATGCTGGCCGTAATTTTCGGCGCCACCTATGGCGGCGTCATGCCGCTCTACGCGGTGCTGGCGCGCGACTATTTCGGCCAGCGCATCCTCGGCACCGTGTTCGGCGCCGCCACCATGCTGTCCAGTCTCGGCATGGCGCTCGGACCGCTCGCCGGCGGCATGATCTTCGATGCTTATGCCAGCTACCACTGGCTGTTCATCGGCTCGGCCCTCATCGGCCTGGGGGCCGCGGGCATAGCGATCGCCTTCCCGCCGCTGCCGCGAAGGGAATTGCAGGCAGCCTAGAGCAATTCCAGGAAAAGTGTGAAACGGTTTTCCGTCCGGAATTGCGTCAAAACAAAGGGTTAGAGCAGTTCACTGTTTCTGTGAAACGGTGAACTGCTCTAGCAGCACGCTTCACGACAACGAACGATCCCGGGATTTATCCGGGATCGTTCGTTGGCGAAAAATGGCTTTGCAGCACGGCGCGAAACTTTTGCATCGTCTTTTCGGTTGTCGGTGCATCGGCGGCCGCGAAGCCCATGACGAGGCCATTCTGCTCCGTGCCGTGACGGTATTGGATCGACAGCGCCGAGACGTTGATGCCCTGCTGGAGTGCTGCCTCGGCAACCGCCCTGTCGCTGCATCTCCCGCGAAAGATGCCGACGACCTGGATGCCGGATTCGGTGGCATGGAAATCCAGCCATTCCCCGAGATGCCGTTGCGCACTTTCCAGGAAGAAAAGCCGCCTCTCCGCATAGAGCCGCCGCATGCGTCTGAGATGGCGGGTGAAATGCCCCTCGTTCATGAAGTCCGCGAGCGCGGCCTGGGTCAGCAAGGGGGCGAACTGGCCGCTGACGCTCAGCGCCGAGACGATCGTATGGTCTATCGCCTTGGGCGCCACCATAAAGCCGAGGCGCATCGCCGGGAACAGGATCTTAGCGAAGGTGCCGACATAGACCACACGGTCTGACGCGCCGATGCCTTGCAGCGCCGGAATGGGCTGTCCCTGGAAACGGTACTCGCCGTCATAGTCGTCCTCGATGATCCAGGAGCGCCAGGTCTCGGCCATGTGCAAGAGATTGAGCCGCTGTTCCATCGGCATGGTGATGCCGAGCGGGTGATGGCAGGAGGGCGTCACGAAGATCAGGCGCGGGATGACAGGCGGCGGATCAAGGTTCCAGCCGGCATTGCTGACGCGCAGCGGTGCCAGTTTCGCCCCGGCCGAGACAAAGGCAGACCCCGCGCCGTAATAGCCCGGCTCCTCCATCCACACCGTGTCGCCGTCGTCGATCAGCAGCCGGGCCAGCAGATCGAACGCCGACTGCGCGCCATTGGTGACGACGATCTGCTCGGCGGTGCACTTCACGCCGCGCGAGGCGGTGAGATAGCGGGCTATCGCCTCGCAAAGCGGCGGATAGCCTTTGACGTGATAGGTGCCGAAAAGATCGATATGCGCGAATTTTGCGCGGCGGCTGAGCAGTTTCGACCAGGTGTTGAACGGAAAATTGTCCGGGTCCGGCATGCCGGGATGAAAGGCAAGCATGCCAGGCCGGCCATGATGATAGGGTTGGGCAAGCATCGTCTGCCCGCGCCGCGATATAGGATTGGCGTCTTCGACCGATACATCTTCCGCCGCCACCGAACGTGTCGGCAGGTCCATGACCACTGAGGGCCTGCGCGGCCATATCGCCAGATAGCCTTCCAGTGCCAGCTGGTCGCAGGCTGCAATCACGGTGTTGCGTCCCACATTCAGGTCCCGCGCCATGACCCGTGTCGAGGGCAGTGCGTGGCCGCTCGGCAGCACGCGCCGTTCGATCAGGCCGCGCAACTGGACATAGAGCTGCCGGTGCAGATTGGCGGGACTGTCGCGATCGAGCGCAATGCCGTCGACGGGAAAACTGGTCTTCATCTGGTTCCGAAAAATCAATCGAATCTGGCTCTCACAATGGAACCAAAGGCGGCCTAGGCTCAAGAAAAAAGCGTTCAGGTTCAGATGGGGCTGGCCGATGCAGTGCATAAGGGTGGGAGTGATCGGTGCGGGCGGCGTCGCCCAGGTCGAGCACATCCCGAACCTGCTCAAGCTGCACCGGCAGTTCAAGATCGTTGGCGTCTACGATCCGTCGCGAAAAGTTCGCGCCTTCGTCGGCGAGGAATTCGGCCTCGAAACATTCTCCGATCTCGACGCGCTGCTCGCCATGCCGCTTGACGCCGTGGTCATCGCCTCGCCCGATGCGCTGCATCGCGAGCAAAGCCTCGCCGCCTTCGCCAGGGGCCTGCATGTCTTCTGCGAAAAACCGCTTTGCTACAGCGCAGGCGACATTGACGAATTGATCGGCGCCAGGGATCGCGCCGGAAAGGTGCTGCAGGTCGGCTATATGAAGCGCTTCGATCCGAGCTACGAGGCGGCATTGAAAATGCTGCCGGGCACGGCGCGGACGCTTCGCTACATTTCGGTCGAGGTCAACGATCCCGACGCCTGGCCCTTCATCCGGCACGCCTCCACGTGCCGGGGTGACGATGTCGCGGCGGGGTTGATTGCCTCGACCGAAGCCAGGCAGCACGAGCAGGTGGCGCGCGCGGTGCCGGGGCTGGACAATCCCGACGCCTTTCGCGGCTTTGTCGGCGCATATTGTTCCTCGATCGTGCACGACGTGAACGCCGTCCATGGCTTGCTCGATGCGCTCGGTGTCGCCGATGGTGAAATCGTCGGCGCCTCGCTCTTCGCCAAAGGCGAAGGCGGCCAGGGCGCTGTGCGTCTGCTCGGCGGCCAGGCGCTGTGGAGCATGGCGCATGTCGCCACGCCGGGCGTGCCCGACTATCGCGAGCGCATCACGCTCTACTTCGACGACGCCGCGCTCGAGCTGGAATTCCCCTCGCCCTATCTCAACCATCAATCGACACGGCTGACGCTGCGCACCGGCGACGGCCACACGCTTTCCAGCCAGGATATCCGCTGCGGTTACGAAGAAGCATTTGTCGAGGAACTGAAAGGGTTCTGGTCGGCGATCGTCGAAGGTGCGCCGGTGCGCAACACCGCCGAGCATGCCCGCCGCGACATGACGCTGCTCGCCGGCCTCGCCCGCCATCACCTTGCCCAGCAATCAGGAGTTCACCCGTGACGGTCGTTCGCATCGGCATCAATCCGATCACCTGGTCAAACGATGACGTGCCGGAGCTCGGCGGCGATACGCCGCTTGAAGTCTGCCTCAGCGAAACCAGGCAGGCCGGCTATGCCGGCACGGAACTCGGCGGCAAGTTTCCGCGCCGATCGGCTGAGCTGAAGCCGATCATGCAGCGCTATGGCCTTGCCGTGATTTCCGGCTGGTATGACGGCCGCTGCGACGAGAAGGATGTCGACGCGGAGATGGATGCGATCATGCCGCATCTCCAGCTTCTGAAGGATATGGGCTCGACCCATGTCGTCTATGCCGACACCTCGCGCGGCCGCCACAACGCCATCTGGGGGCCGATCTCGCAACGCCCGGCCCTCAGTGAGGGAGAATGGCCGGCCTATGGCCGCAAGTTGACGGCGCTGGCGGAACGGATGGCGGATTTCGGCGTGCGCATGGCCTTTCACCACCATATGGGGACCATCGTCGAGACCGATGCCGAGGTCGGCCTGTTGATGCGCCACACCGGCGAAGCCGTCGGCCTGCTCTACGACACTGGCCATTCCATATTCTCGGGCGGCGACCCGCTCGCCCTGGTCAAGGCGCAGGTCAAACGCGTCGTGCATGTGCATTGCAAGGACGCCCGCAAGGCCGTGCTCGAGCGTGCGCGAGCCGAGGACATGAGTTTCATGGGTGCGGTCATGGAAGGGATCTTCACCGTCCCCGGTGACGGCTCCATCGACTATCCCGCCATTTTGCGCGTACTGGCCGACAATGGCTACAGCGGCTGGCTGGTCGTCGAGGCCGAGCAGGATCCCAGCAAGGCCAATCCGCTGACCTATGCGACAATGGGGTTCCAGAACCTGTCGCGCATGGCGCGGCAAGCCGGATTTGACGTCATCGAATGATCGAGACCGCGGTGCGGTCTCCAGGGAACCAGTGCTGAAGAATGAAACTGGACAAAGGAGTGTCGAGATTCAAGTCAGGCCGAGCCGAAAATGATGGCTTTCGAGACCCGGAGCGGAGCGTACTTTAAGTACCTGAGCTCAGTTCTACTGCGACGCAGTAGAACGGGGAAGCGCAGAAAGCCGCCATTTGCAGGCCGGCCTCACATGAATATCGGCACAGCTTGAAGGGGCAACTGGACTGCCGACCGTAATTGCGGCGGCGGAAAACAAACAGGAGGTTCTATGTTTTCGCTTGCGAAATTAGTAAAGCCTGCGCTCGGCCTGCTGGCCGGCTTCACGATGATGGCGGCGGCCACGACCCTTGCGGCCGCCGACGAAACGCGGGTGGTGTTCGTCACCCACGGCCAGAGCGGCGACCCCTACTGGTCGGTGGTCAAGAACGGCATGGACGACGCGGCCAAGACGCTCGGCGTCAAAGCTGAATATCTGGCACCCGAAACCTTCGACATGGCCAAGATGGCGCAGATGATCGACGCTATCGCCGCCTCGAAGCCTGACGGCATGGTCGTCTCGATCCCCGACGCGGCCGCCCTTTCGGCTCCAGTCAAGAATGCCATCGCTGCCGGCATCCCGGTCATCATCATCGATTCCGGCGGCTCGAAGCTCACGCACGATCTTGGCGGGCTGCTGTTCATGGGGCAGGATGAGTTCCAGGCGGGCGTCATGGCCGGCGAGCGCATCAAGGCGCTCGGCCTCACCAAGGCGGTCTGCGCCAACCACGAGGTCGGCAATTCGAGCCTCGACGACCGTTGCGCCGGCTTTGCCAAGGGTCTGGGCGTCGACGTGCCGGTGATGAACGGCGTCATCGACCCGACCGAAATGAAGAACCGCGTCATCGCCTACATGACCGCTCATGCCGATACACAGTTCATTCTCGCCGTCGGCGCCAGCGGTGCCGAACCGACGCTGGCCGCGCTTGATGAATTGGGCCTGTCGGGCAAGGTGAAGACCGGCACGTTCGATCTTTCGCCCACGATCCTGCAGGCCGTCGTCGCCGGCAAGATGGAATGGGGCATCGACGCCCAGCAATATGCCATGGGCTACATCCCGGTCGCGATGTTCGACCTCTGGAAGAAGTACAAGATCATGCCGATCGCCGACTATCCGACCGGTCCCGGCTTCGTCACCAAGGACACCGCCGCCTCGGTTATCGAGTTGTCGAAACTCGGCAAGCGCTAACACTGCCGGCCGGGGCCTCGCTCCGGCCGTTTTCACTGGGTGAAGGGCAAAAGCAGTCATGGTTTCAGAGATTCGCGACGAGCGGGTCCGGTCCGTCTCACGCCTGAGCCGCCTGTTGAGCAGGCCGGAACTTGGCGCGGCTGCCGGCACCGTTCTGGTCTTCGTGTTCTTCGCCATCACGGCGGGGGGCACGGGACTGTTCAGTGCCAAGGGCATCATCAACTTCCTCGAAGTCTCGGCCCAGCTTGGCATTCTCGCCGCCCCCGTGGCTCTGCTGATGATCGCCGGCGAGTTCGATCTGTCGGTCGGCTCGATGATCGGCTTTGCCGGCATCCTCATCGCCATCCCTGCCGTGTTCTGGGGCTGGCCGATCTGGCTTTCGCTGCTGTTCACCTTCGCCGTCTGCGGCGGCATCGGTGCGCTCAACGGGCTGGCCGTCGTCAGGACCGGACTGCCCTCCTTCATCGTCACGCTCGGCAGCCTGTTCATGCTGCGCGGCCTCACCCTTGGCCTCACACGCGGCATATCAGGGCGGACCCAGGTGTCGGGCGTGCACGAACTGGCGCAGAACGATCCCCTCAACAGCCTGTTTTCGGGACAGGTGTTTTCCGGCCTGATCGCCTGGCTTGCCGACATCGGCCTGATCGGCAAACGGGCCGACGGCCTGCCGTCGATATCAGGCATTCCGGTGTCGATCGTCTGGTGGATCGTGCTGACACTGGCCTGCACCTGGCTGCTGACGCGCAGCCGCTTCGGCAACTGGATCTTCGCCGCCGGCGGCGAAGCCAATGCCGCGCGCAATCTCGGCGTCCCGGTGGCGCGCACCAAGATCACGCTGTTCGTCATGACGGCACTCGCGGCCGCCCTGTTCGCGGCGATCCAGGTGCTGGTCACCGGCTCGGCCGACACGCTGCGCGGCACGCAGAAGGAATTCGAAGCCATCATCGCCGTCGTCATCGGCGGCACGCTGCTCACCGGCGGCTACGGATCGGCCATCGGCGCCATGTTCGGCGCCCTGATCTTCGGCGTCGTGCAGATGGGCATCTTCTATACCGGCATCGACACCGACTGGTTCAAGCTGTTCATGGGCGCCATGATGGTCATCGCGGTGCTGTTCAACAGCTATGTGCGCAACCGCGCCATGAGGAGCCGGTGATGGCCGAGCCCTATGTCGAACTGAAATCGGTCAGCAAATATTTCGGCTCGGTCGTCGCGCTCAAAGACGTGTCTTTCGACGTCTGCCCCGGCGAGGTGCATTGCCTGCTCGGCGACAATGGCGCGGGCAAGTCGACGCTGATCAAGACGCTGTCGGGCGTCTACACGCCGGACGAGGGTGAAATCCGCGTCCAGGGCAAGCCGACACGGTTTGCCTCGCCCGCCGATACGCGTAACAGCGGCATCGCGACCGTCTACCAGGATCTGGCGCTGGTGCCGCTGATGAGCGTGGCGCGCAACTTCTTCCTCGGGCGCGAGCCGATGCGCAAGTTCGGGCCGATCAGCCAGTTCGACGCCGACTTCGCCAACCGCACCGCCTATGACGAGATGTCGGCGATGGGTATCCAACTGCGCGATCCCGAACAGCCGGTCGGCACGCTGTCAGGCGGCGAACGGCAGTGCCTGGCCATTGCCCGTGCCGTCTATTTCGGCGCCAAGGTGCTGATCCTCGACGAGCCGACATCGGCGCTCGGGGTCCACCAAGCATCGGTGGTGCTGAAGCTCATCGTCCAATCCAAGGCGCGCGGCATCGGCGTCATCTTCATCTCCCACAACGTCCACCACGCCTATGTCGTCGGCGACCGCTTCACCCTGCTGAAACGCGGCAGAAGCACCGGCACCTACGCCAAGGGCGAAATCACCCGCGACCAGTTGCTCAATCTGATGGCGGGCGGCAAGGAACTGGTGGATTTGGAACAGGAGCTGGCGAAGTCAGTGAGGAATGGGCCGGCTTAAGGTACCGCGCGGGTCGGGAGCCCTTGTGGCTGACCAGCCTGGCCAGTGCGGCACATGCAGCGCAGGGGCGGCCAAGCAAGAGGAAGGCTGGTTTTGACCCAAAGCCGACGTGATCCTAAGTCGAACGGCAGCTTTGCGCATTTCGGCCACTACGACGGTTCCGTCCATTCACCAAAAGCGGACATCGATAGTGCAGAGGCAAAAGGCGGCAATGCGCCGATCCCGGTCGTTCGCGGGGCAATCCGAGGCTGGCTCGCAGGCGGGCAACGCCACAGCGTCATGTCGCGTGGCATCGTCGTGTGCGAACTTGTACGCCATCCTCGCGCGTGATATCGATACTGATGCGTGGACTGCTGATACTTGTCGTATTGGCGTTTGCCGCGACCAGTGCAGCGGCGGGCGATGTATTGTTCGACGCCATAGCTGCCGGTGACAAAGTGGGTGTCGAGCAAGCTCTCGCGAGTGGTGCCGACGTCGACAGCCGGGCACGCGACCGGGCAACTCTCCTCATCGCTGCAGCGCTCGACAACCAGCTGGAAATCGCTGAATTCCTGCTGGGCAAGGGTGCTGACGTCATGGCGCGTAACTCGGGCGGCTTCACCCCGCTTCATGCGGCGGCCTTCTCTGGCAGCCTGCCGATCGCCAAGCTGCTGCTGGAAAAAGGCGCGGTGCTCGACGATGCCGCCAACAAGGCGGGTGCTACGCCGTTGTTGGTGGCCGGCGAGGAAAACCACGTTGAACTGGCCGAATTCCTTATTGCGAAAGGTGCCGACGTAAACCATCCCGAGGGTCATGGCTACATGCCGACAACGCGCGCATTCTGGAAGGGCAACACGGATATCATACGACTGTTCAAACGCCATGGTGCTACCTGCCAAGCCAAAATCCTTGGCGAGGCGAACGCGGCGAAGTGCGCCGAGATCCACGATTAACGGAGGATGCAGATGAGCACGATGATCAAGTCACGACTGGTTCGGAATTTGGGGGCGGCCGCCCTGGTCGCGGTAGCTGCGGTCGCCGGTGCGGGATCGGCCTGGGCCGACGGTTCGGTAAACACCGGCTATTTCGGCGGTGTGGCGATCATGGGCTACGACACGGTCGCTTACTTCACCGACGGCAAGGCCGTGAAGGGCTCCGAAGAATTCACCTATGACTGGCTGGGGACACCCTGGCATTTCGCCAGCAAGAAACACCAGGAAATGTTCATGAGTGAGCCGGTCAAATACGCTCCTCAATATGGCGGCTACTGTGCTGGCGAAGTCGTGGGCGGAGGGGTCACGATCAATGTCGATCCGGAAGCATTCAAGATTATCGACGGCAAGCTCTACCTGATCTACGACGTCGGCAATGCCGACAAATTTGCCGCGCATGCGGATGAAAATATACCGAAAGCCGATGCCAACTGGCCGAAGGTCGCGGCCAACCTGAAGCTCGATCAGTATCACTGAGACCAGGTCCGCCTACTGGACGACGGTGAAGTGAAACACCTTGCTTGAATTGACAAAGGAATAGCCGTTGCCGGCATTGTCGCGACGTTTGTAGACAGGTCCGCAGTCGGGGCGCCCGAACATATTCTCGCTCAGCTCGCACAAGAGGTCGCCATCGAGACGGACGGTCTCGGTGACCAGCCGCGTAGTAGAGCGGAAAGCCGCCTTGCCGTCGCTCTCGATCTGGAGGAAGGCTGGTTGGAGACCGGGTTCAAGCTGGCCCTGAAGCGTATGGCCCAGCACCAGCGAGGCGATCTCCTCGCCCTTCAAGCGGTTGTGCTCGTCGCCGGTGAAGCCGAACGGCCATTCGGGCAATCCCGCCTGCTGCAACGCGTCGATGATGAGAGCCAAATCCTGCCGATTACGGTATTGGGCACCGTTGAGCCGGTATGCCGACAATGAAGCGAACCCCGGGGTCGACATGGACCCCAGCCCCTCGGCGACCGCGGCCCTCGCATCCTGCTGGCGGCCGGCGCGGGCGTAAACGGCGCCAAGCGTGATCGTGAAATCTCCAACTGACGGCGCATCGTGGTGGGTGCGTTCGAGCGCCTCGATCGCCTTGTCGTTGCTACCTTGAATGAGAAAGACCAGACCGGCAATTTGCCGGTTGATGGGTGAAAGGTTGGGATCGAGCCTGAGCGCCGTCTCGACCGCCGCGGCTGCCTCGGCATGATTGCCGGCGAACAGTTGCACGTACCCTAGGGCTATTTGCGTTTCCGCATCTCCGGGGCCGAGTACGACGGCTCGCTTGGCCGAAGCGATGGCTTCCTCATAGCGGCGATCCACGGCCTGCATGATGCCAAGAATCGCATAAGGCGACGAAAGGTCCGGGGCGAGTTGCAGCGCACGGCTTGCCTTCTCGTAGGCGCGCTTGCGCGCGGGCGCGCTCTGCATGATGTCGTTGAAGGATTCGCGCCAGATATAGACTGTCGTGCCTGCATCCGCCGCGAAGGCTTCGGCAAAAGCGGGGTCGAGCTCCTCCGCCTTGTCGTAGAGTGTGAGCGCCTCCCGCAGCCCGGCCCGTCCGCCGGTGCGTACCGCCTGCTCGGCCCGAAGGTAGAAGTCGTAGGCTTCGAGGTTTTCGGTCGGCGGGCGCGCCATGCGCTCGCTTTCCGCCACCGAAGGTTGCATGCCAAGCGCCTTGGCGATTTCCCGGCTCATCTCGTCCTGGACGGCAAACACGCCGGCCATGCCACGGTCGAACCGGTTGGCCCACAGATTGTCGCCCGTTGCCGTATCGATGAGCTGGGCATTGAGGCGGATCTGCTCGCCGGTGCGGCGGACGCTCCCCTCGACGACGAAGCGGACGCCAAGGTCGCGCGCGACGTCCGTCAGCGCTGCGGGCTTGTCCTTGTAGGCGAACACCGAGTTGCGCGCGATGACGTCCAGACCGGAAAGCTTGGTCAGATCGGTGATCAAATCTTCGGTGATACCATCAGCGAAATAGTCCTGGCCTGGATCGCCGCCGAGGTTTGCAAACGGCAGCACGGCAACCGATGGCCGCGATGGCACCGAGAATTTCTGCCATGCGAAAATGCCGGCAATCGCGGCAATCGCCAGGACGGCGGCGCCTGCCAGGATCATGACGCGCGAGCCTGGCCGGTGGGGCGCGGCCGTGACCTTTCCCGATGCCGCGGGATCGAGCAAGAGCCTATAGGCGCGAACCGGATCGGCGATATTCTTGAGGCGCTGCTCCCCCAGACCCGCAAAGCCGACGTCCACCTTGTGGACGGCATGATCGAATGCGGTTCCGGAGATGCAGACTCCGCCTGGCTCGGCCATAGCCTCAAGGCGAGCGGCGATGTTCACGCCATCTCCGTAGATGTCGTTTTCGTCCACGATGACGTCGCCGAGATTGACGCCGATGCGAAACCGGATCTGCCGGGCATCGGTGGCGCCCTTGTTGCGATTGGCCATCCGGCGCTGGATCATGGCAGCACACTGGACGGCATCGACGACGCTGGCGAACTCGACGAGCGCGCCGTCGCCCATGAGCTTGATAATGCGGCCATGGAATTCCTCGATCGCGGGGTCGACCAGTTCGCGACGGCAACCCTTCAATCGTTCGAGCGTGCCTACCTCGTCCTCGCCCATGAGGCGGCTGTAGCCAACCACATCGGCAGCAAGAATCGCGGTAAGCCTTCGCTCCATACTTGCCTGCGCCCTCCCCGGTCGATCAAGCAGCTTCGCTGCAGCCTATTCTAGTCCTGCGTCGGACGCGACCGCTATCCCTAGGGATGTCGGGGTTGCTCAGTAGGTGCAACGCGCCGATCCTTCTTCCGCGAGGTCTGAACGGAATGCTCCTCGACAAGATGTCCGCTTGGGTGAATAGCGCCGGCTTGGCTGGGTGTCTGCTTCGGAGACGCCGAAATGCGGTGGGGAATGACCGGATCGGTCAGCTCACGACATCGGACCTTGGAGGTACAACCTCCGCTATCGTCCTTCTCCACACAACAAGCAGACCTACTGCTTCCGGCCCGTTGCGGTCATTCCGGATCGAAGTTTGGGCGAAGCCGCTTGGCGGTCAACCAGCCGCTGGCCGCCATCGTCACGAACGGCAATGCCTGTGCGCGCCGGCTGGAGGCCGATCCACCGAACTTAGCGCGAGAGAAAAGCACGATCGGGAACATCGTCGAGGACGCCATGCGGGCAAGTCAGGTGGTGGCCCGCATCCGGGCACTAGTGACGCGGGCGCCCTCGGCGAAGGCACGAGCTGGTCGGCTGGGCGTGGAACCCGGGAGGAAAGCGGCGTCCAGCCCCCGGTTCCCAGCAGCAGTTCGGGCAACCGATCGCCGCGTGGCTAGAAACCGGAGGAAAGTGTCCTCCCTGATCCTTCCCAACGAGTGCTCTTCTGCCTAAGGCCGCCTATAACTCCCTAAGTGGGATCAGTTGGTCGTCATTCGCCAGAGGGGTAGGCATGCATCCAGTTGAAGTTTTCGAACTGATCGTCGGAATGTTCCTGGCTGTGCTGGTCCTGTACTACCTGGCGCTGCGCCTCTCTCTGCCGCCGTCCGTTACATTGCTCGCCGGCGGCGGCGCGCTCGCCCTCATCCCCGGCCTGCCGGTGATCGAACTCGATCCCGGACTGATGCTGGTAATCTTTTTGCCGCCCCTCTTGGCGGACAGTGCGTGGTTCACAGCGTTCGCGTCGTTTCGTCGGCATCTCGCAGGCATACTCTCGCTCGCAATCGGCGCCGTTCTGTTCACGACGATGGTCGCGGCGGTCGTCACGAAACTGCTAGTGCCAGCTCTGCCCTGGGCGGCCTGCGCCGCGCTCGGCGCGATCGTCTCGCCACCCGACGCGGTATCGGCCAGGGCGGTCCTGCAGCGTGTCAGGTTGCCCCGCAGACTGAGCACCCTGCTCGAAGGCGAAAGCCTGTTGAACGACGCAACGGGTCTCGTGCTCGTCCGGTTCGCGGTGGCCGCCGTCGTGACCGGCGCGTTCAGCATTCAGGCGGCCGTTGCCAGTTTTGCGGTGCTTATCGCTGGGGGGATCGCCGTCGGCTGCGTCATCGCTGCGGCGTGGGTTCTGCTGGTGCGACGGCTTGGCGATGAACGCCTGATTATCGCCGCCTCGACCATGGTTTGCTGGGTCGCCTACCTGACCGGCGAAAGGCTGCACGTCTCCGGCGTGATCGCGACGGTGACGGCGGGTCTGATCTGCGGCTGGTACCAGCACGTCATCTTCCGAGGGAGCACCCGGATCAGCGGGACGGCTTCCTGGCAGGCGATGATCTTCCTGCTCGAAGCCGCGGTCTTTATCCTGATCGGCTTCTCGCTGCGAGGTGTCCTTGATCGCGCTGGCGGGTTTGCAGTCGTGGTCGAGAGCATGGGCCCCGTCGTCCTCATGATCGTCGTGGCCGTCACGGTCGCTCGCTTCGCCTGGATCTTCGGGTCGGATTTGCTAATCGGTCTGTTCAGGCGGGCGGGCGTGAGCCGTATCGATCCGCTGGGACCGCGCGCTGCCACCGTGCTGAGTTGGGCCGGGATGCGCGGCGTCGTCACCTTGGCGGTCGCCCTGACGCTGCCCGACGCGATGCCGGGACGCGACCTGATGCTGGTGACCGCCTTCGCCGTCATCCTCGTCACCGTCCTCATTCAGGGCACAACGCTTGGTCTGGTGATCCGTCTGACCCAACCCAGCGAGGACGAGCGGACGCGCCCGCCGTTGGATCTTTCCGCGGCCGAAGCGCTTGTAGTTAAGGCGCAGTACGGGGCGGTCGAGCGCCTCGCCTATGCGAGCGATGGAACCCTGATCCATCCCCGGCTGCTGGACACTTATCGCCGGCGATCGACGAACCCGGCCGCTTTCACGGGCACAGTCTCCGAACGCGACCAGCACATCGCCGCTCATTTCGACGTGATTCTTGCCGGCGTCGCCGCGGGCCGTGCCGAACTGGTCAGGCTGCATCGCCTGGATCAGATCGACGACGAGACGCTTCACGATCTTGAGCGCGATCTCGACCTCGAAGAGTTCAGTGCAATTTCCGCCAAGGGGTAGCCCCAAGTCTCATCTGGCGGCTTGCTTTGAACTCCGTCCTCGCAATGCTGGCAATGGCCGCGATCGTCAATGTCGGACTTGCGTTTGTCTGGCCTCGATAGTGAGGTGATAAGCAGGAATGTTGCCCGGCAAGCTCTACAATCTGGTCAAAGATCTGCTTTGGGTCATGACGATGCCCACACCGACCAAAATTGTCCGCTCTTGAAGATTCGCAGCCTGAAGCTGCCAGTCCGCTGTCGGCCCACCACAGCCATCCGAGAAACTTCCGGCGAGTGACCGCTTTTGGCGCAACGCAGCCTATCGTCACCTCGACTGGTTGGCTCTGCTCGATCGAGATGTCGTCGAACGATCGGCGCGGAATTTCTGTTCCCTCATCATCCGCCGCTCCCTGGAGACGCAGAGTTCCGCCAGTGCCCGGTTCAACGACCGTTGCGGGCTATGCTCCAGATACCTGCTGCCGGACGTCCGTGGCGCGTCACATCCGCGCCCTGGCCGAGCTGGGATCATAGGGCGAATCCGCGATAACCTCGGCTGTCTTCCATTCCCCCAGTATGGCGACGTCGAGCTTCGTGCCGGGCGTACCGAGACGTTCGGGCAACAGCGCCAGCGCCAGATCATGTCCGAGCGTGTAGCCATAGCCGCCGGACGTGATGCGCCCGACCAGTTGGCCATCGATGTAGAGCCCCTCGAAAGCGAGCGTGCTGGCGCCGTCGGTTTCGATCTTGAGCGTCACCGACCGGCGCTGGTCGTTTTTGTCCTTGTATTTCAGCACCGCGTCGCGGCCGATGAAATCGCCCTTGTCGAGGCGGATGAAGCGTTCGAGCCCGCTCTCCAGCGCGTTGAGTTCGGGATTCATGTCGCGGTACATGGCGCGATAGGATTTCTCCAGCCGCAGCGATTCCAGCGCATGCAGCCCGACGAGCCGCAGGCCGTGGTTCTCGCCCTCTCTCAGGATCGCGTCGAGCAATTGCCGCTGGTAGGCCATGGGATGATAGAGTTCCCATCCAAGCTCGCCTTCATAGTTGACGCGCAGCAGCCGCACGTCGCTGGCAAGCGCCACGCTGCCGGTCTTCACGCCGAACCAGGGAAAGCCCGCATTCGACAGGTCGATCTCGGTCAGCGGCTGCAGCACGTCTCGCGCCTTCGGCCCGACGACCGTGAAGCAGCCGCGCTCGTTGGTGACGTTCTTCAGGCTGACGCTGCCGTCGGCGGGAAGCAGCTTTGAGAGATCGTCGAAGTTCCAGCGCTCGGCGCGCGGCGTCGATATGAGGTAGAAGCTGTCTTCGCCAAGGCGCGCCACCATGTATTCCGCCTGCACGCCGCCGGCAGGGGTAAGGTGATGCGCCAGCACAGCCCGGCCGGTCGCCGGCAGCCGGTTGGCGAGGATCCTGTCGAGCCAGGCCGCCGCGCCTGGCCCCGACACCTCGAACTTCGTCATTGGCGTCATCTCGACCAGGCCGACGGCGTTGCGCACGGCCTGCACCTCCTCGCCGACGAACACGCCCTTGGCGGTCCAGCGCCAGCTATACTGGTCCTTGGCCTCGACACCCCTAGGCGCGAACCAGTTGGGCATCTCCCAGCCGTTGAGCACGCCCCAGACGGCGCCCAGTTCAGTCAGCCGCGCATAGGACGGCGCCGTCTTCTGCGGGCGGGCGGCTGGCATGTCCTGCCCCGGATATTTCTGCTCCGCATGCGTGCCCCAGGCCTCGCGGACCTTCTCGCGCGTCCAGGCCTTGTTGGCATAGTCGCCGAAGCGGCGCGGGTCGAGATCGGAGGTGTCGAGGCTGTTGCCGCCCTCAACAATCCGCTCCGACAGATAATAGCCGATCGTGCCACCCCACAGGATGCCGCCCGGCACGCCCTCGGCCAGCCAGACATTGGGCAGGCCCCAGGCCGGTCCCATCAGGGGAAGCTCGTCCGCCGTCATCTGGAAAGGTCCGCGGACATTGGCCTTGATCCCGGCGCGTCCCAGCGTCGGCACAAGTTGCGTTGCCTGCTCCCAGTTCCACGACACCGCCTCGAAATCCTCCTCGACGAGGTCGGCGCCGAACCAGGCGGGAACGCCGTCCTCGGCGAACAGTTTTAAGTGTTCGGTGCGCTCATAGGGACCGAACATGAAGCCGTCGCCTTCCTCGCGCAAATAACCTTCAAACCCCTCGTCACGCAGGATAGGCATTTCCGCACGTCCCTGCTTTTTGCGCTCCACGATTTCCGGCACCGGCTCGGTGATCCAGTACTGGTGCAGGATCGGGATGGCGGGGATATCGAGGCCGAGCAGCGCGCCGGTCTGGCGCGCGTAATTGCCGGTCGCGCAGACCACATGCTCGCAAATGATGTCGCCCTTGTTCGTCGCGACCCGCCATTCGCCGCTGGCAGTCCGCTGAAAGCCGGTGACCTCGGTGTTGAGATGGATCTTGGCGCCCAGATCCCGCGCGCCCTTGGCCATGGCATGGGTCACGTCGGCCGGTGCGATATGGCCGTCATCGGGATGATAGAGCGCGCCCAGCATATGCTTGTTGTCGAGCAGCGGGCACAGCGCCCTCGCCTCACCCGGCGACAGCAAATGCGCCCGCATGGCCTGAACATCGGCCACGCTCATATAGCTCTTGTATTCGTCGAGCCGGTCCCTGGAATTGGCGATGCGCAACTGGCCGCATTTGTGCCATCCGACAGGCTGGCCGGTCTCGGCCTCGAGCCCTTCATAGATCTCGATGGTCTTGTTGATCATCCGGCCGATATTGATGTTGCGGGCATAGGATGGGACGAGGCCCGCCGCATGCCAGGTCGAGCCGGCCGTCAGCTGCGTGCGTTCGAGCAGCGCGACGTCGCTCTAGCCGCGCTTCGCCAAACCGTAAAGGATACCCGCGCCGACACACCCGCCGCCAACAACCACCACCCGCGCATGTGTCTGCATCGACCCACCAAATCCCAGTCATTTCCACTATGTAGCGTCGAAGCTACAGGCGGCGAAAGGCCGTGTAACGTCTTCAAAAATCAGGGGTGATGATAAGCTGGATTTATGCAGGCGGACTGCCGACACCACCCTACCCGAAAATCCGCTCGCCCTGCTCATCGACCAGCTGCATCCCCTTCTTGATCGAGATGTCGACGGCGTCGTCGAGCCCGGCGAAGCGGTCGGCGCGGATGAATTTGTGCTCCTTCACCACGCCGTCGATCTCCTTGGAGACGATGCCGCAGGTCTGGTACTGGCCCTCGGCCTTGTAGGGCGTGGCGCTGATCAGGAAGCCCTTGTGCTCGACCTGCTTGGCGGGCGCCGCACTTTTGGGCTCGGCCGTTTCACCGCCGCCGCCACCGCCGAAAAGACGTTTCAGAAAAGACATCGCTCAAATCTCCTTGTTCGCCTTGCAATCGCGGCTTGCCCTGCCTTGTTTGCGATTCACGACGCTGTTGTCCCAGCATGCGCGAATGTGCCGCCGCGTTCCAGCCCCCTGATGAAGACGGCGACCAGGAGCTCAATCTGCTGGTCGATCTCGTCGGCCTGCCGGCGAACGGATCTCGCCGCATAGCCGCTGGTGACGATGCCATGCACGCTTGACCACAGCGTGCGCGCGGCGATGCGGCGCGTATCATCGTCGAGGTCGAAATTGCCGCCGGCAAGCACCTCGGCGATGATCTCGAACAGCTGGTCGAGCCTCGCTTCATAGGCGTCCGGCTCGGCCAGCGTCGGGCGCCGCCTGTTGAAGGCGAGCAGCGCCGGCCAACTGCCCGGATGCGCCTCGACAAAGCGGACATAGGCGCCGGCCAGCGCCAGCAGGCGCTGGCGCACATCGGTGATGCCGCGTGTGCCGAGATCGACCATCGCCGCCGCCCCTGCCGCACCCAGCCGGTCGAGCAGCCGCATGTTGACGGTACGGTGGACCCCGTCGAGATCGGAAAACAGATTGTAGACCGAGCCGACCGAGATGCCCGCTTGCTCGGCGATGGTCCTGGCCTTCAGATTGTCCATGCCGCCCTCGTTGAGCAGCACCTCGGCAATCGCCAGCACCCGCTCGCTTATTTCTTCCCTGTCCAGTGCCATGCTTGTCCTTGTAGATGCCCGTGCCCCAGCCCAGGCTGCAAGTGTTTCGAACCACGATCGTCCTTTCGTTTACCATATAAGGGATTTCGTGAACAGCGTTCAAAAACCTCTTGAACAACGTTCATTTCCTGTTATGTTGGCTTCGTGAACATTGTTCATGCAACAATTCGAAGGGAGAAGAACCATGCTTAGCCTGATCAGAACATTGCTCGACGGCGCCAGCGCACGGGCCGAGGACGGCCTCAAGGATCGCTTCGCCATCGACCTTCTGGCGCAGCGCATCCGCGACGCCGAGGCGGGTCTTGCCGCCGCCAAGCAGACGCTTGCTTCGCTGATTGTCCGTCAGCGTGCCGAGCAGGCCGGTCTCGACCAGCTTGAGCGTCGCCACGCCGATCTGGAGAGCCGCACCGTCAGCGCGCTCGCCGCCGGCAATAACGGGCTTGCCGAAAGCGGTGCCGCGGCCGTCGCCGAACTGGAGAATGAACGCGAAGTCCGCCGCGCCACCGTGCAGAGCCTCGGCGAAAAGACGTTGCGGATGCGCGTTTCGGTGGAGCGGGCGCATCGCCGCATCATCGACTTGAACCAGGGCATGATCTCGGCGCGGGCCATCGATGCCGAGCGCAAGGCGCAGTCACGCCTCGTCAGGTCGATCGGCAATTCTGGAAGTCTCAACGACGCCGAGGAGCTCTTGGCCCGCATCAAGGGAGCCAGCGACCCGTTCGAGGAGGCCGGCATTCTCGACGAGATCGACGGCGAGTTGCGTCACGAAGCGATCCGCGACCGCCTGGCCGACGCCGGTCACGGCCCGACGGTGAAGGTGCGCGCCAAGGACGTGCTCGAGCGCCTGAAGACCGTCAACTGAAAACCAGCATCCTCAAACTGACTGCCATCAAATCCAACGTCATCTAACCAACGGAGAATTCCCATGAACGCCAACCAAACCTACATCATGTTCAACACCGCCTCGGTCGGTGCCGCCTATTTCATGCTCGGCCTGTCGCTGTGGCTGGCGCCGGTCGACCTGGCGACCAAGGGCTACTGGGCCATGGGCATCCTGCTGCTCACCGGCAGCCTGGTGAACCTGGTCAAGTACCGCACCGACGAGCGCCTGTCGTCCGAGATGACCGCCAAGATCGAAAAGGCGCGCAACGAAAAGCTGATCAGCGAATATGTCGGCAAGGAATGATGCCATCCGCATCAGCGCCAACAAAAAAAAGCCCGGGTCTCCCCGGGCTTTTTTTGCGTCCGTCGCGACGAGATCAGCGATGCGTCAGGGCTTCCAGCGCTTCCGCCGCGGCTTCGAGGATGGCGATCGCCTCGGCCTGCTTTTCAGCCGGGGCATCGACGATCTCGCCCAGCGCCGCGCGCAGGCGATGGCGGATGGCGCGGAATTCGTCGCGCGTTTCCGAGCGCTCGCCACGGCCGCCGCGGCCACCGCGTCGTTCGTCGCCATCGTCGTTCCAGCCGAACCAATCGCGCGCCTTGGCCATCTTGCGGCCGAAGCGTTCGAGATGGTCGAGCACACCGTCGATCATCTCGCGATTGTCGGCCAGATGCGCCTGACCGGCCTCGGTGATGGAAAACACCTTCTTGTTGCCGTCCGCCGCAGAGGCAGCATAGCCGGCCTCTTCCAGGAAGGTCAGCGTCGGGTAAACCACGCCCGGGCTCGGGCTGTAGGTGCCGCTGGTGCGCTCCTCCAGCGCCTTGATGATGTCGTAGCCGTGGCGCGGCGCCTCGGCCAGCAGCGACAGCGTGATCAGCTTGAGGTCGCCGTCGGCCAGCATGCGGCCGGCGCGGAACATGTCGCCCGGGCCACCGCGTCCGCCGCCGCGACCGCCATGTCCGAACGGACCAAAGCCGCCGCCCCCTCTGCCGAACTTGCCGGCCATGTGCATGAACATGCGCTCGCCGAAGTGACCGCGCCCGAAATGATTGTCTTTGTGCATTGATTGCTCCTTGAGTTCTATCTTACGATATATCTTAATTAGGCGCACGCTCCCGTGGAGTCAAGATATATCTTACGATGTATCTGATCGCACGCCAAGTGGGTCGGTTTTCCGATCCGGGCCTGTCATCTCAGACCAATGCAATGGATAAATTTGACTACCAGCGGCCTTTGCGGCGGTTCCAGGCGTAGAGCAGGTCTGCGAAACGATCATAGGCAAAACGCGTCAGCGGCAAGGCAACCGGATTGCCGAAAAGCGTGGCCAGCCAGCCCTCGCCCGGCGTTGCCGCCCACACGGCAATCGCGACGTCGGCGCCGACCAGCAAGCGGTCATTCGCATCGGTGGCATGCAGCCGGCGGCGGATGTCCTCGAGTGAGGCGCCGTGTCCGGCAAGCGCTGCCGGCTCCAGATTGATGTCGCGAAACGCGATCCGTCCGGCTTTGACTGCTTCGATCAGCCGCCGCTTCTGCCGGCTGATGCCGGCATCGCAGACCGGGCACCGCGTGTTGTACCAGACGGTCAGTTCAGGCCTGGGTGTTTGCTTGAGCATGATCTTGGCATGCTCAGCCGTGGCTATGCCGGTGATGCAGGTCGGGATAATGCGGATGCCAGTGGCGCATCGGCGCATGCCGGTGCCAGTGCGAATGCGGCTCGCTCACCGGCCCGTCATGATCGTGCTGGTGGTGTTCGTCATGCACATGGCTGTGTTCATGTTCCAGTTCCTCATGGTCGTGCTCATGCTCATGGCGCTCCGACAGGTGCAGCCACAGGCCGACGCCCATCAAAAGCCCGGCGATCGCCAGCTTGAGCGTGACGGCATCGCCCAGCATGGCGATGGCCAGCAGCGCACCGATGAATGGCGCCAGCGAATAATAGGCGCCGGTCCGCGCGGTGCCGAGATGGCGCAACGCCACGATGAACATCACCAGGCTGACGCCGATACCGAAGAAGCCGACGGCGGCCGTTGCCGCGACAACGGACACCGCAGGAAACGAAGCCCCGGCGGCAAGCGCCAGCCCGACATTGACGACACCCGCCACCAACCCCTTGAGCATGGCGATCACCACCGGATCGGTGGCCGAGATCTTGCGGGTGAAATTGTTGTCCAGCCCCCACGCCAGGCATGCCCCGGCGACCAGGATGGCGCCAAGGTTGAAGGCGACACCGTCGCCTTGCCACGACAGCAGAACGGCGCCGGCAAGGATGGCGAAGGCACCCAGAAGCAGACGCCGGTCGACATTCTCGCGGTAGACGAGCCAGGCGATCGCCATTGTCGCCAACCCTTCGAGATTGAGCAGCAGCGCCGAACTGGACGCGGTGTTCAACGTCAGGCCGAACATCAACAGCACCGGCGCGACGATGCCGCCCATGCCGATTGCCAGCGCCAGCCATGGAATATCCCCGGCAGCCAGTTGCGCCTCGCCGGCGGCGGCCTGTTTGCCGCGAAGCAGCCTATAGAGAGCGAGGCCGACACCGGCGCCGAGATAGAGCAGACCGGCCAGCATGAAGGGGTTCACGGCATCGAGCAGCAGCTTGGAAAGTGGCGGCGTCGCGCCGAACAGGACAGCCGAGCCAAGGGCGAGCGGCACACCGGGCCAGAGATGCGAATGTGTTTCGGACATGATCTCACTCTCTGTCGCGTTGCGGGTCACTTGCCGCGCATGGCCGCCTTCGGCCCGATGCATTTGTTGTCGCGAAACAGCGCCCACTCCTCGCACAGGCGCCCTTTGGGCAGCCGGCAAAACCCGTATTCGTTGCCGGCCTTGTCCTTCCTGATCGCCTGGCGCCCGCCGATCTCGCTGCAATGGACGGATGCCGGATTGGCCATGCCGACCGGTTTTTGCGCGCCGGCGGCGAACGGCATCAACGATATCAAGGCAAGGCCGGTAGCCAATATCGAGACTTTCTTCATCGCGATCTCCCCTGGCCGTAGTCTATCACGGCCAGCCGTCCCGTCCTGCGGCAAAGCGCCGTCAGGCCGGCACGCGACCATCGACTCCCAAAAAACCCAGCCGCTTGCTTCATCCAAGCGACGAGATGATCTCGCGGTAGGCGAATTCCGGGAAAGCCTTCAGCGTCCGTGACTTGAGGTTTCCGTTCGCGGCCAGCATCAGCGCGAAACGCGCCAGCACCGCATCGTCGGGCGCTTCGACCACCGCCACCATGTCGAACTCGCCCATGGTCAGGTAGAACGCCTTGAACGATCCGCCCATGTCGCCCAGCTGCTTCCTGGCGGCGTCGAGGCGCTTGGGCGAATCGCGCACGTTCTTCGCGCCCTGCTCGGTCCAGTTCATCAGCATGATGTAGGTCGTCATGGTACGCCTCCTTCCGGAGCCACGGAGCACGGCGGCTTCGCCGGGGCGGGCATCCGGGTTGTCGCCCAGAAAATGCATCCGACGCGAAATTATCCTCCCGCGGCGAACATCCCGCAAGGACGCATCCAAGTCATCATTTGCGGGCTCGAGGTGACACTCGGCGGCGACCAGGGAAGGCCGGTTTAAAAACCCGCCTGATTGCGGCAATCTCAGCCGTGGCCATGGCGGAAATCCCAGGCTGACGTCCGAGACCGATCGCCCCGCGGGAGAACTTCATGCGCGAGACAACAGACCTGCCGCCGGACCGGATCGACATTGCCGCCGCATGGATCGGCGAGGACATGGCGAAGCATCCCCAGAATTGGCTGGTCGAATTGGACCCTCGGGACATCGTCGAGCTGGAAGCGGCGGCAACCGGTTTTCTCGCCGGCTCGCAGGATATCGGCAGCTTGACCAAGGCCGATTTCCCTCTGCCCCGGCTCGCCGGCCATCTTGCCGCCCTTCGCCAGAAACTGATCGCAGGCATAGGCTTCGAGGTGCTTCGCGGTCTCCCGGTCGACAGATATTCCGCTGAAATGGCGGCAACGATCTTCTGCGGTATCGGCGCGCATCTGGGAAGCGCACGGTCGCAGAATGCCCAGGGCCATATACTCGGCCATGTCCGCGACATCGGCGCCGACGCCAGGGACGCCACGACACGCATCTACCAGACGGCGGAACGCCAGACGTTTCACACCGACTCCGCCGATGTCGTCGGCCTGCTCTGCCTGCGCGATGCCATACACGGCGGCGAGTCCTTGCTGGTCAGCACGGTGACGATCTACAACGAGATGCGCAAAAGGCGGCCCGATCTGGTCCGCCTGTTGTTTGATCCGATCGCCACCGACCGGCGCGGCGAGATACCGGAAGGCGAAAAACCCTATTTCGAGATTCCGGTCCTGAACTGGCATGCGGGATTGCTGACCGGCATCTATCAGCGCCAGTACATCGACAGCGCCCAGCGTTTTCCGGATGCCATGCGGCTGAGCGCCGCGCATGTCGAAGCGCTGGATCTCTTCGACAGCCTCGCCAATGATCCGAAGCTGAACCTGTCGATGCGGCTGCGGCCCGGCGACATGCAGTTCGTCTACAATCATTCGCTGCTGCACGACCGCATGGGTTTTCGCGATTGGCCAGACCCGGACAAGCGGCGCCATATGCTGCGCCTGTGGCTGTCGGTTCCCGGCGACCGTCCGCTGCCCCAATGCTTCAGGCAGCGCTATGGCTCGATCGAGATCGGCGACCGGGGCGGCATCATCGTCAAGGGAGCACGACTGAACGTGCCGTTGTAGGCAATTCCCGGAAAGGTCTGAAACGGCTTCCCGTTTGATGCTTAAAACGAAAAAGGGCGCCTATCGGCGCCCTCAATTCTTCGCAAAGATAAAGCTCAACTCAGCTGTCGAGGAAGCTGCGCAGCTTTCTGCTCCGGCTCGGATGCTTGAGCTTGCGCAGCGCCTTGGCTTCGATCTGGCGGATACGCTCGCGGGTCACCGAGAACTGCTGGCCGACTTCTTCCAGCGTATGATCGGTGTTCATGCCGATGCCGAAGCGCATGCGCAGAACACGCTCCTCGCGCGGTGTCAGCGAAGCCAGCACGCGCGTCGTGGTCTCGCGCAGATTGGCCTGGATCGCCGCGTCGATCGGCAGGATCGCCATCTTGTCCTCGATGAAATCGCCCAGATGCGAATCCTCCTCGTCGCCGACCGGCGTTTCGAGCGAGATCGGCTCCTTGGCGATCTTCAAGACCTTGCGCACCTTTTCGAGCGGCATGGCGAGCTTTTCGGCCAGTTCCTCCGGCGTCGGCTCGCGGCCGATCTCGTGCAGCATCTGGCGCGAGGTGCGCACGATCTTGTTGATCGTCTCGATCATGTGCACCGGAATGCGGATGGTGCGCGCCTGGTCGGCGATCGAACGCGTGATCGCCTGCCGGATCCACCATGTCGCGTAGGTCGAGAACTTGTAGCCGCGGCGGTATTCGAATTTGTCGACCGCCTTCATCAGGCCGATATTGCCTTCCTGGATCAGGTCGAGGAACTGCAGGCCGCGATTGGTGTATTTCTTGGCGATGGAGATGACGAGGCGCAGATTGGCCTCGACCATTTCCTTCTTGGCGATCGCGGCTTCGCGCTCGCCCTTCTGCACCTGGTTGACGATCTTGCGGAATTCCAGGATCGAGATCGCCGTTTCGGTGGCGAGGTTCTGGATCTCGGCACGCAGCTCCTTGATCGAATCCTTCTCGTTCTTGGTGAATTCCTTCCAGCCGCGCGACGTAAGATTGCCGATCGCGCGCGTCCAGTTCGGGTCGAGTTCGGAACCCTGATATTCCTTCAGGAACTCCTCACGGCGCACGCCATAGCTTTCGGCCAGCCGCAGCAGCTTGCCTTCGTTCTGCACCAGGCGCTTGTTGATGTCGTAGAGCTGCTCGACCAGCGCCTCGATGCGCGCGGTGTTGAGCGACAGCGACTTCACCGCCTTGATCAGCTGGTCCTTCAGTTCCTTCAGCCGGCGGTCCTGGCTGGGCGACAGCGTGCCGGCGGCGGCCAGACGGTTCTCGACCTGCTGGTCCTGCAGCTTGCGCAGCTTCTTGTAGGTGTCGGCGATGACGTCGAGCGTCTCCATCACCTGTGGGCGCAGTTCGGCTTCCATCGCCGCCAGCGAGAGGCTCGCCTCGTCCTCGTCTTCCTCGTCGTCGTCCCCGATGCCGCGCGTGTCGACGCCGACATTGGTGATGTCTTCTTCCTCGTCGCGGCCGCGGCGCGGCTTTTCCTCGACCTTGGGCGCTTCCTCGATGCGCTCGACCACCGGTGCCTGCTTGGCTTCGGGGCCGGCATAGGTCGCTTCGAGGTCGATGATCTCGCGCAGCAGAATCTTGGATTCGTTGAGTTCGTCGCGCCAGATGATGATGGCCTGGAAGGTCAGCGGGCTTTCGCACAGGCCCGCGATCATCGTCTCGCGGCCGGCCTCGATGCGCTTGGCGATGGCGATTTCGCCTTCGCGCGACAGAAGCTCCACCGAGCCCATTTCGCGCAGATACATGCGCACCGGATCGTCGGTGCGGTCGGTCGGCTCTTTCTTGGTGGTGGTGGCGGCGACCGCCGTGCCGGTCTGCTCGGCCAGCTCGTTGGCGTCTTCCTCGGCGTCCGCCGCGGTGTCGCCGGCCTCGGCCTCTTCACCCTGCTCGTCATCCTCGACGACGTTGATGCCCATGTCGGACAGCATCGCCATCGTGTCCTCGATCTGCTCGGAGGTCACTTCCTCGGAAGGCAGCACCGAATTCAGCTCGTCCATCGTGACATAGCCGCGCTTCTTGGCGGCCTTGATCATCTTCTTGACAGCATCATCGGAAAGGTCGAGCAGAGGGCCATCGGTGGCGCCTTCGCGTTCGGTCTCGACCTCTTCCTTTTCCTTAGTCGCCATAATTTTTTTCTTCTCCAAGCGGCTGCCATCGAAGCCGCGTAAGCTGTCGGACCAGTCGAAACCGGATGTGCTCGCTTATGAAACGCGCTTCACCGGGCCAGTAACCGCATCTACCGTTAAGTCCAGATTAACCCTGATATCTGTGGCAGGCGGCCTGCCTGTCCAGTGACCAGTACCTCAGATCGCTCATTTCCCGTCGGCGCGGGTGCGGGTTAACGTTTCGAATCGTCCTGATTCCGCCATTCTGTCGGAAGGTCAAGCGCCTCTCGCATGATTCGCATGAAAAAAGCGAATCAATTACCCGACTTAGCGCGCCCTGCCCCCTGGGGAAGCCTGGCCACGCTCTCATTCCTGTATTCAGCTGCACTTAGGCTCGCCCAGCCCTACCCGACGAAACGCCGAATCCTTCGATCAGCGCTTCCGTCGCCTGTACATCCTGAAATTGCGCCTGAATTTCGATCAGATGGCGGAAGTTTTCGTCCGAGGGATCTGCTTCGAGCGCCGCTTCCGCCTGTTTCAGCTCCTTATGTAAGGTGCGCGCGCTGCGCTGCAAGTGCAGCGCCTGGTTCAGAGCGTCGCGGGCATCATCCAGCGCTGCCGTCTCCAGCGCAGGCCATTGCCGCGCCCGCTTGATCAGTTCGACGGCACGCCCCCAGATCTCAGTGCAGCCGGCGCGATCGATCGTCGCCACCACGGCATGGCGGTCATTGGCCGTGTCATGCGCCATCGCGTCGAGGATGGCGGCATGCAGCCGCTGCAGATCGGAATTGGCGAGATCGAGAAACTCGACATGGGCGAAATTCTCGTCGATCAGCGGTGGATGGTTGACCAGGGCCACGATGATCGTCGCCTCGCGCACCGACATTCCCTCGCTGCCGCGCTTGACCAGCGCCGACTGGCCGAGGCTTTCGGTGATCGCCATGCGGCCGCCGCCAGGTTTGGCGAATTGTCCGCCGGGTGCAGCGGCTGCCTTGCCTTGCCCCGGTTTCCACTCCTGGCGGTTCTGCCGCGCAGGGCGCTGAGAGCTGAAGAAGCTTTGCACCCGCTCGCGCATCTCCTGTTGGTAGTGATAGCGCAGGCTTTCGTCGCGGATGCGGCTGGTCAGTTCGCGCAGCCGTGTCTGCAGTTCCGCCCGCCGCTCCGGCGTGTCGAAGACACCGCCCGACGTCTCGCGCATCCACAACAGGTCGACCAGCGGCCGCGCCTCGGCGAGCACCATGCGAAAAGCGTCCGGCCCCTCGGCCTTGACCAGATCGTCGGGATCCTTGCCTTCCGGCAGCAACGCGAAGCGCGCCGAGCGCCCGGCCTGCGCCGAGCTCTTGGCCTGCACCAACGGCAGCACCATGTCAGCGGCACGCCATGCGGCCTTCAGACCGGCCTTGTCGCCGTCGAAGCACAGCATCGGTTCCGGCGCCATGCGCCACAACAATTCGAGTTGGTTTTCGGTGAGCGCGGTGCCGAGCGGCGCCACGGCATTCTCGAAACCGGCCTGCGCCAGCGCGATCACGTCCATATAGCCTTCGACGGCAATGACCGTGCCGCCCTTGGCCAGCGCCTTGCGGGCGCGGGCGAAATTGTAGAGCACATTGCCCTTGTGAAAGAGCTCGGTGTCAGGCGAGTTCATGTATTTGGCCAGCGCATCGGGGGCCAGCGCGCGTCCGCCAAAGGCAATGATCTTGCCGCGCGAATCCGGGATCGGGAACATGATGCGGTCGCGGAACCAGTCATAGGAGACCGGGATATCGTCGCCATGACGCACCAGCCCGCAGGCTTCGATATCGGCTTTCGGCACGCCTTTTGCCGCGAGATGCTCCTTCAGCGCGTTGCGGCTATCGGGCGCGAAGCCAAGCCGGAACGACTGCTGCGTCGCCGGCGTCAGCCCACGATCACGCAGATACGCGCGGGCTTTGGCTCCCTCAGGTCCCTGCAACCGCTCCTGGAAGAAGGCGGTCGCCATCTCCATGACATCGGTCAGGCTGGCGCGTTCCTGCTCGCGCCGTTCTTCCCGTTCGTCGCGCACCGGCATCGGTACGCCGGCCATGTCGGCGATCTTCTCGACGGCCTCGGGAAAACTCAATCCTTCGAGTTCGGTGAGGAATTTGAAATGGTCGCCCGAGACCGAGCAGCCGAAACAATGGTAACGCCCCTTCTTGTCCTCGCAATGGAAGGACGGGCTCTTCTCGCCATGGAACGGGCAACAGGCCCAATAGTCGCCTCGCGACGTATTGGTCTTCTTGCGATCCCACGCGACGCGCTGGCCGATGACCTGTGAAATCGGCACGCGGTCACGGATCTCGTCAAGGAAGGCGGGCGGAAAGCGCATCGGGGGAACTCGTTTCCCCACCATATAAGCATGCGCGCGAAATCCGACGACCCCCAATACGGGCCATACCCGGTTTCCACAGGGCAAAAAGAAAGGCGGCCGTTGCGGGCCGCCTTCCTCCTCAGTCCCGTTGTGCGGGAATTTACTGCGCGGCAAGCGCGCCGAAGATGACGCCCGACAGGATGCCGACCAGCACATAGTCGTTGCCGACGCGGATCCATTCCTGGCCGCGGCCGGGACGATGCAGGCCGTAGCGGCCGTAGTCGCGGACCGGCTGATGCTGGCGCCAGCCGGAATATTTCTGGCCGTTGCGCCAGTTGTTCCGCTTCACGACGACCTTCCTCTCGAAGCGCTTCTGGATGACACGCTTCTTGACATCCCGGTGGGTGGGCTGCTGCCAGTCGACCTTGGTGTAATTCGACTGCGGCGCGACCGGCGCATTCATCGGCGCGGCCTGGCCGGTGAGCGACGTAGCCGCCAGCATCGAGACGGCGAGGACAGAAAGAACAATGCGTTTCATGAGAAGTCTCCTTGGTTGTCGATGCCAGAGGAGTAGCCGCCGGGGGATGAACCGAAACTGAACAGCAGCATTACAATTGTGCAATGAAATCCTCAGCTTATTCCGAATATTTGAACATCATCGCAAAGTTGATAACGCGATGCGTGGCAAACGCCGCTGATCCGCGTTGGTACCGTAGACCGGCAATGCAACCATTTGCGCACCCGTCCCTTTCCCGACACGGCCTGTCGCACCGCGACAGCCCCTTGAAATCGACAAAATTTTATTATCCGGCTAAAATATTCCGGTTATTATCGAACACTGCCATGACCATGATTCGTATCCTCGTTCTCTCTCCTGATCGCCGCGATGTCCGCATCGTGCGCGCCCTTCGCATGCAGGCGCCTCGATGAGCGGTTCCGTCGTCCTTCTGCATCTGGCCGGTGCCGTCGCGCTGATGCTGTTTGCCACTCGCATGGTGAAGACCGGCGTCGAACGCGCCTATGGCGACGTGCTGCGCCACAGGCTGCGCGCCACCATGCGCAATCCGATCATGGCGGTGCTGGCCGGCACCGGCCTCGCCATCGCGCTGCAAAGCTCGACAGCGGTCACCCTGCTGGTCGGCTCCTTCGCCGGTTCCGGCATCGTCTCGGGTGCGGCCGGCCAGTTGGCCGTGCGCGGCGCCGAAATCGGCTCGGCGCTCGTGGTCAAGCTCTTGACCTTCGATCTCACGCTCTTGGTGCCGCTCTGCCTGATCACCGGCACGGTGATGTTCATGGCCACCGAGCGGCGCGACTGGCGCCAGACCGGCCGCATTCTGGTCGGCATCGGGCTTCTGATCCTGTCGCTGGAAATGATCGGCCAGGCCTCCGAGCCGCTGCGCAACAGCCAGCTGATGCCGGTCATCATCAATTACTTCTCCAGCGATTCCATCACCGCCTATCTCCTGGCGGCGCTGATCACCTGGCTGTTCCAGTCGAGCATCGCGGCGGTGCTGCTGATGGCGACGCTCGCCGGCCGCGGCCTGATCAGCCCGGAACTCGGTGTCGTCCTCATCCTCGGCGTCAATCTCGGCTCATCGATCATCGCGCCGATGCTCACCCGCTCGGCCGGACCCGCCGTGCGCGTCGTGCCGATCGGCAATCTCCTGATGCGCGGGCTGGGCTCGCTGGTCATGCTGATCCTGTTCATGATTGTCCGGCCGCATGTCGGCTTCCTCGGCACGACGGCGGCGGACCAGATCGTCAACGCCCACATCCTGTTCAACGTCATCATCCTGCTGGCCGGCCTGCCTCTGGCCCGTTTCGTCTACCGCGCCTCGGAAAAGATCGTGGCGCTCGGCACCAAGCCGGCGCCTGCCGCCTCCCTCGACATTGTAGAGCTGTCCGCGCTCAACGAGAGCGCGCTCGATGTGCCGAGCCAGGCGCTGGGCAATGCGACGCGCGAGGTGGTGCGGGTCTGTGAAACCGTCGAGATCATGCTGAAGCGCATCATGGAACTCTACGAGAGCGCCGACGCCGACAAGATCAAGGCGCTGGCCGCCCTCGACGACCGTGTCGACCGCAAGCACGCGGCGATCAAACTCTATCTCGCCAAGCTCACGAAGAACCAGCTGACCGAGGACGAGGCCCTGCGCTGCCAGGAGCTGATTGGCGCCTGCATCAAGCTGGAGCAGGTCGGCGACATCATTGTGCGCAACATGCTGGTGCATGTGAAGAAGAAGTTCGAGCGCGGGCTGGAATTCACCGACGAGGGCTGGAGCGAACTGTGCGCCTTCCACAGCTCGGTGCTGGCCAATGCAAGGCTTGCCTTCAACGTCCTGGTCTCCCGCGACCCCGAAACGGCCCGCCAGTTGGTGCTGGAGAAGGACCAGTTGCGCGACCGCGAGAAGGAAACCAGCGCCAGCCATTTCCTGCGGCTGCGCGAAGGCACCGCCAAAAGCGTCGAAACCAGCTCGATTCACCTCGACACCATCCGCGACCTGAAGCAAATCAACTCGCTGCTGGCGTCGATGGCCTATCCGGTGCTGGAAGAGCGCGGCCTGCTCACCGGGTCGAGGCTGAAGGCGAGCTGAAGGCACCTTACCTGCTTCGACGGCAAAATACTTTGCTCCGTTTCCATCAGTCAGGGTAAGGATCGATTAGCCCAGGCTTTCGGAGGAAATCGATGGACACCCATTCACGCAGTTTCGCCAAGGCGCTGTCCTGGCGTGTGACCGGCACCATCGACACGCTGATCATTTCCCTGGTCGTGACAGGAAGCGTCAAGCTCGCCGCGGCCATCGGCATAACCGAGGTCTTCACCAAGTCCCTGCTCTACTATTTCCATGAGCGGGCGTGGTTGAAGATTCCCTATGGCCGCAAGACTCCGGCCTAAAGCTGCCGGTCAAGAAAACCTAAACTCGCGACAAAAATTTCTGGATTGCCCAAACCGCCCATCCGTGGTTTGAGGCCGTTCCAGCCAAGGCTTGCCTATGTCGCTTCCGCTTATCGCCCTGTTCATCGCCGCCTTCGCCTTCGGCACCACCGAATTCGTCATTGCCGGCGTGCTGCCGCAAGTGGCGGAGGGGCTTGGCGTCTCGGTTCCCTCCGCCGGCTATCTCGTCTCCGGCTATGCCTGCGGCATCGCCATCGGCGGCCCGTTGCTGGCGCTCGCAACCAAATCCTTGCCGCGCAAGACCTTGCTGCTCGGCCTCGCCGTCGCCTTCACCATCGGCCAGGCGGCCTGTGCGCTGGCGCCCGACTTCACCTCCATGCTGGTTCTGCGCATCGCCGTTGCGGTCGCGCATGGCGCCTATTTCGGCGTTGCCATGGTGGTCGCCGTCGGCCTCGTTCCCGAGGACAAACGCGGCATGGCGGTGGCGGTCATCCTGTCCGGCCTCACCGTCTCCAACGTCATCGGCGTGCCGGCCGGCACCGCCATCGGCAACATCTGGGGCTGGCGCGCCACCTTCTGGGTGATGTGCGCGCTCGGCGTCGCGGCAACGCTCGCGATGGCGGCCCTTCTGCCGCGCACCACCGGATACCACGCCAAGCCCGCCGGGCTCGCCCGTGAGGTTCGCGTCCTGGCGCGCCAGCAGGTCTGGACCTCGCTGATCCTGATGCTGATGCTGATGCTCGGCCAGTTCTGCCTGTTCACCTACATCACCCCGACTTTGCTGGAGGTCACCGGGCTCGACGAGAACCTGGTGCCCTGGGTGCTGCTGCTCAACGGCGTCGGCGCCACGCTTGGCGTCTTCCTCGGCGGCAAGCTGTCCGACTGGAAGCTGATGCCCTCGCTGATCACCATGCTTGGCCTACAAGCGGTCACGCTGGCGGTCATCTACGCCGTCAGTCCCTATCCCCTGCCGATGGTTGTCGCGATCGTCATCTGGGGCGGCCTCAACTTCGCCATCGGTACCCCAATCCAGACCCGCATCCTGGCCTGGACGGCCGACGCCTCCAACCTCGCCTCCTCGCTGATCCCGTCCGGCTTCAACGTCGGCATCGCGCTGGCGGCCTCGCTCGGTGCAGCCATGCTCAACGCCGGCTACGGCTATCGCAGCCTGCCGGTGGTCGGCGCTATCGCCATGCTGGTTGCCGTGGTGGTCGCAGTCGTCTCCCAGGTCTGGGAAGGGCGCAGCAACGCCACGCCGCCACTGACGGCGCCCGCCGAGTAGCGGCTCAGTCCTTCGTCTCCTTCAGCACGTCGATGAAGGCGCGCAGGGCCGGCGGCACCAGCCGGTGGCCTGGATAATAGAGGAACAGGCCGGGAATGGGCGGACACCAATCGTCCAGCACCACGACGAGCGCTCTTCGATCGAGATAAGGCTTGGCGTATTTGTCCGAGATATAAGCGATACCCATGCCGCTGGCGGCAGCCTCAGCCATCAGCTCCATATTGTCGAGCGTCAGGACGCCCTGGACATCGATGGCGATTTCCTGGCCATGCTTCTCGAACTCCCAACGATAGGGTTTGCCGCTCGGCAGGCGGAACCGGATGCAGGTTTGATCCCGCAGATCATCCGGCACTTTCGGAACCGGGTGGCCGGCGAGATAGGTCGGCGATGCGACGGCGATGAAGCGTGTCGGCCCGCCGAAACGCACCGCGACCATATCCCGTGGTACCGCCTCGCCCAGGCGGATGCCGGCATCGAAGCCCTCGGCGACGATATCGACCAACTTTCCCTCGGTGACGAGATCGAGCGAAACCTGGGGGTAGCGCTGAAGAAAGGCCGGTACCGCCGATCGAAGCAGCAAGCGGGCCGCGATCTCGCTGGTGTTTATCCGAAGTGTCCCTGACGTAAGACCGCGGAAATTATCGACCTCGGCCAGTGCCGCATCGATATCCGACAAAAGCGGCCGCAAGCGCGCTACGAGCCGCTCTCCTGCCTCTGTCGGTGCAACGCTGCGGGTTGTGCGGTTGAGCAGGCGGACGCCCATGCCTCGCTCCAGCGTCCGCATCATGTGACTGAGAGTCGAGGGCGAAAGGCCGAGTTCGTCGGCCGCTTTGCGGAAGCTGCGATGCGAGACAATCGCTGCGAGCGCGGTCAATTCCGGAAGTCCAGGCTTGGCATTCATGGGAAATTTTCATCAAGCTATATGAAATTGAACGGATAGTATCATGAGTTTGATGACGTAGTCTTGGTCGAAGTCAGCAATGAAAGGACATTCCCATGAACAAGACATGGTTCATCACCGGTACCTCATCCGGCTTCGGTCTACTTCTGACGGAAAGGCTTCTGGCCCGTGGCGACCGTGTCGCCGCGACGCTGCGGAAGCCGCTGGCGCTCGCCGATTTGAAGGCGCGATATGGCGATCACCTCTGGATCGCTTCGCTTGAAATGACCGACAGCAATGCGATCCGGGCAGCAATCGACAAGGCCTTTGACGATCTGGGGCGGATCGACGTCATTGTCAGCAATGCCGGCTACGGCCTGTTCGGCGCGGCGGAGGAGTTGGACGATAGCCAGATTCGCGACCTGATCGACACAAATCTCATCGGCTCCATCCAGTTGCTCCGGGCAGCACTGCCGCATCTGAGGAAACAGGGGGGCGGCCGGATCCTGCAAGTCTCTTCGGAGGGCGGACAGATGGCCTATCCCGGCTTCAGCCTCTATCACGCCACCAAATGGGGCATCGAAGGCTTTGTCGAATCCGTTCGGCAGGAGGTCGCGCCTTTCGGCATCGGTCTGACGCTCATCGAGCCGGGCCCGACGCAGACCAACTTCGGCGCCAGCCTGATCAGTTCCGAGCCGGCCGACACCTACAAAGACACGCCGATCGGCGAGCTGCGCCGGGCTTTTTCCGAGGGCTCCTTCGACATCAAGGGCGATCCCAACAAGATGGTCGAAGCGATGATCGCCTCGGTGGAACAGGATCCCGCGCCAAGACGATTGACCTTCGGCGCCGCCGCCTACACCTCGATCCACGGCGCGCTCACGGGCAGGCTCAGGGAGTTGGAAAACCAGAAGGAGGCAGCACTCGCGATGGATATCGACCCATGACGGCAGGTGGCACGCGTCCGCCGAAGACCGCCTTACCCGCGCCAGCGCAGCAAGCGCATGGCGTTGGCTGTCACCAGCACGGTGGCGCCGGTGTCGGCCAGGATCGCCGGCCACAGGCCGGTGATGCCCAAAATGGTGGTGACCAGGAACACCGCCTTCAGCCCCAGCGCCACGGTGATGTTCTGGCCGATATTGGCCATCACCGCCCGCGACAAGCGCACCATGCGGGCAACGTCCATGACCCGGCCATGCAGGATCGCGGCGTCCGCCGTCTCCAGCGCCACATCGGTGCCACCGCCCATGGCGATGCCGATGTCGGCGGCGGCCAGCGCCGGCGCGTCGTTGATGCCGTCGCCGACCTTGGCCACCTTGAGCCCTTCGCGCTGCAATTCGCCGACGATGCACTGCTTGTCCTGCGGCAGCAGTTCCGCCCGCGCCTCGATGCCGAGCGAGGCCGCGATGGCTTCAGCCGTGCGGCGGTTGTCGCCGGTCAGCATCACCGTGCGGATGCCCTCGGCCTTGAGTGCCGTGATGCCGGCCGCCGCATCCGGCCGCGGCTCGTCGCGCATGGCGATCAGCCCGGCCACCACGCCATTGACCACCAGCACCGACACGGTCTTGCCCTGGCCGTTGAGGCTGTCCACGGCCAGGCGCTGTGCTTGCGTCATCTCAGCACGCTCGCCCGCCGCCGAGCCGGAACCCAGGAAGACGGCGACGCCGCCGACGCTGCCCTCGACGCCCTTGCCGGAGATCGCCTTCGCCGCCAGCGCCGGCGGCACCGGTGCCTTGTCGGCTTTGGCCCTGTCCAGGATCGCCACCGCCAGCGGATGGCTGGAGCCCTGCTCGAGTGCTGCCGCCAGCGCCAGCACGCTGCGCTCATCGCGGCCATAGGCGACAATGTCGGTCACGACAGGTTTGCCCGCGGTCAGCGTGCCGGTCTTGTCGAAGGCGACAGCCGTGATCCGGCGAAAGCCTTCCAGCACCGCACCGCCCTTCATCAGCAGGCCGCGCCGGGCGCCGTTCGCCAGACCAGCTGCAATCGCCGCTGGCGTCGAGATAACCAGCGCGCAGGGGCAGCCGATCAACAGGATCGCCAGACCCTTGTAGATCCATTCGTTCCAGTCGCCGCCGGCGACCAGCGGCGGCAGCAGCGCCACCAACGCGCCGACCACCAGCACGCCGGGCGTATAGATGCGAGAGAAACGGTCGATGAAGCGCTCGGTCGGCGCCTTGGCTTCCTGCGCCTCCTCCACCAGCCGCACCACGCGGGCGATGGTGTTGTCGGAAGCGGCCGCAGTCACCCGCACCTTGAGCACGCCATCGCTGTTGATCGTGCCGGCAAAGACGGGCTCTGTGACAGTCTTGCGCTTCGGCGTGCTTTCGCCGGTCACCGGCGCCTCGTCAATCTCGCTCGACCCCTCCACAATCTCGCCATCGGCCGGAATGCGATCGCCCGGTCGCACCAGGATGACGTCGCCGACGCCGAGTTGTTCGGCGGGAACTTCAACCGTGCCGCTTCCCCGCTCGACCAGCGCTGTCTTCGGCACCAGATCGGCCAGGCCCTGGATGCTGGCCCGCGCCCGGCCGGCGGCGACACCTTCCAGAAGCTCACCGATCAGGAACAGCACCACCACGGCGGCCGCTTCCTCCGTGGCGCCGATCATCACGGCGCCAACAGCGGCGATGGTCATCAGCATCTCGATCGAAAACGGCGTGCCGGCCAGCGCCGCCATCAGCGCCCGCCGCGCGATCGGCACCAGGCCGACCAACAATGCAGCCAGGAAGACCCAGCGCTCGGCCGCGGGAAAAACATGACCAATGCCGTAAGCAGCGACAAGCGCCGCGGCACAAGCCAGCGTCAGCGCCGCACGGTGGCTGCGCCACCACGCCTGCCCGGGCTCGGCGTGGCTGTGGAGATGCGATGACCCTGCGGCCTCCTTGGCTACCTGTCCGTCGCCATGGTCATGATCATGGCCCGCGTGGTCCTGACCTCCATGGTCATGGCCTTCGTGGTCATGATCGGCATGGTCCTGCACCTTGGCTGCTGGCCCGTGGGCCCTGGCTTCGGCCTTGACGATGCCGTAGCCCAGCCGCGCCACTTGCTGCAGCACCTTGTCGTCATTGAGCCGGCCACCGTGGCTAACGGTCATGCTGGCGCCGGTCACCGAAACCGAGACATCGGCGACGCCGTCGAGGCGGCGCACCGCCGTATCGATCTTGGCCGCGCAGGAAGCGCAATCCATGCCGCCGATCTTGAACCGTGTCTGCCTTAGAGGAGCCGTCATTTGCATCACCTGTCTGCTCTCGCGCGTCGTGCCGCCGCATGGGCCTTGAACCCTGATGCCAGGCACTGTAATTGCTCTAGTCACTAGAGCTTCAAGAGGCAAAATGCATGTTTTCGATCGGTGATCTCTCCCGCCGCACCGGGGTCAAGGTGCCGACCATCCGCTACTACGAGCAGATGGGTCTGGTCGCCGCGCCAGAACGCTCGGAAGGCAACCAGCGCCGCTATTCCAAGCAGGAGCTGGAACGGCTGGCCTTCATCCGCCACGCCCGCGACCTCGGCTTCGCCGTCGAGGACATCCGCGCGCTGATCGACCTCAGCGGCCACCCCGAGCAGCCTTGCGGCCATGCCGACAAGATCGCCGGGGAGCAACTGATCTCCGTGCGCGAAAAGATCGCCCAGTTGAAGCGGCTGGAAACCGAGCTTGAGCGCATCGCCTCGTGCTGCGACGGCAAGACGGTCGGCGACTGCTACGTCATCCGCGCGCTGTCCGACCACGCATTGTGTGCCGACGAGCACGGGTGAGGCACGGCTACGATCGGCGCGACTGGCTCAGGCCCGCGAAAACAGCAGGCTGAGACCGGCAAAGCCGAAGAAGGCAGCCAAGACGCCTTCGATACCGCGCCGCGTCCGGCGATACATGCGCACCATCGGCGGGGTCGAAAAGGCCAAGGCATAGCCGCAAAATATCGTCACGCTCAGCACCGCGCAGCCGGCCAGGATGAGAACGACATCTTGCCTCGAGGCGCCGGGGCCGAGCCCGAGCGTAACCAGGGCGATCCAGCCGAGAATGGATTTCGGGTTGCTGAGGTGCATCAGCAGGCCGCGCCTGTAGAGGGCGAAGCCAGAAACGGGCCGATCAACGAAGTGCCCGGCATCACCATCCCTGGTCAAAGCGCCCCTGGCTGCCTTGACAGCCAGAAAGAGCAGATAGAGGCCACCCAGTATCTTCAGGACAATGAGGGCCTGCGCATAGCGCGTCAGCAAAGCGGAGATACCGGTCGCGGCCATGAGCCCCCAGAAGACCGAGCCGGTGATGACGCCGGCGGCGAGCAGTAGGGCGGCATTGCGGCCCTGATGCATCGCGGTTCCCATGATCCGCATATTGCTCGGCCCGGGACTGGCCGCCGCGATGATGTAAGCGGTGTAGACGAGAAGCAGGTGATGCAGGTCGACGGACACGAGGGAGCCTTTGCAAGCCGGGTTGAGCCAAGGTGGGTCCTTGGCACTGAGTATTGATACTATTCCCTTCGCGGTTTCCGATAGGCGGCAGACCGGGACGCGGTATGATCCAAGAAAGGCCCTACAGCTCGATCCGGAACCGCAAACTCTCCACCCCGCCATAGGCGGCGTCCTCGAAGAAGCGCTCGACGAGCTTGCCGCCATTGGCCAGGATCACCTTGTGTGAGGCCGGATTGCCCGGCTTGGCGGTGACCTCGACATAGGGCAGGCCAACCGCCCTCGCTTCATCGAGCATCAGCCGCAAGGCCTCGGTCGCGTAGCCGCGACGCCGCTTCCACGGCACCACCGCATAGCCGATATGACCAAGCACATGCGATGGCAGTTCCGCCGTGCCCCTCTGCCAGCGAAAGCCGATCGAGCCCGATGCTTCGCCGTCCCAGATCCAGCGGCGGAAGCCCGGCAGGCGCGGCACTTGTGTGCCGTCGGGCAAGGTGATCGGATCACCCCTGGCTTCGGGGTCATCGAGGCTGGCCAGGAATGCCACCGGATTCTCTTCTATCGCCGCGAGCTGCTCGCGCGTCGCCTCCATCAGCCGCACATTGTCCGGCGACCAGCCGCGCTCGAGCGCCGCCTTGTAGGACGGCAGATGTTCAAGTGCGGGTTTGACGATCTCGATCATGATCCATGCTCCCTGGCCGCAGGAATAACCGTGGCCGGCAGAAGGCTCAAGCTGCCTGGAAGCGGATCTCGCCCTTGTTCAGGAAGCAGGCCTTGTTGAACAGCGACAGATCCAGCGGGTTCGGCAACCTGATGTCGCTGATATCGGGAAAAGGCTTGGTTGCGGGATCGTAGGATCGGTCGATCTGCGAGATGAACACCAGGATCACGCCGCTGGCGCGCGCAAAAGCCTTCAGCGTGCGGACCTGGTCCATCAGGGCCGGATTTTCCCGCTTCTGGTCGAGCAGTTGCAGATAGTCGACGACCGCCAACGTACCGCGCGGCACCGATCCCAACCTTCTGACGATGTAGTCGGCGCTGATGGCATCGGAATTGTCGAACTCGAACAATTCGTTGAACCGGGCCGGCTCGACCCCGATGGCATGGAACCGCTCCAGCACATCCCGTTGCGTATATTCCAGCGTGAAGAACACGCTGCGATGGCCTGATTTCATCGCTTCGATCGCGAGTTCGAGGCTCATCAGCGTCTTGCCGTGGCCCGGCCGTGCGCCGACAAGAACCAGATCACCCGGCGCCAGCTGCGCGAACAATCTGCTGGCAGGCGCCGTCTCGGAAAGCTTCGCCGCAAGCAGGCTCCAGCTGGCAAAACCTTGCCGCACTGCAATACGGTCAAGCGCCTGGTGGAGCGGGATTTTTGCCTCGCGCGACAACAGCCTGGCTTGACGCTTCAGATGATAGACGGGCTGGGATAGCCTCATCGCAAAACCTCCTGGTGCGAGCCGTTTTCGCAACCCCTCCTTATGCCTGGCGCTCGAACAGTCGGTTCGGTGATGAGAATGCCCCGCATGAACGAATGCTTCCCGGTGGAGGGAGGAGGCGTGGGCCGCGCCAGAATCAGATCATAGCGCAATCCCCTTGGGTCGAAAATCGGACGGATCGAAAATCACGCATGTCCACGGAGACATCAGCCGCAAGCCTTGGACCAGCTCCCGGTCTATGGGCGGTTTGCGCACCGGCTCGGTTCGTGTGAACTTGCGGGCGCGCTAAACAAGATGTGTTTCGCCGATCAGCGCGAGACATTTTATGATTGGTTGCGTGTGGCAACACCGCAAGGATTCGTATGGCTTCGGCAGGAGAATTGAACCGGTGCGGTTGAGATCTGTTCCTCTGGGTATTGTCGTCACACTCGGCCTTCTCGTCATAGCCCTGACGGCGACGGTACGATCCTTCGCCGCGCCCTCGGTCATCCCGGCCTGGCTGCAGGCCCATGTCGGCGATAGCGATGGCCAAATCTCACAGGTGGTGCTGGAGCGGGCGCGCGCGCTTTACCTGAAGAAGGTGGCGCAAGGCGCGGTCAGGAACCCCTGCTATTTCGCCATGGATGCAACGCGACCGGGCGATCTCGGCAATGGCGTGCTCGGGCGCCGCTACTACGTTGTCTGCGAAGCCAGCCAGTCGTTTCGCGCCATCGCATCGGGTCACGGGGCCGGCAAGAACCTGAAAGGCACGATCGATTTTTCAAACGGCAGGCGGTGCTCCAAGAATTTTGGCAATGCCATGGATTCGGAACTAACGGCTGGCGGCGTATACATGACCCGGGAGTCGAAAACGTCGTTCAAGGGTTTTTATCGCACCGGCGCCAAACAGGACGCGGCTTTCCTGCGCACCTTCATACAGTTCGACGGCGAAGGCGAAGCCGCCAATGCCAGGCAGCGCGTGATCGGCGGCCACGCGGCGCAGGTGCTGCGGGCCATGTGCATGCGCAAGAGCCCCAACAGCTCCTATGCCGACCATGATGGTCTGGTGCCGTTCGGCAAGCTGGTGGACTATGCCGGCGGCCGCAGCAATGGCTGCACCAGCTGGTCGCCGGCGGATGCGCAGCAGATCATCGCGATGGTCAAGGACAACCCGACGACGCTCTACATCTACCCGGAATCGCGCGACATCGCCGCTGTCGCGCAGGCGGCAAAGGGCCATTCGCCATCTGGGGAAGCACCCTACTGGAACGCATCCTGCCTGAAGGAAATCGGCGCCCCGAAATTCTGGCCGAAGAAAACCCTCGAACCGATGATCGCCCAGTACAGGAAGGATCATCCAGCACTGCCAGCCCAGCCGCTGCCGATGTGCAAGGAGCCGTGAGGTCCGCTCCACCTCTGGATAGCGGACCCCAAGGGATTAAATGCCGGCTCAGCGCAGAAAATCGAGCACGGCCTTTATGAATTCGGCCGGATATTCCACGTTCGACAGGTGAACCGCGGGCAGGACAACCAGCTTCGCCCCGAGCACCGCCGCCGCGATCAATTCACTATGGCTGGCCGCTGTCACCGTGTCGTGCTCGCCGGCGATCACCAGCGTCGGCCGGTTGATCAGCGCAACGGTACGCCGAAGATCGGCATCGCGCACCGCCGCGAACAGGCCGGCCAGGCCATGCCGGTCGATCGTCAACAGCATGGCGCGGAAGTCCTTGATGACCGGTTCGTTGGCCGTCACCATCTGCGCCGGGAACCAGTTGTTGAGGAACATTTCGGCGGTTTCCGACATGTCCGGCGCCTGCTGGACAACGGCAATCCGCTCGTCGAAATAGCTTGCCGGCGAAAGATGGGACGAGGTGTTGCTCAGGATCAGCCGGTCGATCCGCTCGGGGGCATGGATGCCGAGCCACTGCCCGACGAAACCGCCGAGCGACAGACCGAGGAAATTCACGCGTCCAAGGCCGAGCGCATCGAGCAGCTCGATCACGTCGCGGCCGAGCCGGTCGAGCGAATAGGCGCCGGCTGGCGCGCTTGACCCGCCATGGCCGCGAAAGTCGTAGCGCAGAACACGGAAATGCCTGGACAGTTCACCGACCTGCCCGTCCCACATATGCAGCGTGGTGCCGATGGAGTTCGACAGCACCAGCACCGGCTTTGCGGCATCGCCGTCGAAGCGATAGGCGATGCACGTGCCGTCGCCGACAATCGCGAAATTCAGCTCACTCATGATGAAAATTCCTTCTGGAACGTTGAATGAGGCAAAGCGTAGTCGCGACGCGTTTTTGTTGATATTACAAAGATAGGATAATCTCTGTAGATAAAGCTGACATGGTCGAATTCACGTTGCACGATTTGCAGTGCTTCGATGCGGTGATCCGCACCGGCGGTTTCCAGCCGGCGGCGGCCGTGCTGCACCGCTCGCACCCGGCGGTGTTCGCCGCTGTCGCCAAGCTCGAACGGCAACTCGACCTCGTCCTCCTGGATCGCGGCGGCTATCGCGTGCGACCGACCGAGGCAGGGCTGTCGTTCCACCGGCGCGCGCAAGCGCTGCTGCGCGAGCTGGAAGGCCTGCGCGTCCATGCCGCCCAGCTCTCGATGGGCGAGGAAAGCGAAATCCATGTCGTGATCGGCGATCTCTGCCCTCGCCCGCAGGTGCTCGGCATGCTTGGCCGTTTCTTCGCCCAATGCCCGGGCACGCGCCTGCATCTGCATTTCGAGGCCGTCGGCGGTCCGTGGGAGCGCCTCTTCGATGACGAAGCCGATCTGATCCTGCACTGGGTCGACAAGGGCGATGCGCGGGTGGAATGGGTCGATCTGTGCAAGGTGCCGTTCATTCCCGTGGTAGCGCCTGGCTTTCTGCCGGAACGCATCAAAGAGCCGATCACGCCCGATCAGATGCAGGCACTCACCCAGTGCGTGATGCGCGACAGCGCCCACCATTCGCCACAACAAGACTATTCGCTGATCGAAGGCGCGCCGCAATGCCTGGTGGCCGACCAGGGCATGAAGAAGGAGATCATCCTGCAGGGCCTCGGCTGGGGCCACCTGCCCCGCTTCCTGATCGAGGAGGAATTGCACGACGGACGCCTTCACTCCATTGCCGGCCGTCATATGCCGGGCCGCATCGACGAGCTGGTGGTGGCGCGCCGCCGCGACAGGCCGCACGGGCCGGTCGCCAGCCGATTATGGGATCACGTTCAGCAGGAAGCGCCTGCGTTGCGCCTCGCATTGGAGCCGCCAAAAACCGCGTCGTAGGGCAAGGCCAGACTTGGCGGTTGCCCCCTAACCCTACTGCAGCAGGCCCTTGACGATGCCGCTGGCCTTGCCGAAATCCATCTGGCCGGCATATTTCTGCTTCAGCGCGGCGATCACCTTACCCATGTCCTTCTGGCTGGCAGCACCGGTTGCCGCGATCGCTTCGCGTGCGGCAGCCGCGACCGCCGCATCGTCGAGCTGCGTCGGCAGGAAGCCGCGGATGATCTCCATCTCGCCACGCTCCTGCGCCGCCAGTTCCGGCCGCTTGCCGTCTTCGAATGCCTTCGCCGATTCCTCGCGCTGCTTCACCATCTTGGCCAGGATCTGCAGGATCTCCTCGTCGCTGGCGGGGTCCTTGGCCGACCCGCGATTGGCGATGTCGCGATCATGAATGGCGGCCTGGATCAGCCGCAATGTCGGCAGCCGGTGCTTGTCCTGCGCCTTCATCGCGCTCTTCAGGGATTCGGCGATTTTTCCGCGCATTGTGCTTTCTCCTTCGAACGGCGCGGACAATAACCGCGGCGAACTCGCAAAGCAAATCTCATCAAGCCACTGATATTGTTCAACGAAATAAAACATCATGGTTTTGGCGCGGCATCATTGACCGTTCTGGCACCTTCCCCTATGTACTCGGCCTTGCATAAGACAATGAACTGACACGCGCAGGCTCGAGAAATCGCTGCCGCGCCGTTTGCTGCGCAGACGCCCGCGAAGCGCGCAGCCTGATAGGAGTGCCGCCATGGCCGAGATGACGCCCGCCTGGACCACTGAAAAGCCGACCGCCCTGCTGGTGCTGGCTGACGGCACCGTCATCGAAGGTCGCGGCCTGGGCGCCACCGGTTCCGCCGTCGCCGAAGTCTGCTTCAACACCGCACTCACCGGCTACCAGGAAATCCTCACCGATCCGTCCTATGCCGGCCAGATCGTCACCTTCACCTTTCCGCATATCGGCAACATCGGCACCAATGGCGAGGACATCGAAGATCTCAACCCGGCTGCGCGGGCCGGCGCCGTCGGCGCCGTGTTCAAGGCCGATGTCACCAACCCGTCCAACTACCGCGCCGCGGGTGGTCTCGACCAATGGCTGAAGAAGCGCGGCATCGTTGCCCTGTCGGGCATCGACACTCGCGCGCTCACCGCGCTGATCCGCGAAAAGGGCATGCCCAACGCCGTCATCGCGCATGCCCCCGACGGCGTCTTCGACCTCGACGATTTGAAGCAGCGCGCCGCCGCATGGTCCGGCCTGATCGGGCTCGATCTCGCCAAGGAAGTCACCTCTGGCCAGTCCTCGGTCTGGCGCGAGACGCCCTGGGTGTGGAACGAAGGTTTTGGCGAACAGGCCGAGCCGTCCATGCACGTCGTCGCCATCGACTACGGCGTCAAGCGCAACATCTTGCGCCTGCTTGCCGGCCTTGGCGCCAAGGTCACCGTGGTTCCGGCCAGCACCGGTTCGGAAGAAATCCTCGCCATGCAGCCCGACGGCATCTTTCTGTCCAACGGCCCCGGCGACCCGGAAGCCACCGGCGGCTATGCCGTGCCGGTCATCCGCGATCTGCTGAAGACCGACATCCCGGTGTTCGGCATCTGCCTCGGCCACCAGATGCTGGCGCTGGCGCTCGGCGGCAGGACCGCCAAGATGCATCAGGGCCATCACGGCGCCAACCATCCGGTCAAGGACCACACCACCGGCAAGGTCGAGATCGTCTCGATGAACCACGGCTTTGCCGTCGACGCCGACTCGCTGCCCGAGGGCGTCGAGGAAACCCATGTCTCGCTGTTCGACGGCTCGAACTGCGGCATCGCGCTCACCGGCCGCCCGGTGTTCTCGGTCCAGCATCATCCGGAAGCCTCGCCTGGCCCGCAGGACTCGCACTATCTGTTCCGCCGCTTCGTCAACCTGATCCGCGAAAAGCGCGGCGAGGAATTGCTGGCCGAGCGGGCCTGAACTTACGCCACCGGCCGGCCTTCGCTGGCCTCCAACACGGCGAACCATTGCTGGCGGTCGAGCTCGATGTCGAGCGCCTTGACCATGGCCGCCAGCCGTTCCGGCTTCATCGAGCCGAGCACCGGGACCAGCCGGGCCGGATGGCGCAGCAGCCAGGCGATGGCGACGGTGGCGAGATCGCCGGCGCCGACTTCGGCGGCCACCGCCGCGAGCGCTGCCCTTACCCGCGCTTCTCGGGCTTCCTTGCCGGTGAACAGCGCGCCGCCGCCGAGCGGCGACCAGATCATCGGCGCGTAGGCCAGACGCTGCGCGTGGTCGAGACTGCCGTCGGTCAGCGCCGATGTCTTGAGCACCGACATCTCGACCTGGTTGGTGGCGAGCGCGAACGGCAGCCGCGAGGCCAGGAGATCGAACTGCGACTGCGTGAAATTGGAAACGCCGACCGCTCTCACCTTGCCTGACTTGACCAGTCCGGCCAGCGCCGCCGCCGTCTCGTCGGCATCCATCAGCGGGTCCGGCCGGTGGAGCAGCAACAGGTCGAGATAGTCGGTGCCGAGATTGCCGAGCGAACGATCGACCGAGGCGGCTATGTGGGCGGCACTGGTGTCGTAGTGCTTCAGCCGGTTTTGCGGCCGGTTGGCCGAGGCCAGCATGATGTCGCATTTCGAGATCAGCTCGATCTCCTCGCGCCTGCCCTTCCAGCGCGAAAGTCCGGCGCCGAACGCCGCCTCCACCTCGTAATTCCCGTAAATGTCGGCATGGTCGAAACTGGTCAGGCCGAGATCGATTGCCGTGCCGATCAGCCGGGCGACCTGATCGGCATCCGGGCGGGCGCCGCCGTCGAGCAGGCGCCAGGCACCGAAGACCAGCCGCGACAGCGACACTCCGTCCCTGGTCAGCGCGATGCGGCGGTCATGGCTCATGCCTGCGCTCCATCTTCCGCGACATCGGTCGTGGCGCTTGTGACCGTCGCCGGCCGCGCCACCTTGGTGACGAAGACGATGACCGCCAGCAGCAGGAAACACGCACCGACCAGATAGGGCGCGCCGCCGAAGGTCACGGGAGCGCTTGGACCGGTAAACCAGGAAAAGATCGCCGTATAGAGCAGCGGCGTGATGATCGAGGTGATCGAGAAGATCGAGGTCATCGCGCCCTGCAACTCGCCCTGCGCCGAAGGCGGCACCTTGGCGGCGGCGAGGCTTCTGAGCGGCGGATCGGCCAGCGCCTCAAGGCAGCCTACGACGATCACCGCATAGACCATCCATCCCTGCGAAGCGAAAGCGTAGCCGAAGGCGCTGGCCGCCGTGAAAGTCAGGCCGATGACCGCTGTCCTCCATTCGCCGAGCCTTGGGATCACACGCGGCAGCACCGTGCCCATGACGATCGCGCCGCACAGGCCGAAGGCGCCGAGCGAAAAGCCGATCTGCTGCTCGCTCCAGCCATAGCGGTAGTTGGAAACGAACGACCACACCGCCGGGTACATCATGTGGCCGAGCGTCATCAGGAAGAAGACGAGCCCGATCCAGCCGATGCCTTCATACTGGCGCATCTGCAGCAGCGTGCCGACCGGGTTGGCGCGTTTCCATTCGAAGCGGCGGCGGTGCTTTTCATCGAGCGTTTCCGGCAGGAAGAACATCGCGATCAGGAAGTTCACGAAGGCAAGCCCGGCGGCGAAAAAGAACGGCACGCGCGGTCCGAACGTACCGAGCAATCCGCCCAGCACCGGCCCGATGACGAAGCCGACGCCGAAAGCGATGCCGAGCAGGCCGAAATTCTTCGCCCGGTTCTCGTCGTTCGAGATGTCGGCGATGAAGGCCGACGTCGTCGAATAGCTGGCGCCGGAAATGCCGGCCAGCACGCGGCCGATGAACAGCATCGGATAGGACCAGGCGATGGCACAGATCAGATTGTCGATGGCGAAGGTCAGCACCGAGGCGAGCAGGATCGGCCGCCGGCCGAACCGGTCACTCAGACCGCCCATTATCGGCGCGAAGAAGAACTGCATGGCCGCATAGACGAAGAACAGCCAGCCGCCCTCGATCGCCGCTTCACTAATGCCGACGCCGGTCAATTCCCTGAGAAAAGCCGGCAGCACCGGCATGATCATGCCGAAGCCGATAATGTCCAGCAGCAGCGTGGTGAAGACGAGCGCAAGGCCCCGCCTGGCGGTTTTGGGGTCGATCATGATGGGTCAATCTCCTCCGGCCGCCCTTGGCGCAGGCGGACGCACCTTATAGGCGAGCCCACCGTAAGGAACAATAAGAGAACAGGCAGGAATCGTTGATCCTGACACTCCCTGACGGCGTCTTGGCCATCAGGTAAGCGCCAGAAACGCTCGCCGAGACTGTTTCGAAATTCGCTCTGGCGAGCCATATAGTGGTGGTTTCGAGAACCGGAGCGCAGCCGACATTGGGTCCGTGAGCACCGCATGACCCCGAAAATCGGAAGCGATTTTCGGAAAGGATCATGCGCGAATCGAAGTACTACAGCGTCCTTTGCGCGTCCAAGGGGACGCGCGGCGCTGTAGTAGCGCAGAAAACGCCGCTAGATGGCCGCCGGAGTAGAATTTCCAAACAGTCTCGTTACAGCGCGCCGGTCATCGTATTGCAATCCGACAGCTTGCCGCTCTTGTAGCCCCGGGCCAGCCAGGTCTGCCGTTGTTGCGAGGTGCCGTGGTTGAAGCTTTCCGGCACGACATAGCCCTGCATTTTCTTTTGCAGCGTGTCGTCGCCGATCTGCTTGGCGGCATTCAGCGCGCTTTCGATGTCGCCTTGCTCCAATATGCCCTTCTGCGCGGTGAAATGCGCCCACACGCCGGCGAAGCAGTCGGCCTGCAGCTCGATGCGCACCGACAGCTGGTTGGCATCGGCTTCGCTCATGCCTTGCCGCATCTGGTTGAACTTGCCCATGATGCCGGTGAGGTTCTGCACGTGATGACCGACCTCGTGCGCGATGACATAGGCGCGGGCGAATTCACCGGAAGCGCCGAACTGCTGGTCGAGCTGCTGGAAGAAGGTCATGTCGAGATAGACCTTGTGGTCGCCCGGACAATAGAAGGGTCCGGCCGACGAGGACGCGGCGCCGCAGGCAGAGCGGATTTGCCCACTGAACAGCACCAGCTTCGGGTTCTCATAGGTCAGGCCTTGCGACTTGAAGATGCCGGTCCAGGTGTCCTCGGTGTCGGCGAGCACGGTCGCGACGAACTGCTTCATCTCGTCATTGGCGGGTGCCGTGCCGCTGTCCTGGCCACCGCCGCCATTGTCGGTGATCTGGCCACCGCCGCCCGGCAGCAGGCTACCGTCGCCACCGCCCAGGATCGCCGAGGGATCAAAGCCGAAATACCATCCGGCCAGCACCACCAGGATGACCAGGATGATGCTACCGCCGCCACCGGTCCGGCCGCCGATGGGAATTTGGAATCCGCCACCGCCGCCGATCCCGCCGCCACCGCTGTCGCTGCGGTCGTCCTCGATATTGTCACTCTGACGACGGCCTCTCCAGAGCATGGCAACTCCCCGTGATGCGAACTTCATCGTTGCTCCGGCATGCCGGCTCAACCCAACAAACAATTATCCCAATGGTTGCGCCAAGTCACAGTATTTTTCGTCACCGAGGCGGGGCCGGCGTGATGGCCTCAGCGCACTGGCCGAGACCGGCCAAGGCCTGTAGCATCGCCGCAAGCAAAGGGGGGCGTGAGGCTGAAGACGGTCGGTCAAATCCTGTCGCTATTCGCGGCGCTGCTCTGCCTTGGCGTGCCAAGCGCCGGCGCGGTGACGCTCGATTCCAGCGTCGCCGTCACCGATCCGGCCACCTTGCAGGCGCTGGAGCGCGGCGGCCTGTCGATCAGCCGCCTGCTCGGCCCGGCGCTCGGCCTCACCCGTGACGTCGACAACCGCGGCCTGTTTACCGTGCCGGCCCTGGCCACGGTGCGCGACACGGTCAAGCAGGAGATATCCGACGAGCCGAAGACCAGCCCCGACCCCTATGTCGCCGCCATGGCCAGATCGAGCGACACCAGCCAGAAATTCAATCCGAAATACATCGACGATGACGGCTCGACGCTCGACCTGACCGGCGTCGTCAACCGCATGGATCGCGGCTATCTCGGCCACACCGAATGCGGCGAGATCAGGCTGATCTACCGCTTCCACTATTCGGTTGCCGAAAAGCCGGCCAAGGGCAAGGTGGCGCAACGCATTTCCTCGCGCCTGCCGCTGACCATGAGCCTGGTGTTCAACGCCAAGCCCGGGCGGGCGCAGGCACGCGGCTCGAAGGATTTGCCTGCTGCCGCCGACGCATCCTGCGCCGACGTCGCCCAGCGCTGGCTGGCTGCAGGCCAGAAGGACCTGCCGCCGGAACAACTCGCCGCCTGGCTGCGGTCCGACGAAGGGCCGCTGTCCGGCGCGATGCTCAATTCCTCGCAGATCATGCGGCTCGAACCAACATGCAGGTGCTGCGCCTGTCGGCCTCGACGCGGCGCGATTTCGGCGGCCATGCCGAATATCTCCTGAAAATCTTCAAGTGGAACCCGGCGACCTCGAGCTTTTATGAATCGAAGATGGAGAACCAGATCGACCGGGCAATCGTGCTGGCCGACAAGCAGTCCTTCGCCAAATGGCTGCTCACCGACCGCAACATCTACGATCTCGACCATGGCCGGCTGGTCATCGACGAAAAATTCCTGGCCAAGAGCGCAGTCTCGGTTGCACCCGGCGGCCTGAGCCGCTCGCAGAACAACATCGCCTATGGGCTGGTCGACGATGCCGATATCGACAAGGCGCTGAAGGATTATGTCGCCAGGGGCAACACGCTCGCCACCATCAAATCGGTCGCCGGTTTCGATCTGCGGCTGAACGAAATGAGCTGCACCGGCTGCCACCAGACGCATGGCATCGCCGGCTTCCACTATACCGGCGCCGATCCGGCCAGCGAACCGCGCCGCAATGCCGTGTTCGTGCCGGGCTCGGCGGTGTTCTTCGCCGACCTGCCGCGCCGCCGCGCCATCGTCGAGCAGTTCGCTGCCGGCGGCCATCCGGATTTCACCAAGGGTTTCGCCGCCCGTCCGGACCAGAAATATGCCGAAGCGCTGAAGGGCACCGACCTCTACAATGGCTGGGGCTCGATCTGCTATCGCGGTGACGACGCGAGCTTCAAGGACTGGACCTGCGGTGCCGGCCTGCGCTGCGCCGGCGTCCACGAAAGCGCCATCCATCCCGGCTTCGGCACCTGCGTCAGCGAGAAGGGCACCGCGGTCGGCGACCCCGTCGAGTTCGGCGAGATCAAGATGTCGACATGGGGCAACGATCAGTATTGCCGCCTCTCACCGGCCACCGCCAAGGCCTGCGCTATCGACCCGGCGCGCGACAAGAAGCCCGTGGTCAAGCTCGCCGGCTATGGCGCGGCGCGCCAGCGCTACGACAACCCCGAGCAGAAGACCGGCGGCTTTCCCGGCGGCATGCTGCGCAAGGCGAGCTGCGACAAGCTTCCCGACGAGGCAACATGCGGGCGCCTGGCCAAGACCGGCTTCAACGATTGCATCGCATCCGGCAAGGACCACAAATTCTGCACCAGGGAATTCACCAAGACCGCCGGCCTGCGCGCCTGCGACAAGGCGCATCCGTGCCGCGAGGATTATATCTGCACCGCCGGCTACGATGACCTGCCCCAGGCCAAGCCCGGCGAAGGTACCTGCATCCCGCCCTATTTCATCTTCCAGTTCCGCGTCGACGGCCACCCCAGAAGCTGGGTGCAGGACGTCCGCGAATGAACACGCTTGATGTTGCTTCCGGCGCATTCCTGCAGACGACCGGCCGACAATCGCTGACGTCGGCCCTGCTCAATCTCTCTGCTTGGCGCCGGCGCTCTTGCCGTCGGAGCTTTTCGAGCGCTCCTCGAAACGCGCGGCGCCCTTCTTCAGCGAGTGACCGGTCTCGGCCTCGGTCTTGCGCTCGTCCTTCGCCGCCGCCTGCTTCAATCCCTTGGCTGCCTGCTTGCCCTTCGCGGTCGGTGCCTGTTCGACGCCCATTGCTTCCTCCCTAGGTGCGATATCAGGAGCAACGTGCGTGAGGTGCGGCGGTTCCGGCAACCTCTCTAAGAACGGCTGAATAGTTAGCGCGGCGCCGTCATCGCCTTGCGGAACGCTTCCAGCGTCTCGGCGCTGACATGGTGCTCGATGCCCTCGGCATCGATGCGCGCGGTTTCCGGGCTGACGCCGAGCGAGCGCAGGAAGGCTTCCACCGTCTGGTGGCGGATGCGGCTTTCCTCCGCCACCTTGCGGCCGGTCTCGGTCAGGAACACGCCGCGATAGGGTTTTCTCGACACCAGCCCGTCGGCGCACAGGCGCGTCAGCATCTTGGCCACCGTCGGCTGGGCGACGCCAAGCCGAGCGGCGATGTCGACCTGACGCGCCTCGTTGCCGTCTTCGATCAGGTCGGCGATCAGCTCGACATAATCCTCGACCAGCGCGCTGCGGCGCGCTTGGCGCTGGTGCCGGAACCCTTCCGAATGGACATCGGCGTCGGGCAGTGGCTCACGCGGGACCGGTCTGTTCTTCAGCGCCAATGCGCGCTCCTCCTCGGGAGTTTAGCCGCTGCTGCTTTATAGCACGGGCTCTGATTCTTCAGGCCGTTTATTTGCATTCCCCCGCAGGCGCAACCGGCGTTTCCGATCGCCCCCCTTTCGCATGCGGTTCGGAGCGCCGAACAAAAAGCACCGACAATGAAATATAGCCTATTGCATAATGTTGAGCCATGGCATAGCTTAGGAGAACATCGCACAGTCCCGCGGAAAGCGTTCTTTAATGTCCGAAGCAGAAGCCACAGCCCCCCGCTCCTCATGGCGGTTCGCCAATCGGGACGAGGACGATCAGCCCAGCCTGCGCGAAGTCAATTCCACCATCGCGGTGCCGAGTTCTGGCGTCTGGTTCCGCCGGCTGTTCGCCTTCATGGGGCCGGGCTACATGGTTTCGGTCGGTTACATGGACCCTGGCAACTGGGCGACCGACCTCGCTGGCGGCGCCCAGTTCGGCTACACGCTTTTGTTCATCATCATGCTGTCCAACCTGATGGCGATCCTTTTGCAGGCGCTCGCCGCCAGGCTCGGCATCGCCACCGGCCGCGACCTCGCCCAGGCCTGCCGCGCTTACTATCCCCGTCCCGTCAATTTCGTGCTGTGGATCGCCTGCGAACTCGCCATCATCGCCTGTGACCTCGCCGAAGTCATCGGCACCGCGATCGCGCTGCAGCTGCTGTTCGGCATTCCGCTGGTCGGCGGCGCCATGCTTACCGCGCTCGACGCCTTCCTCGTGCTGCTGTTGATGAACAAGGGCTTCCGCTATCTCGAAGCTTTCGTCATCGCGCTTTTGATCATCATCTTCAGCTGCTTTGCCATCCAGATCTTCGTGGCCGCCCCGCCGGCCGGCACGATCCTGCACGCCATGTTCGTGCCGTCCTCCGAAATCGTCACCAACCCGGCAATGCTCTACATCGCCATCGGCATCATCGGCGCCACCGTCATGCCGCACAATCTCTACCTGCATTCCTCGATCGTGCAGACCCGTGCCTATGAGCGCACCGAAAAGGGCAAGCGCGATGCCATCAAATGGGCAACGGCGGATTCCACCATAGCTCTGATGCTGGCGCTGTTCGTCAACGCCGCCATCCTGATCGTGTCGGCGGTCGCCTTCCACAACACCGGCCACCAGGACGTCGCCGAGATCAGCCAGGCCTTCGAACTGCTGTCGCCGCTCTTGGGCCTGAGCATCGCCTCGATCCTGTTCGCCGTGGCGCTGCTGGCGTCGGGCCTGAACTCGACTGTGACGGCCACACTTGCCGGCCAGATCATCATGGAAGGGTTCCTGCGCCTGCGCATCCCCAACTGGGCGCGCCGCCTTTTGACACGCGGCCTCGCCATCGTCCCGGTGGTGGTCGTCACCGCACTCTATGGCGAGAAAGGCACCGGCCAGTTGCTGGTGTTCAGCCAGGTGATCCTGTCAATGCAGCTGCCCTTCGCGGTGGTGCCGCTGGTGCAGTTTGTTTCCGACAAGAAGAAGATGGGCAATCTCGCCATTCCGCGTGGTGTCGCCGCACTCGCCTGGGTGGTCGCGGCGATCATCCTCGTGCTCAACTTCAAGCTGCTGTACGACACGATGTTCGGGGTCGGCTGAAGTTCTGCCGGATCGCGAGACAAACCGCCAAATCGCGCTATCTTCCTCGCGTCATGAGCAACATTGAAGACATCAGGAAATTCTACGCCCGGCTGATGGCGGCCAATGCCGCCTCATCCGATCCACGCCTGGAGGAAGTGTTCGGCGAGGTCCCGCGCGAAGCCTTTCTCGGCCCCGGACCGTGGACGATCGTCGCCGGCAACGGCAAGGTCACCACGCCGAGCGCCGACCCCGCCCATATCTACCAGAACGTGTTGGTGGCGCTCGATGCCGACAAGGGCATCAACAATGGCGAACCGTTTCTGCACGCCATGTGGATCGGAAGGCTGGCACCGAAACCCGGCGAGGCCGTCACGCATATCGGCGCCGGCACCGGTTATTACTCCGCCGTGCTGGCCAGGCTGGTTTCACCTGGCGGCACCGTGACCGCCTTCGAGCTCGACGGCAGGCTTGCCGAGCTGGCGCGCAAGAATCTCGAAACCTACGGCAATGCGACCGTCGTCCGTGGCGATGCCGTGACCACGCCCTTGCCGGCATCCGACATCATCTATGTCAACGCCGGCGTCGTCGCCCCTCCGGCCGGGTGGCTGAAGGCCTTGCGCCCCGGCGGCCGCATGATCTTCCCTTGGCGCCCGGCCGAGCGCGTCCCGCTGGCGGTGATGGTGACCCGCACCGAAAAGGGCTTTGCCTGCGATCCGTTCATGCGCGCCTGGTTCATCCCATGCTTCGGTGCCTCGGTTGCCGATCTTGCGGCAAAGATCCCAACGCGCGAGCAAGCCACGCGCAGCCGTTCGATCTGGCTGACCAGCGACAAGGCGCCGGACCGCACCGCCACGGCCATCTTCGGCGATGTCTGGTTCTCGTCGAAAAACCTCCGCGCCAAACCCGGCAACTGACGCATCGATGGGCGGATTTGCCCAAAATTTCTCAGGCCCCTGTCGGGATGGTCGCGGGCCGCCCGTCCTTGGAGCATAGTCCGGCCACGACGGCGTGGATGGAACAAGGGAGAAGACCATGAGAAAGATCATCGCCGCCACCTTCGTCAGCCTCGATGGCGTCATGCAGGCACCGGGCGGGCCGGAAGAGGATCCGGTCGGCGGCTTCCAATTCGGCGGCTGGACCTTCCATTACTTCGACGAGATAGCCGGCGCGGCAATGGAGGAACTGTTCTCCAAACCCTTCGACCTGCTGCTCGGCCGCAGAACCTACGACATCTTCGCCGCCTACTGGCCGTATCAGAAAGATCCGATCGCCGATGCCTTCAACCCTGCGACCAAATATGTGGCGACGCATCGGCCTGACACCCTCACCTGGCAGAACACGCAATCGCTTGGGCCTGATATCGTCGCGACATTGCGCCGCCTCAAGCAGGAACGCGGACCTGACCTGCTCATCCAGGGATCGGGCGATCTGATCCAGACCTTGCTCGCCAACGGGCTGATCGACGAGATCCGGCTGATGATCTTCCCGCTGTTGCTGGGCAAGGGCAAGCGGCTGTTCGGCGACAGCGCGATGCCGGCCGCCTTCAAGCTTGCCAAGTCGCAGACATCCAGCACCGGCGTCATCATGGCGACCTATGAGCGCGGCGGCGAGATCAAGACCGGGTCATTCGCGCAGGAGACGCCGTCGGATGCGGAGCTCGAGCGGCGTAAAAACTGGAAGTAAGATCGTCGAAACACTGCGCCTAGCTGGAGCACCCCTCATCCGACCGAGCTTCGCTCGGCCCCCTTTTCCCACAGGGGGAGAAGGGGGAGCCTGGCGCATGCAGCTCGGCCAACCTCCAACGTCGATGATTGGCAGGGACATGCGCGCAATCTTGCCTTCTCCCCTTGTGGGAGAAGGTGGATCGGCGCGCAGCGCCGAGACGGATGAGGGGTGCTCCAGCGAAGTGCGACGCTCAAGCCGCCTGCGGCCGCCTCGCCAACCCATCGCGTATATGCCGAGCGAATTCCTGTGCCGCCGGCCCGACGCCATGCTTCGGCAGATGCAAATTGATGGCAAAATTCGGCAGCGGCGGCAGGCCGACATCGAACGGCAAGATGTCGAGATCGGTCGGCACCGTCGACGCCAGCCATGTGGTGACGGCGAGATCGGACCGCACCGTCGCCGTCGTCGCGTCGATGTTGCCGTTTTCGAACACGGTGCGCCATTCCAGCCCATGCTCGTTGAGGGCCGACAGCACCACCGGGCGGAAGGCGCAGGTGTCGGCGACGATCGACACCGGCAGCGGCCGCTTGGCGCGGGCGACGCCGCCTCTGGCGCCGACCCAGACCAGCCGGTCGATGGCCAGGCATTCGCCTGATGTCGGGCCGACCCGCTCCTCGATCACCGCAAGATCGATGGTGCCGGCCGCAAGTGCGGAGGCCAGTTCCGGTGACGAGGCACAGACCAGCGAGATCTCGACCTGCGGATAGGTCTCGGCATAGGCCTTCAGCACCGGCGCCAGCAAGGTGCCGACCAGGTCGTAGGGCACGCCGAGCCGCACCTGGCCGGCGACGGCGCTTCCCGCCATCTCGGCCCAGATCTCGTCATTGAGGCTGAGCAGGCGCTTGGCCTTGTCGAACAGCCGCTCGCCCGAACGCGTCAGCCGCAGACCGCGCCGGTCGCGTTCGAACAGGCTGCAGCCGAGCGTCTCTTCCAGCCGCTTGACCTGCTGGCTGACGGCACCTTGCGTCAAATGCAGCGCATTGGCGGCCGCCGTCATGCTGGCCTTGTCGGCGACGGTGACGAAGGTGCGCAGCAGCGCGGTATCGAGATTGCGGATCATCTCTGCATTATAGATGCTAATGCCTGACATCACAAACATTGCATTTACTGATGCCAGCCCAACCCTACCATGGAGCCTCAAAAAGGACGCCCCATGCTCCAGCCCATCCTGCCGCTCATCCTGTTTGCCTTCGTGGCCACCGCCACGCCCGGTATCGCCACGACCTTATCCACCGCGTCAGGCGCACAGTTCGGCTTTCGCCGATCGGTGCCGCTGATGATCGGCAGCGCCGCCGGCCTCGCCACGGTGACAGGGGCTGCGGCGGCCGGGCTCGCCGGCCTGCTGCTTGCGGTGCCTTCACTGCAACTGGCGATGAAGGTGATCGGCTCGCTCTATCTTCTGTGGCTGGCGCTCAAGATCGGCCGCGCCGGCCCGCCCAATCTCGATGTGACGATGGCCAAACCGAACAGCTTCCTCGGCGGCGCCGGTATCCAGTGGATGAACCCCAAGGGCTGGGCAATGGGGCTGGGCGCGGCGGCCTCGTTTGCAGCCCTTGCCGACGGGCCGGGACAGCTTGCCTTGCTGCTCGGCTCGACCTTCGGCTTCACCGCCGCCATCTCGCTGTCCATCTGGTGCGTCGCCGGGATGGTGCTGGCAAGGCTGCTGAAGACGGAATGGCAATGGCGCGCGCTCAACATCGTGCTGGCGCTGGTGCTGGCCGCCTCGATCATTCCGATGTGGCGGTCGGCTTAAAACACTCAATCCAAATCCCCGCCAGTACCCCCGCCCGGACCTTCGGTCCGACCTCCCCACAAGAGGGAGGTGGGGAGCCCAGCGTTTCGCACCCCACAAGACCATTGTCGCAAGGGCGGACAAGGCGCTTCCCCACCCTCCCCCTTGTGGGGAGGGTCGCTGCGAAGCAGCGGGGTGGGGGTCCTGGTTCGCGAAAGCGAACCAGGCCTCTCCTCAAGCCGCGTAACGCGCCGCCGGCTTGTCGGCGTGCAAGCTGCCGTAGAAGGCCTGGCGCGCACCGAGGAACGTGTCGAGCTTTGCGGTGTCGACAAGCGCCGGGACAGTGACGGCTTCGCCCTTGGCCAGGCCGACAAGAGCCGCATCGACCATGTCGTCGGCCGTCATGATGATTTCCTTCGGAAGCTGGTCGATATCGCCGCCGGCAAGCTCCCAGAAATCGGTCCGGGTCGCACCCGGCAGCACCACCTGCACCGTCACGCCGGTACCCGCGACCTCGCGATGCAGAGCTTCGGTGAAGTTGACGACATAGGCCTTGGTACCGCTGTAGATGCCGCCGAACGACGTGTCATAGGCGAGCACCGAGGCGATGTTGACGATCGCGCCGCGGTTGCGCGCCAGAAGTCCCGGCAGCACGGCACGGGTCAGGCGGGTGAGCGCCACGACATTGACCTTGATCATCCGCTCAGCCGCGTCGGCATCGGCCGTCGCCACCACCGGCTGGCCGCCAAGGCCGGCATTGTTGACCAGCAGCGTTACACTGTCGTCGGCTGATATCAGCCGCTCGACACGGCGCACATCATCGTCGTTGGAGAGATCGGCTGTGATGAAGCTGACCTTACGGTTGTAGGCGTAGCGCAGCTTCTCGGCCAATGCCTCGAGCCGGTCGGCGCGTCGCGCCACCAGAACCAGATCATAACCCTGCCCTGCCAGCCGGTCCGCATAGACCGCGCCGATGCCCGATGAAGCACCGGTGACGACCGCCGTGCCCTTGTTTGTCTGTCCACTCATTGTCCTGTTCCTTCTGTTGCTGCCTGGCGAGACAGGCCGATGTTCCTCGTCCCACCGCCCAATTTCTAATTAGTGGCATATGCCACTTTCTGGGAAGTAGGTATATGCCACTATCTTGTCAACGGAGGCGACAGAAACTATTTCTGCGGCAGGCCGGCAGACGCTTTTGCCGGCGAGGAGTCGTGATGGCCAAGACTGCGATGCCGGGATTTAGCCCTTGCAACAATGCAACGTTGCGGCGTGCTGCGCGCAAGCTCGGCCGCTTCTATGACGATGTGATGTCGCCTTCGGGCCTGAAGGGCACCCAATACGGCCTGCTTTACCAGATCTACGTCAGCAACGAGCCGGCGATGGGCACCATAGCCGAGGCGATGGTCATGGATCTGTCGGCGCTCGGCCACACGCTGAAGCCGCTGATCCGCGACGGCTTTGTTGAAGCCTTCGCCGACAAGGACGATCGCCGCGTCAAGCGGGTGCGGCTGACACGCCAGGGCCTCGCCAAGCTCGAAGAGGCAACGAAATTGTGGAGCATTGCCCAGCAGCGCTTCGAGGCCATGGTCGGCAAGCAACGGGCTGCCGACCTGCGCGCCATGCTGGATGAAGTCGCCGCGCTGGATTACGAGTCGCCAGCGGCCGCTCTTCCAGGCTGAAGGCGCGGCCTCCAGTCAGATCTGCAGGAAGTTCTACTCGGCCGGCATCGCGACCGGCCGTGCCGCCCAGCGGCCGGCCAGCACGATGCCAAGCCCGATGATCGGGAAGGCCGCCGCGACCAGGCCGAGATCGGCCGGCGCGCCGTAGCGCAGCACGCCACCGCCGACCACCGCGCCCAGCGCCACGCCGAGATACAGCGCCGAGCCGTTGAGCGACAGAACGATCGGGGCGGCGTCTGGCGCCAGCTTGATGATGCGGCTGGCCTGCGCCGGCGGGAACGCCCAGCCGACAATGCCCCACGGCACCATCATCGCCATTAGCGCCGGGCCGGCAATATGCTGCGGCAGGAAGGTCGGGATGACCGACAGCATGACCAGCATGGCCGCGCTCAGCGTCAGCGACCAGCCGACGGTGCGGGTGGCGCCAAAGCGGTCGGCCGCCTGGCCACCCGCGATGTTGCCGATGACGGCGCCGACGCCGAAGGCGAGCAGCATGCCGGGCAGCGCGATCTGGCTGAGCCCGCCACCCTCGATGGCCAATGGCGCGACATAGGCAAAGACGGTGAAGGCGCCGGTCAGCGCCAGCAATGTCGTCAGCAGGATCGGCATAACGCCGGGCCGCATCGCCGCCGCCAACCGGCGCTTCAAGGGCAGCTTGGTGCCGACGATGCCGCGCGGCAGCCGGTACCACAGGATGGCGCCGGCGAGCGCGCCGAGCCCGGCAATGGCATAGAAGGTGCCGCGCCAGCCGGCAAAGGCCGCGACCAGCGCGCCGAGCGGCGCGCCGACGGCGACCGCCACCGTGGTGCCGCCGACGACGACGGCGATGGCACGCGCCCGGTGATAATCATCGACCAGCGCCACCGCCGTGCCCTGCGCGGTCGCGGCGAACAGGCCCGACGACAGCGCCATGATGACGCGCGCGATCAACAGGACTTCGAAGGAGGAACTCAAGGCGGCGGCAACGTTGCCGATGACGAAGAACACCAGCGTCCACAGAATGACGCGGCGCCGGTCCCATTCGCCGGTCAGCGTCGCCAGGATCGGCGTGCCGACCGCATAGGCGAGCGCAAAGGCGGTGATCAGCGTGCCGGCGAGCGGAATGGAAATGCCGGCATCCCGGGCGATGTCGGGCAGAAGGCTGGAGATGACGAAGCCTTCGGTCGAGATCGTGAACGATCCGAGCGCAAGCCAGAAGAGCCGCTTGTCCATGGCAGGTGTCCTTAGTTCAAAAGTTATTGAACAATTGGACATAACAGGGCATGATGTCAATGAAGCCGGGGCAAAATAGCTGAACCTTCCTGACAGCCCTGTGTCAGCACGTTCGTTCGGTACCTATCGAAATGGAGAAACAGTGTGTACGGGCAGGTGAGGACAGGGGAATCGGGTGAGTTAATTATCGTGTGATGAGGGTTGCCAGAAAGTCATCGTCCCATGCGGCGACCTTTCGTTTCAGCCGCAAGGAATCCTTTCCGGGGGCTTTTCGTATCAGGTTGAGAGCGATGTGCTTTATGGTTGTGAAGTTTGCGGGAGCATGATCGGTACGCAGGCGGCATTCATCGTCTCGGAAGACCATGTCCAGCACCCAATGGAGGCTGTTCTCGACGGCCCAATGGTCGCGGAT
>NZ_JBFUET010000013.1:0-226778 GCF_056403815.1 Mesorhizobium sp. P2_E9
AGAGCCTTGAACATCAAGGTCGGGTCGAGCGGCGGGCGGCCATTGTCGGGGCAATACAGCGGCGCGGTCAGATCGTGGATGAAGGAGAAATCGATCAAACGGTCGATCTTGCGCAACAGGTGATCAGCCGGAACCAACTGATCCAGCGTTACCATCTCGAGCGCGGTCTGTTCAGGGGCGGGTCGCTTCAACATGGCCCAGTGAATCAAAAACCCCCGGCAAATGCCAGGGGTTTGTCAGCAGTCTGAGGCGGGATTTATCCCGCCTTTTTGTTGTCTGGACCACAGCGTCCTTCTCCCCGTTTACGGGGAGAAGTGCCCGGCAGGGCGATGAGGGGCAGCGCTGACGGTTGAAGAAGCGCAGAGTCAATCGCGACGAAGGCTGGTGCCGCCCCTCATCTGGCTGCCATCTTCTCCCCGTAAACGGGGCGAAGGATGCTTTGGCGCCGCTTTCGCCAATCGCCGAAGTTACTTATCCCACCCACTCGATCGGCACATGCCCCGGATCCGCCTCCACGCGGCCGAGCCAGGCCGCGACGGCCGGATAGGCGTCGAGCTGGAAGCCGCCCTGCTCTGCCGTGTGCGTGTAGGCATAGAGCGCGATGTCGGCGACGCTGAACACATCGCCGGCGAAGAAGGCATTGTTCTCCAGATATGCGTTCATCACCCCGAGCGCCTTGTTGCCGCGCTCCAGCGTCACCGCCAGCCGCTCCGGCGTTGCATCCCCAGCGCGTTCGGGAAACGTCAGCAGCGCCTTGCGTACGGCAATGTAGGGTTCGTGGCTGTATTGCTCGAAGAACAGCCATTGATAGGCGAGCCCGCGCTCATATCTGTCGGCCGGCAGGAAGCGCGTGCCTTCGGCGAGATAGAGCAGGATGGCGTTGGATTCGGCCAGCCGGCGGCCGTCGTCGAGCTCGAGCAGCGGCACCATGGCGTTCGGGTTCTTGGCGACGAAATCGGCCTTTCGCGTGTCGCCGGTATGCGAACTCACCTCGATCGTGGTGAAGGAGAGGCCAAGCTTGGCCATCAGCAGGCGCGGCTTGTAGCAATTGCCGCTATCGATCATGCTGTAGAGTATCATGGACGGTCCCCGGAGCGCTGCCTTCTGCAGGCGATTATCGCAGCGGCGGCGTCCTCAACCAATGATTTGTTTTGGCGCGACCATCAGCGCCGCTGATGCAAAGTCCTGGCAAAAAGAGGCACGACGTTGTTGTCGAAGCCCAGCAGCGCGTCGATCACCAGCGGCTCCTCGTTGAAGATGGTGCCGGCCAGCGCCGGCCGCGCCAGAAGAAAGCCCTGCAGCAGGTCGACGCCGGCTTCGAGCGCGACGCGCAGATGCACGGGTTGCTCGATGCCTTCGACCAGCACCCTGGCGCCGCGGTCGTGCAGGCTGGACACCAGCGGGCGGAAGAACCGTTCGGCGGCGGCGTGGCGGCAGAACTCCGCGAACCAGCCGCCATCGATCTTGACGATATCAGGCTTGAGCAGGCTCACCCGCTCCTCGGTCGAATGGCCGGTGCCGAAATCGTCGATGGCGATGCGGATGCCGTCGCGCCGCATTTCGCGCACCAGCCGGGCGAGAAGCGCGTCGTCCGCCGCCTGTTCGGTGATCTCGCAGACCAGCATGCCGGGGGCGAGGCCGAGCTCGCTGAGATGCCGGCTCATCAGCCGGATCTCGGCCAGCGCCCGCCCGGAATGGTCGTTGATCATCGGATTGTAGTTGAAGAACAGGTCAAGCCCGTCGACGCCGATGTTGTGGAAATTCCTGAGATGCAGCACCCGGCACATGGTCTCGACAAACAGCCGGTCCGCCGTGGCGACGCTTTCAAAGAACGCCCGCGGCGAGCCTGCGCGGCCGGCACGGTGCGGCTCGATCAGGCCCTCGACCGCCACCGCGTGCAGCGAACGCCCAAGCGGCGCGAAGATCGGCTGGTAGGCGCTGCGCAAGCGGTATTCGCCATGGACGCCATATTCGATGCCAATCTCGTCGGCGAAGATCGCATCGCCGACATTGCGCCGCCGCTCGAGCCTCATGGCGCGACCCGGCGCCCGAAGGCTTTTGCCGGCCGCCCCGCATGTGGTGAGGCCGGAGCCGCCGGTGCGCCAGTCACGGGGCCGGCTTCCGGCGCGGTTTTGCCGAAAACGCGAAAGCTGGTCGGCGCCAGTTCCGGCCGCGCCAGCACGAAGCCCTGGATCATTGAAGCGCCGGACTTCTCGGCGAGCTCCAATTGCCATCCCTCCTCGATGCCCTCGAACACCGTGCGGATGCCTTGGTCCTCGAAGCTTTTGACCATGGTGGTCAACAGCGCGAAGCCGGCGCCGGATTCCATCAGCTGCGTGATCCAGGTGGCGTCGAACTTGACGATGTCGGGCTTCAGCTCCTTGATGCGGTTGATGTCGGAATCGTCCGAGCCATAATCATCGACCGCGATGCGGAAGCCGTTGCCTCTGAGCGCGGCGACAAAGCCATGCAGGGCCTCCTGCGATGCCGACTTCTGCTCGGTGACCTCGCACACGACGCGGCCGGGATCGATGCCGGCCTCGTGCAGCACCAGCCGCATTTCGCGCAAGGCATTGTCGGCGACCGACCGTTCGGTGAACACCGACGGGTCGAAATTGACGAAGATCGACGCCTCCTGCGGCAGGCAGGCGCCGGCATTGAGCAGATGCAGCGTCCTGGTCAGCGCCTCGACATGCAGGCGGTCGGCGGCCGGACAGGTCGAGAAGAAGGCCATCGGCGATTGCGGCTCGCCGTCGCGGAACGGCCGGATCAGCCCTTCGAAGGCGGCAACCGACAGCTTGCCCTCCTTGAAGGCGAAGATCGGCTGGAAGGCACTTTGCAGCGTGTAGATACCCCAGACACCGGTAGAGGTGCCGTCATCATGACGGATGATATGGGCAAGCCCGATGCTGCGCGACACGGTTCCTCGCTCCGCAATTGGATTGCGATCCTGTCATGCAAGCCTCTACCGCCCGTTAATGAATTTAGTGTTGCCGACACAGGTCCCAATCACAGCCACTTGACGGCTGGATCAGCCGACAATGCTTGCACTGAGCGAAATCATGCGACATGAGAAGCGCCGCGGCCGCTCCTGGCCGCGCCGATCTTCTCAAGGAGAGACAGAGGTCATGGCCTTTCTTGCCGACACCCTTTCCCGCGTAAAGCCTTCCGCCACCATCGCGGTGACGCAGAAAGCCCGCGAGCTGAAAAATGCCGGCCGTGACATTATCGGCCTCGGCGCCGGCGAGCCGGATTTCGACACGCCCGACAACATCAAGAATGCGGCGATCGAAGCGATTCGCCGTGGCGAGACCAAGTACCCGCCGGTCTCGGGCATCGTGCCGCTGCGCGAGGCGATCGCCAAGAAATTCAAGCGCGAGAACAACCTCGACTACAAGCCCGAGCAGACCATTGTCGGCACCGGCGGCAAGCAGATCCTGTTCAACGCCTTCATGGCGACGCTGAACCCCGGCGACGAGGTCATCATCCCGCGCCCCTACTGGGTCAGCTACCCCGAAATGGTGGCGATCTGCGACGGCACGTCGGTGTTTGCCGACACCTCGATCGAGAACGGTTTCAAGCTCACGGCCGCAGTGCTGGAAAAGGCGATCACGCCGGAGACCAAATGGCTGCTGATGAACTCGCCGTCGAACCCATCGGGCGCCGCCTACACGGAAGCGGAGCTGCGCGCGCTGGCTGATGTGTTGCTCAAGCATCCGCATGTCTGGACGCTGACCGACGACATGTACGAGCACCTGACCTATGGCGACTTCGTCTTCAAGACCATCGCCGAGGTCGAGCCGAAGCTCTACGAGCGCACGCTGACCATGAACGGCGTCTCGAAAGCCTATGCCATGACCGGCTGGCGCATCGGCTATGCCGCCGGTCCCGTCCAGCTGATCAAGGCGATGGACATGATCCAGGGTCAGCAGACCTCGGGCGCCTGCACCATCGCGCAATGGGCTTCCGTCGAGGCGCTCAACGGCCCGCAGGACTTCATCGCCAAGAACAAGGCGATCTTCCAAGGCCGGCGTGATCTGGTCGTCTCGATGCTCAACCAGGCGCGCGGCATCTCTTGCCCGTCGCCGGAAGGCGCCTTTTATGTCTATCCGTCCTGCGCCCAGTTGATCGGCAAGAAGACCAAGGCCGGCAAGGTGATCGACACCGACGAGGCCTTCTGCTCGGAACTGCTCGAGGCCGAAGGCGTGGCGGTGGTGTTCGGCTCGGCCTTCGGCCTCGGCCCCAACTTCCGCATCTCCTACGCGACCTCGGAGACGTTGCTGGAAGAGGCCTGCACGCGCATCCAGCGTTTTACAGCATCGCTGACCTGATCGGATCGATCTGAAGCGAGAAGAAACCCGGCGCCATCATCGCCGGGTTTTTGTTTGAGGCGATGCACCTCACGCCTGCTGTTTTGCTTCCCTGGCCGAACGTGCCTCGGCCGGCGCGAGCACAGCGATCAACAGGGCAGCGGTAAGGAACGCGCCGATCGCGGCCGTCAGCATCGCCGCGTGGAAGCCACCGGCATAGGCGACGGCGAACAGTTGATGCACACCACCCTCGCCCATGGCGGCATCGGTTGAGAAATCGTGCCGGGATATGGCGGCTCGGGCCACCGCTTGGGCATTGGCAACGCCGGCATCGCTGAGATATCCGGTCAGCAGGCTGGTCGCGCGCATGCTCATCAAGGCGCCAAGCAGCGCGATGCCGATGGCAAGCCCGCTCTGGCGGGTGGCATTGATGACCGCCGACACCATGCCTGAACGCTCACGTGGCGCATAGGACATGGCGGCGGCACTTCCGGTCGGGATCGCCAGCGCATTGCCGAGGCCGCCAATCGCGAACAGAACGCACAGCACCCAATAGGGTGTCGACGGTCCGGCCCAGCACATGCCGAGCATCGAAAGGCCGATCAGGACATAGCCCGCTGTCATCAGCGCCGAATGGCCGTACCGAGCACTGAGCCTGCCAACAAAAGGCGACACCACCATCTGAACGATGAAGGCCGGCGCCATGCGCAAGCCGGTCTGCGTCGGCGACCAGCCTTGCACCTGCTGCAGGAACATCGAGAAGAAAAAGACGCTGGTGTAGGAGGTGAAGCCGAGCGCGAACGAGGCGACGTTGGCAACGGCAAAGCGCACGTCGCGGAACAGGGAGAGCGGCAGCATGGGCCGTGGCGTGCGCGACTCGAAGCCCAGGAACACCGCCAGGCCAACGACGCCGGCGATGATGGCCGTAATGGTCGTGGGATCACTCCAGCCGGTCTCGCCGGCCGAGATCAGGCCGAAGGTCAGCGCACCGAGCCACAGGATCGAAAGCGCCAGGCCGATAAGGTCGAGATGGGCATGTTCGGGATGCGCCGTCTCATCGATCGAAACAGCGCCGAGCACGATCGTAACCAGGCCGAGCGGCAGGTTGATCAGGAAGATGCTCTGCCAGCCGACCGTCTGCACCAATATGCCGCCCAGCACGGGACCGACCAGCAGCGAAATGGCCGCGAACGAGGCCCAGCCGCCGATGACGCCGGCGCGTTCGCGCGGATCCGGGAAGGCCTGCGTCAGGATAGATAGCGCTCCGGGAATGAGCAGCGAGCCGGCAATGCCTTGCACCACCCGACCGGCCAGCAGCGCCGGCAGATTGGGCGCCGTGGCGCAGATCAGCGAACCGGCGACGAAGATGCCGACGCCGGCGAGCCACGAGCGCTTGCGGCCATAGCGGTCGCCGATCAGCCCCGACGACAGCATGAAGGCCGACAGGCACAGCGTGTAGGCATCGACCACCCATTGCAGGCCGCCGAAATCGGTGTGCAGCGCCTGCTGGATGGTCGGCAGCGCGACATTGACGATGCTGACGTCGAGCAAGGCGACGAACGAGCCGAGATAGACAGCGGCAACGAGCGGCAGGCGGTTCTTCGGCATGGTCTGTCCAGACATGAAACTTGCAGCCATCTACGACGGCAGCGAACTCGCCGAAAACCTCTCGGCGCTGTTCCTCAGGTTGTTGCGGCCCGAATAAGCCCGCAGCACTCAGCCGCCATATTGCTCAGCGGTCACGGCTTCCAGCCAGTCGGCATGGACGCCGTCGAGCGCTTCCTGCATGGCGATATGCGTCATCGCCGTCTTCGGTCCGGCACCATGCCAGTGCTTCTCGCCGGGCGCGAACCAGATGACGTCGCCTGCCCTGATCTGCTGGACCGGGCCACCCAATGTCTGGGCAAGCCCGGCGCCGGAGGTGACATAGAGCGTTTGGCCGAACGGATGCGTGTGCCAGTGGGTGCGCGCCCCGGGCTCGAAACTGACCAGCGTCGCTCTCAGCCGCGCCGGCGCCTCCGCCTCTATGATCGGCGTCTGCAGAACCCGGCCGGTGAAGTATTTTTCCGGTGCTATGATGGTCGGCACGCTGCCGCAAGCAATGATCTTCATCGTCTGATCCTCGATTGTGTGGAAGTCGGTGCCAGGGGCCGTTGCGCTCCTGTTCCTTGACTGTGAGCATCACCTTCCTCCGATATCGGGAACCGCGCAACCGCGCATCGGCCATGGTTCGCCTCGGCCAGCTGGCGCTGAGCGCCTGAGGACGCCGCAAGGGACCGGATTTCTATTTCCCTTGCCCTGCCGGCAAACAAGTGGGACGATGCTTTTGGGCAGGTGGCGACGTGAAAAGAACCCCGCCCGCGACGGTCGAACAGGCCGGCCGCCGCTCAGGACCGATTGACCACGCCTGAACCAGTCGGTCCCTAGGGAAACGCCTGAGTGGAGGTCAGCCATGGGTACTCGCGCCGGAGGACGACGCACGGGACCGAAATGCATTGCCATAGTCGGTCCCTTTGCAAGCGGTAAGACGACACTTCTCGAAGCCATATTGGCCCGTACGGGCGCCATTCCCCGACAAAATCCCGTTTCATCGGGCAGCACTGTCTCAGACTATTCGCCGGAGGCGCGCGCCCACGCCATGAGCGTCGAGGCGACCATCGCCACCACCGAATTCATGGGCGAGCAGATCACCTTTGTCGATTGTCCCGGCTCGATCGAATTCTCCTTCGAGGCCGAGCCGGTGCTGGCCGCCTGCGACCTCGCGGTGGTCGTGGCCGAGGCCGACGAAAAGAAGATCCCTGCTTTGCAGCTCATCATGCGCAAGCTCGACGATCTCGGCGTGCCGCGCATCCTGTTCCTCAACAAGGTCGACAAGGCGATCGCCGGCGTGCGCGACACGCTGAAGATGCTGCAGCCGGCAAGCTCCGTGCCGCTCCTGCTGCGCCAGATCCCACTGCGGAAGGATGGCGTCGTCATCGGCTCGATCGATCTGGCGCTGGAGCGCGCCTACATCTACCGCGAATATGCCGAAAGCGAGGTGGCTCAGATACCGGGTGACGACAAGGCGCGCGAACTGGAAGCACGCTTCTCCATGCTGGAGACCCTGGCCGACCATGACGACCAGTTGATGGAACAGCTGCTCGATGAGATCGAGCCGCCGAAGGATGCGATCTTCGACGACCTCGCCGCCGATCTGCGCGACGGCGCGGTGACGCCGGTGCTGATCGGCACCGCCGAGAAGGGCAATGGCGTGCTGCGCCTCCTGAAGGCGATCCGCCATGACGCGCCTGACATCGAGGCGACCCGGAAACGGCTCGGCGCAGCCGACGGCGCGGCTACCGTGGTCCAGGTGATGAAGACCATCCACACACCGCATGGCGGCAAGCTGTCGGTGTCGCGCATCCTGTCCGGCCAGGTCGCCGACGGCTCGGAACTATGGCTGCCTGGCGGCGACACGGCGAAGGTTTCCGGCATCTACAAGATGCTCGGCAAGGACCAGTTCAAGCTCGCCATCGCCAAGGCCGGTGACACCGTGGCGCTGGGCAAGCTGGACGAGGTCAAGACCGGCCAGACGCTGACCTCGGCCAAGAGCGGCATCAAACAGCTGTTCGCCTTCGAGCCGCCGCAGCCGGTCTTCGCCTTCGCGCTCAGGCCAAAGGAGCGCAAGGACGAGGTCAAGATGTCGGCCGCCATCCAACGGCTGGCCGAGGAGGATCCCTCGCTCAGCTTGCGCCACAATCAGGACTCTGCCGAGACGGTGCTGTCAGGCCATGGTGAGATGCATCTGCGCGTCGTGCGCGAGCGGCTGGAGGGCAAGAACCAGATTCCGGTCGAAGGCCACGCTCCGGCCGTGCCCTACCGCGAGACGATCCGCAAACCGGTGCAGCAGCGCGGCCGCCACAAGAAACAGTCGGGCGGCCATGGCCAGTTCGGCGATGTGGTGATCGAGATCAAGCCGCTGCCGCGCGGCTCCGGCTTCCAGTTCACCGACACCATCACCGGCGGTGTCGTGCCGAAGACCTACATCCAGTCGGTCGAGACCGGCGTGCGCGATTACCTGAAGACGGGCCCGCTCGGCTTCCCGGTCGTCGACGTCGCCGTCAACCTGTCGGATGGCTCCTACCATGCGGTCGATTCCTCCGACATGGCCTTCCAGATGGCGGCGAAGCTGGCGATGAAGGAAGGCATGGCCGCCTGCTCGCCGGTGCTGCTGGAGCCGGTGATGAAGGTCGAGATCGTCACGCCATCCGACGCGACCTCGAAGATCATCGCGCTGATCCCGCAACGGCGCGGCCAGATCCTCGGCTATGATGCGCGGCCCGACTGGCCGGGCTGGGATGTCGTCGAGGCGACCATGCCACAGGCCGAGATCGGCGACCTCATCATCGAACTGCGCTCGGCGACCGCGGGTGTCGCCAGCTATCGCGCCGCTTTCGACCATATGGCCGAACTTACCGGCCGTCTCGCCGACGAAGCCATGAACGCCAACGGCAAGGCCGCGTAATCTTGATCCCGATATAACGCCCCCTCGAAGTTCGAGGGGGCAAAACGAAAAACGACGCCCGGGGAGCCGGACGTCGTTTTGTTTGCGGACCGTTTTCTTGGGAGGGGAAACGGCAGGTCCGCCGCATATGCAGAAGCCGCGCTTCGGTGGAAAAAAGGTTCGGACGCGGTAGCCGCCTGAGCCCGGGCCGTACGAGTGATGCCCCCATCTCCCGTCCGCACCACACCGCGTCCTATGCTCTACATAGCAGCGGAAGGCATCGTTGTCATGTTACCAGAGGTTACATGACACTGTTACGCGGCAATTCTGGTGAAATTCTCAGCCGCCCAGGCAGGGTCCGGGCAACAAAAAAGCCGGATCAACGAAGATCCGGCTGAGTTTGATTGGAAGTGCCTGTTAAGGCTAACCTCCAGAGGGGAACACTCGAGGGCGCTAATGGGAGGAGAACGCGCCCAGGAGATGATCTATATATCTGCTCTTCATGCCCAAGAAACAAGCATCTATTTTGCAACACACGCATGCAAAAAGATGCAGGCTGTGGTCTAACCCATTCCGGAAGCCAATAGGACCAGCAAAAATCGCCGAAATCGGGCACGCGGCTGGGTTATTGTCACTACAGAATCGCGATTTCGATCGGTTTTTCGCTTCGAAATGCCAAACCGGGCAATGATGCGGAAGCAGGCAGCAGGCGTTCATTTCTGAGGCAATGAAGGGGAAGCAGCCAATGCGGACGTTTTCGGCGATTGCCGGCAGCGCTATTTTCCTGATTGCAGCACCGGGCGTGGTTGCCGGGATGATCCCCTGGCTGCTCAGCGATCACTGGGGCTTGCCGTGGTCCACCGTGCCGGGCTTCGTCCTTGCCGGCGGCGCCCTCATCGTCGCTGCGGCCGCCGTGCTGCTGCATGCTTTCGCCCGCTTCGCGCTCGAGGGGTTGGGCACGCCGGCCCCCGTCGCGCCGACCGAGAAGCTGGTGATCGGCGGCATCTACCGCCACGTCCGCAATCCCATGTATGTCGCCGTGCTGTCGATCATCATCGGCCAGGCGCTGCTGTTCTCGAGCTGGACGCTTGTCGCCTATGCCGTTATCGGCGCTGTTGTCATGGGCTCTTTCGTCAGGCTCTACGAAGAGCCGACGCTCGCCCGCCGCTACGGCGCCGACTATGAAACCTATCGCCGCAACGTCCCCGGCTGGCTGCCGCGCCTGTCGCCTTGGCGGGGCGAATAGATCCCCTACCAGCGCTGCCGATCATTCGCTTGGGCTTAAAATGACCAGCTTCTGGCCTTGGCGATGATGAAGTCGCGGAACACGTGCAGCTTGGCCTGGTTCTTCATCGCGTCGGGATAGGCGAAATAGGTATCGAAGGACGGCACCTCGGTTTCCGGCAAAAGCTGCACCAGGCCAGAATCCTTCGAGATCACATAGTCGGGCAGCATGGCGATGCCGGCGCCGCCCTGCACGGCGCGCTTGATCGACAATATGTCGTTGATCTGCAGCGACGGCACGCGCTGGCCGCCTTCGAAATCGCCGACCGTCTCCAGCCAGTTCAACTCCGACAGATGCGACGGCACCGGCAGGCCGAAGGTGACGATGCGATGGTTCCTCAGCTCCGAGACTGAGGCCGGCTTGCCGTGCTTGGCGACATAGGCGGGTGCCGCGTAGAGGTGGAAATGCACGGTGAACAGGCGGCGCTGGATCAGGTCCGGCTGCTGCGGCTGGCGCAGCCGAATAGCGCAATCAGCCTGGCGCATGGTGAGGTCGAGTTCCTCATTGGCGAGGATCAGTTGCAGGCTGATTTCGGGATAGAGCTCGATGAACTCCTGCACCCGCTCGGTCAGCCAGCCGGCGCCGAGGCCGACGGTCGTCGTCACGCGAAGCACGCCGGAAGGCCGGTCCTTGGTCTCGGTCAGGCGCGACTTGATGGTCTCGAGCTTCATCAGCACGTCATGCGCCGTGCGGAACAGCATCTCGCCCTGTTCGGTCAGCACCAGGCCGCGCGCATGGCGGTTGAACAGCGGCACGCCGACATCGTGCTCGAGCGCGCTGACCTGCCGCGATATCGCCGATTGCGACAGATGCAATGTCTCGGCCGCATGCGTAAACGATCCCGCTTCCGCCGCAGCGTGAAACACGCGTAGCTTGTCCCAGTCCAACGCCATGGTTCCCCTCGTTCTGTTTGGCGTCTGAATGAAAAATCAGGCTTTTACACGGCGTTTCTAAGCCGTTTTTTTAACAGTTTTACAGCGACCCCTATTCCGCTGCTTCGCGATGCACTTCGATGCCGGCCAGATACTTTTCCGCTTCCAGGGCGGCCATGCAGCCGAGCCCCGCCGCCGTCACCGCCTGGCGATAGATATCGTCGGTCACGTCGCCGGCCGCGAACACGCCGGGCACGTCGGTGCGGGTCGAATCCGGCGCCGTCCAGAGGTAGCCATTCGGCTTCTGCTTCAGCTTGCCGGCGAATAGCTCGACCGCCGGCGCGTGGCCGATCGCCACGAACACGCCGTCGACCTTGAGGTGCGTTTCGGCGCCGGTCACCGCGTGCCTGAGCTTCAGCCCTTCGACCGACGGCGGCAGCGGCGCCTTGCCGGGGCGGCCGGTGATCTCGTCGACGATCGTGTCCCAGATGACGCGCACATTGTCCTTCTTCAAGAGCCGCTCGCGCAGGATGCGCTCGGCGCGGAAATCGCTGCGCCGGTGGATGACCGTCACGCTCTTGGCAAGGTTCGAAAGGTAGAGCGCTTCCTCCACCGCCGAATTGCCGCCGCCAACCACGGCGACATCCTTGCCACGATAGAAGAAACCGTCGCAGGTGGCGCAGGCAGAGACACCGAAGCCCATGAAATCCTGCTCGGTCGGAATGCCCAGCCACTTGGCCTGCGCGCCGGTGGCGATGATCAGCGCGTCGGCGGTGTAGGTGGTGCCGGAATCGCCCTTGGCGCGGAACGGCCGCACGTTGAGGTCGACCTCGGTGATGATGTCGTTGATGATGTCGGTGCCGACATGCTCGGCCTGCTTGAGCATCTGCTCCATCAGCCACGGTCCCTGGATCGGGTCGGCGAAGCCGGGATAGTTTTCGACATCGGTGGTGATCATCAGCTGGCCGCCCTGCTGCAGGCCGGCAACCAGCATCGGCTTCAGCATGGCGCGTGCGGCATAGACCGCCGCCGTATAGCCGGCCGGGCCGGAACCGATGATAAGAACAGGCGCGTGCTTGGTGATCATTTAGAGCCTCTGCGGGGCAGACAACGGGGTGCCTTGGAGAAAGACGTGGAATTCGCGCTTAATGTAAGGGTTGGCAACCACGCCAGCAAGACGAACGGGCCGTCGTCCCCGGAAAGCTTCGGCCCAAGCGGTTATTCGCACGATCGCCGCTTTCGTTACCGTTCAAAAATCGCGTTGAAGAGGGCTGGCGCCAACACAAAAGTCGTTTAATTACAAAATCGCGAAAGATTCTTGCGCCGAGCTGAGACCGCCATGCCCCTGAAAGCCGACCTCGACGCCATCGACTGGAAGATCCTGCGCGAGTTGCAGGCGGACGGGCGCATGACCAATGTCGAGCTGTCGAACCGCGTCGGCATTTCGGCGCCGCCCTGCCTGCGCCGGGTCAAGCGGCTGGAGGAAGCCGGCATCATCCGCGGCTACCGCGCCCTGCTCAACGCGCCGGCGCTCGGCCTCGACGTCGTCGCCTTCTGCCTGGTCGGGCTGCATCATCAGGCCGATGCCGAGCTGCGCACCTTCGCCGAGCGCACGCGCGGCTGGCCGATCGTGCGCGATGCCTGGATGGTTTCGGGCGAATCCGATTTCCTGCTGCACTGCGTGGCAAGCGACCTCGGCGCCTTCCAGACCTTCGTCATCGAGGAACTGACCTCGACGCCGAATGTCGACACGGTGCGCACCGCGCTCACCATCCGCCGGGTCAAGGATGAGGGCCTGGTTTCCTTCGAGCGACCCTGAAGGCCGACGAATTCCTGACCTTCGCCACACCGGCGCCGCGTTGGTATTCGACAGACGCTGATGTACAAGGCTGGACGGCTCTGCCGGACTTCGTCGCCTGCTTGGTTTCTTAAGCAATTCCTGAAAAAGTGTGTAACGGTTTTCCATCGGGAATTGCTTGAAAACTGGCGCAAGCAGCGTTTGTTCCGGGGGCGGCCCGCCATGGGAAGGGGACCATGACTCGATTTGCAAGCCCGGTCTCGGCGCTTATCATCTGCGTGAACGAGACCGATATGATCGGCCCGTGCCTGGAAAGCATCGACTTTTGCGCCGAGATCATCGTCGTCGATTCCGGCTCGACGGACGGCACCATCGAATGCGTGCAAGCCTATATCGCCAAGGGCTACCCGATAACCCTCATGCACAATGACTGGCAGGGGTTTCCGCGTCAGCGGCAATTCTCGCTCGACCATGCCACCCAGCCCTGGTGCCTTTCGATCGACCCGGACGAGCGCGTCGACGACCAGCTGCGCCAGTCGATCATCGCCATCACACAGGCCGCCGACGACAAGATCAGCGGATGGTACATCCGCCGCCGTGATTGGCTGAAGGGCTATGGCTATGCGCACCGCTGGGTGCTGCACAACAGGCTGATGCGGCTTTTCCGCAGGCAGGGCGCCACCATGGATCTCACCGCGCGGGTGCACGAAGCCTTCCACGTGCCGGGCGAGACCGGCACGATCGAAAAGGGTGTCCTGCTGCATCGCCGTGAAATATCGGTCGAGGAGGATCTTGCCCGCGCCAACGCCTATTCCGGCCTCAAGGCCGTCACGCTGGTCGAGAAGGGCAAGAAACCGGGCCTGGTGCGGCTGGTGCTGTCGCCATTCGGCAACTTCCTGAAATTCTACCTGGCCAAGCGCTACTTCCTGTGCGGCCGGCATGGCTTCGTCTACTCGATGTCGGTGATGATCTATTCCTTCGCCACCGAGGCCAAGCTCTACGAAGCCTCGGAACGCAACGATCCCATGTGAGCCGTCAGGCCTGGATCAGGACCTGTTGTCCCGGCCGAGCGTTTCAACGGCTGCAAGCAGATAACCGAGGTCGCTGCTGTCCCGAAGGGATCTGATGGCGAAGCCGGGTTGAATCGCCGCCTCGCCGTCGACCAGCCAGCCCTCTGCCAGGCCGGCGCGCCGTCCCGCCTGCATGTCGGCCAGCTTGTCGCCGACGATCAGGGAGTGCTGGAGATCGAGAGCGAGGCGTTTGCCCGCCTCTACCAGCATGCCTGGATTGGGCTTGCGCATCGGATGGTCCGCTATGGCGAGCGGCCCGACACCCGCTTCGTGGTAGGCGCAGGCAAGCACCATGTCGACGAACACGCCCTGATCGTCCAACAGCTCCAACACGCGGCCATTCACCGCCGCAAACACGCTCCAGTCGAAATAGCCGCGCGCGATGCCGGACTGGTTGGTGACCACGACGACCGGAATCCCAGCCCTGTTTGCCGCCGCGATCGCCGGTACGATATTGTCGCGCAGCACGATCTCGGCCGGGTCGCTGGGATAGTCGGTATCGACGTTGATGGTGCCGTCGCGGTCGAGGAAAAGCGCCGCCAGGTGCTGCGGGAAAACCCGGTCGCCGATCCGCTCGATCCACACACCTGGCTCGGTCAGCGGCGTCACCACCTTGTCAGCCATTGCTGAGGCGCGCTTCGACCACTTCGCAGAGATGATGATAGAGGCAAAGATGCCCCTGCTGGATGATCGGCGTCGAGGTCGAGGGCACGTTGAGCAGGATATCGCACAGCGGCTTCAGCTTGCCGCCGGTGTCGCCGGTCAGCCCGATCACCGTCATGTCCATCATCCGCGCCTGTTCGGCGGCGGCGAGAATGCTCGGCGAATTGCCGCTGGTCGAGATCGCCAGCAGCACGCCGCCGGCCGATCCATGCGCCTCGACCTGGCGCGAGAACACCGTGTCGAAGCCGTAATCATTGCCCCAGGCGGTCAGCACAGCGGCATTGGCCGGCAGCGCGATGACATTGTAGGCCTTGCGCTCCTTGAGGAAGCGGCCGACCAGTTCGCCGGCGATGTGGATGGCATCGCTGGCCGAGCCGCCATTGCCGGCGATCAGGAAGGCTTTCCCGGATGAAAGCGCCGTCACCACGGCGCTCGTCGCCCGCTCCATCTCGCCGGTCAGGTCACGCTCGACCATCGCCGTGATCGCGGCCGCCGAGCGGACCAGATAGTCGTTCAGTTCAGACATCAAACCCTCAGTTTGTGGAGCCGGCGCGCAATTTGCCGATGGTGCCGGTGGTGCTCTTGCCGGCAACGAGATCGACCAGCACGACGCGCCCGCCGGCCTTCTGCACGACATCGGCGCCGACCACCGTGTCGATCGTATAATCGGCGCCCTTGACCAGGATGTCAGGCAGAAGCGCCTCTATCAGCGCCAGCGGCGTATCTTCCTCGAAGACAACGACGGCATCGACCGAAGCCAGGGCCGCGAGCACGCAGGCGCGGTCATGCTGGTCATTGACCGGGCGGCCCGGCCCTTTCAGCCGCCGCACCGAGGCATCGCTGTTGAGGCCGAGCACCAGCCGGTCGCACTGGCTGCGCGCCGCGTGCAACAGGCTGACATGGCCGGCATGCAATATGTCGAAACAGCCATTGGTGAAGCCGACGCTGAGGCCCTCGTCCTTCCAGGCCGCCACCATGCGCGCGGCCGATGCGGCATCGAGGATGGCGTCCTTGTGGGCGGTCGGTCCGTGCGAGCGGAACAACGCGCCGGTAAGCTCTTCCACAGTCAGCCGCGCTGTGCCACGCTTGCCGACCACGACGCCGCCGGCGGCATTGGCGATCGAGGCCGCAGCGACCGGATCAGCACCTGACGCCAGCGACAGCGCAAACGTCGCGATCACCGTGTCGCCTGCGCCCGAGACATCGAACACTTCGCGCGCCTGGGTGGCGATGTGGCGCGCTTCATCTGGGCCGACGACGCTCATGCCCTTTTCGCTGCGGGTGGCGACGACGAAATCGAAGCCATGCGCCGCAATCAGTTCGCGTGCGGCCGCGACGATCTCGTCATCGGCGAACACCGCATGGCCGACGGCCTCGCCGAGTTCCTTGCGGTTGGGGGTGATCGCGGTCGCGCCGGCATAGCGCGCATAGTCGCGGCCCTTGGGATCGACCAGCACCGGCTTTCCCGCCTCGCGGCAGATGGCGATCAGTTCGGCCGCGACGCCGTCGAGCAGGATGCCCTTGCCGTAGTCGGACAGGATGACGATGTCGGCTCCGGCGAGTGCCGCGCGGAAATGGCGGATCAAACCCGCCCGCTCCGCCTCGTCGAGCGGCTTGATCTCTTCCTCGTCGAAACGCAGCACCTGCTGGTTGAGCGCGCTGAAGCGGCTCTTCGACGAGGTCATGCGGCCACGCTGCTGCGCAAGCCCTGCCGTATCAGCGCCAAGCTCGCCGAGCATCCGCACCAGGCTGTCGCCGGCCGTGTCGGTGCCGATCACCGACACCGGAATGGCACGCGCGCCAAGCGAGACGATGTTGGCCACGACATTGCCGGCGCCGCCCATCGCCGAGCTTTCGCCGCGCCCATGCAGCACCGGGATCGGCGCCTCCGGCGAAATCCGCTCGATGACACCATTGACGAAGCGGTCGAGGATGAGGTCGCCGACCACCAGCACGGCGACGCCGCCAAAGCGCGCAATGGCACGGTGCAGGGGTTCGGGAGAAGGCGGATTGTGCTTGATCATGTCACTGGCAACGCGAGGGTAAGGCAAATCTCAATCGTGCTGAAAATTGTCAATTTACGGGCCGGATCGCTCATGCCTGCCGATATACCGCAAATCCACGCAGCGCAACGTCAGGACATGACCCGCGACTGTCCGAAGCGTCAGCTCTTCTGCAGGGCAACGTGGACCCCAAGCCCGACCAGCACCGCACCGCCGGCCCGTTGCATCAGCCGCTGTGCCCGGCTCGAACGCCGCAGCCGGCCGATCACCAGACCGGCGAGGAAGACGCAGACGATGTCGGCCGAGGAGAACATCAAATTGACGATGGTTCCCAGCACCACGAATTGCAGCCAGACCGGAAGCGCCGCCGAAGCGTCGATGAACTGCGGCAGGAACGCCATGAAGAAGATCGCCGTCTTCGGATTGAGCACCTCGACGGTGATGCTCTCGAAAAACGCACGACGCGCCGATTTCCGCTCGATCGCGGGCAGTGCCACGTCGCCCTCCCCGCGCTTGCGGAACAGCGCGACGCCGAGCCAGATCAGATAGAGCGCGCCGACCAGCTTGACCGCCATGTAGAGCGGCGGCACGGCATGGAACAGCACCGACAGGCCGGCGGCGGCGGCAAAGACATGCACATAACCGCCGAGATGGATACCAAGTGCCGCCGTCAGCCCCGACCAGCGCCCACGCGCCATCGTCTGCGCCGCGGCATAGAGCATGGCCGGACCGGGGATATAGGCAAAGATCGCCGTGGTGGCGAAAAACGCGATGAGCAGTTCGGTCGACGGCATTTTTTGTCCCTTGTGATCCTGCCCTGCAGGCCGTTCAGTCAGCCCGTGGGATAGCTTTAGATTGGGCTGCGCGGACAACCGCGATGAAGGCGGATATGACTTTTTTTGTGGAATGACGGACTGAATGCGCCGATGCGCGCACCGGTTCGAAGTAGGCTGAAGATTCCAGGATATCGTGGTTGTATTCGTCGACTATGACCCAAAGGGGGATAGGGTCAAGGCCGGCACGGCGGCGTTCAATTTCCGGAACGCTAATAGCGATGCGATCGCGGCCGGGCTGCGTTGAAGTGATTGCAAGGATAAGGAGATTAGTGCCGCCGGCTTTCCCGGGAAGGACAGCCACGAAGGCGACAGGTCGTGTCTTGCGACCTTCGGTCTCGCCGTCTCCATGTTGGCGGTGCCACAGATATGGATATCGCCAGACGTCCGCGGCGACCGGTTTAATCACGGTCCAATTCCGCTGAGTATTCCTCGAGCATCTCGACATGTTCGGACGGGGCGTCCTTGGCCGCGTAGGCGCGGCGACTGTCGTTGGCAAATCGAGCCTCGTAAGCCTCGATGCTCATCAGGACGTATCTCGGCTTGTTGTGACGGGTGATGGAGACTGGCTGCTGGCTGGCGGCCGCAAGGACGTCTCCGAGATTCTGTTTCAGATCGGTCGATGGATAATGTTTCATGGGACACTCTGTTTTGTCCATAATAGACAAAATGGACAAAACAGACAAGCAGGAACATAGCGAGATAGCGGGACCACCTGCTTTGTCGACAGCCCGGCTGGCCTCCCTTATAAGGACCGGAATCGCAAGCAACCAGAGGCCTTCATGATCATCGTCACGGGCGGCGCCGGCATGATCGGCTCCAACATCGTCGCCGCGCTCAATGCCGAAGGGCATGACGACATCCTCGTCGTCGACGACCTGACCGACGGCCACAAGATCGCCAATCTCGCCGATCTCAGCATTGCCGACTATCTCGACAAGGACGATTTCCTGCCGCGAATCGAAGCCGGGTCGCTTGGCCGCATCGAAGCCGTTTTCCACCAGGGCGCCTGCTCTACCACCACCGAGTGGAACGGCAAGTTCATGATGGAGGTGAATTTTGCTTATTCGAAGCGGCTGCTGCATGCCTGCCAGGCGCTCCGCCTGCCCTTCCTCTACGCCTCCTCGGCCTCCGTCTATGGTGGTGGGTCGGAGTTCCGCGAAGAGCCGGCGCTCGAGCGACCGCTCAACGTCTACGCCTATTCGAAAAAGCTGTTCGACGACTACATCAGGCGCACGGTGTTCGACACCGACCATTCGCAGGTCGCGGGCCTGCGTTATTTCAACGTCTACGGCCCGCGCGAGGCGCATAAGGGCGCCATGGCCTCGGTCGCCTTTCATTTGTTCAACCAGGTCGAACGCGGCGAAAACCCGAAACTGTTCGGCGCCTATGATGGTTTCGGCCCCGGCGAGCAGAGCCGCGACTTCATCCATGTCGGCGATGTCGCCGACGTCAATCTGTGGCTGTGGAAGCGCGGCTCGAGCGGCATCTTCAACTGCGGCACCGGCCGCGCCCAGCCGTTCCGCGCCATCGCCGAAACGGTCATCGATACGCTGGGCAAGGGCGAGATCGAGTTCATCCCCTTCCCCGATCACCTCAAGGGCAGCTACCAGAGCTTTACACAAGCTGATATGTCGCGTTTGCGCGCGGCCGGTTACAATGGCCAATTCCGGAGCGTCGAAACCGGTGTCAGAGACTATGTCGAATGGCTGAAAGCCCAACGATCCTCGTGATCGGCCCACGCTGGGTGGGCGACATGGTGATGGCGCAGTGCCTGTTCTCGGCGCTGAAGGAGCTGCATCCCAACGCCGCGATCGACGTGCTGGCGCCGGCCTGGGCCGCACCGCTGGTCAAGCGCATGCCCGAGATCCGCCAGCAGATCGACTTTCCGCTAAAACCCGGCGCGCTCGAATTCACCCATCGCCGCCGCTTCGGCCGCCTGCTGCGCGGCCGCTACGACATGGCCTATGTCCTGCCGGGCAGCTGGAAATCGGCGCTGATCCCCTTCTTTGCCCGCATCCCGCGCCGTTTCGGCCATTTGCGCGAAATGCGCTATGGCCTTTTGACCGACATCGTACCGCTGCCCGACGCCGTGAAACGGCGCACCGCGCAGGCCTATTTCAGCCTCGCCAAGGGCGGCAGTTTTCGCGCGCCCCATCTGACCGTGGATGCCGGCAACCAGGCCGCTTTGCTCGACCGTTTCGGGCTGGCACCGCAGAAATTCGTGGCTCTCATGCCTGGTGCCGAATTCGGCCCGGCCAAGCGCTGGCCGAGCGAAAGCTATGCCGGCCTTGCCCGCGACTTCATGGATAAAGGCCTGAAGGTCGCCCTGTTCGGTTCGAAGAACGACCGCGACGTGACGGCGGAGATCGCAGCCCTTGCCCCCGGCGTCATCGACCTTGCCGGCCAGACGCGACTGGAGGACGCCATCGACCTGATCGCGGCGGCGCGGCTGGCGGTCTCCAACGACAGCGGGCTGATGCATGTCGCGGCAGGCGTCGGGACGCCGATCGTCGCCGTCTATGGCTCGACCTCGCCTGAGAACACGCCGCCGCTGGCGGAACAGCGCGAACTGGTCTGGCTCGGCCTGTCCTGCTCGCCTTGCCACCAGAAGGTCTGCCCGCTCGGCCATCTCAACTGCCTGAGGACATTGCAAGTCGGGCAGGTCGCCGCGGCGGCTGACCGGCTGCTGGAACTTCCGGCCGCGGCATGAAGGTCCTCATCGTCAAGACATCGTCGATGGGCGATGTCATCCACACCTTTCCGGCCGTCGAGGATGCCAGCCTTGTCAGGCCGGACGTGACCTTCGACTGGTGCGTCGAAGAGGCATTTTCCGGCATTGTCGCACTGCACCCGGCGATCGCTAGGATTCATACGGTCGCCATCCGGCGCTGGCGCAAGGCGCTGTTCAAGGGCGGCACCTGGCGCGAGGCGGCCGCGCTGCGCCGCACCTTGCGCGAATGCCGTTACGACCTTGTCATCGATGCCCAGGGCCTGTTGAAATCGGCGCTGGTGGCGCGGCAGGCGGGCGCGCCGATTGCCGGCTTCGACCGGTCGAGCGCGCGCGAGCCCTCGGCGACGCTGTTTTATGACGTCACCTACGGCGTGCCGCGCGACCTGCACGCCATCGAGCGGACACGGCGGCTGTTCGGACTGGCGCTTGGCTACCAGCCCGATCTGTCAACGCTCGTCTCAGGCATTGTGCCACCACCCGGCGGTCTCGCCGGCATTACCGGAAAAACCGTCTTCCTGTTGCACGGCACCAGCCGCGAGGACAAGAAATGGCCTGTTGAAGACTGGATCGGAACCGCCCGCCTGCTGGTCGAGCGCGGCATGGCGCCGGTCACCACCTGGTCGAATGAGCGCGAGAAAGCTGTGGCGGAGGCAATCGCCAACGCCGTGCCATCCACCGTCGTGGTGCCAAAGTCGCCGCTGGCCGACATCGCCGCCATCCTCGGCCGCTCGACCCTGGTCATCGGCGCCGACACCGGCCTGACCCACCTGGCCAGCGCCTTCGGCCTGCCGACGGTCGCGGTGTTTTTGGCGACGGAACCGGGTTTGACCGGCCCCCGCGGGCCCTATGCATCGACACTGCTGGCCGCCCCTGGGGGGCCTTTGGCGCCGGTGGAGGTGGTGGCTGAGGCAAATAGGCTGCTGGAGCGCCAGACACTTGGTCGGGCCAACGCTGCCAAGAATTGATTTTCTCAATCAATTCAATTGGAAAGGTCAGCGCCGCCCCTCATTGCCCTGCCGGGCATTTCGCCCCGTAAACGGGGCGAAAGAAGCTGGCCCGCACCGCTGGCGCCCTTCTTGCAACGTTGAAAATTGGCGAAACCATCGATGAGGGCGTCCTTCTCCCCGTTCACGGGGAGAAGATGGCGGCAGCCAGATGAGGGGCGGCGCAAGCGCCGGTTTGAAAACGCGCAAACCCGCGCGAAGGCGCGCCCCTATTCCCTAGATGAACTGCACCTGGACGATCTCATAACCCCTGGCACCGCCGGGCGCATTGACTTCGATGGCGTCGCCGACTTCCTTGCCGATCAGCGCCCGCGCGATCGGCGAGGAGATCGAGATGCGGCCGGACTTCACGTCCGCTTCCTGGTCGCCGACGATCTGGTAGGTCTTCTTTTCCTCGGTATCCTCGTCGACCAGCACCACGGTGGCGCCGAACTTGACCTTTTCGCCGCTGAGCTTGGTGACATCGATCACTTCAGCGCGCGCGATATAGTCTTCGAGCTCGTTGACGCGGCCCTCATTGAGGCTCTGCGCCTCCTTGGCGGCATGATATTCGGCATTTTCGGACAGGTCGCCATGCGAGCGCGCCTCGGAGATCGCCTCGATGATGCGCGGCCGCTCTTCTTGCTGGCGCCAACGCAGCTCTTCCTTCAATGACGCGAACCCCTCGCCTGTCATCGGGACCTTGTTCATGATGCCTGACCTTTCCTGCCGCCACCCCCGCGTTTCGAGGAAAGCCTTGTCGATGGGTACAAAAAGAAAACGGTCCGGCAGCCTCGGGCTAACGGAACCGTGTCACCGCAATTTCCCAAGATATAGCAATCTTTCCGGGTTTTTCACGTCCAAAAATCGGTTTTGCAAAAATCATCCCCGCTTTCAACGAGACAGGGGCAGCAAAAAGCGGCCGCGATCGCTCGCGGCCGCTTTGGAAAGCCCTTGGGCCTGATCAGCTCCGCATGAAATGGTCGATCTGCTCGGACAGCATGCCGTATTCGCGCGATCCCTTGCCGGTGCGCTTCTCGATCTCCATCAGCTGCTGCTGGGCGCCGGCCAGATCGCCGATCTGCAGGTGCGCCTCGCCGAGATATTCGCGCACCAGCGTGTAGTTCGGGTCGATGCGCAACGCTTCCTCGTAATAGCCGAGGCCGACGGTGACACGTCCTGAATGGCGGTGCGAATAGCCAAGATAGTTGAGGATGCGCGGATCCTGCTTGTTGGCGGCAAGGGTGAGCACCGAGATCGCCTCATCATAGCGCCCGGCCATCGCCAGCGCATGGCCTGCATCATAGATGCTGTCGTCATCCAGCATGCCTTCCTGAGGGGCGACGCACTTTTTCTTCTTCTTGTCCCAGACCTCGCCCTTCTTGCACTGGGTGACGGTCGCGTCGCTGCCACCGCTACTGCCCGCCGCGAACACCGGGACGGCGAAGAACTGCAGCGCGACAAGGGCAGTCGCCGCCTGGATCAGCATTCTTTTATGCATCGAAGCCTCCTTGAGGGGTGAGAATGCAACACTAACGCCAAGCGGCCCGCGTTTCATCCCGGAAAAAAGCAGGGCCGGAAAAAAGCAGGGCCGGAAAAAGCAGGGTGGAGAACATCAGGTGACGAATGCCGCAAATCCGCTATCATCCGGCAAACGACTGACGGAGACGGCCCGTGCAGCGGCGGCTTGAAAAGGACTGGGACCTTACGATCGGCCCGGACACCGTGCGCCTGTTCATTCTCAAGGCCAAGGCGCTGAGTGCCGCCGTCAACGAGGACTATGCCGGCGGCGCCGAACACGAGATCGAATTCGACGGTGACACGCATGACAATCATCATCATGACGGCCTTGCCGAGGAAAGCTCGGAAAATCTGACCGAAGAGGAACTGCGCGAGCTGATCAACGATCTCAATGTCGATGAGGCGGCCGAGCTGATCGCACTCGCCTGGGTCGGGCGTGGCGACTACGACGCCTCGGAATGGTCCGATGCCGTGGCGGCGGCGCGCGAACGCGCCAACAAGCGCACGGCGAAATATCTGCTTGGTCTGCCGCTGCTTGCCGATTGGCTGGAGGAAGGCCTCGAAGCGATCGGCGCGTAACGACGTGGTTACCGTTCGTGATGGGCTGAAGGCAACCTCCGGGCGCGCACCCCGTTGACGGCGATGGGGTCGTCTGTCTTTTCCCGAATATACAGGATTGCACTGGCCACGGCCGTCACCGCTTTGCTGGTGACGCCGGCCGACGCCAAACATCGTCATAGGCATCACAGGCCACTGACACCGAGGGTGGAGCAGCCGTTGACACCGCGGGTCGACCAGCCGTTGAAGCCGCGTGGCCGTCATAAGGCGAAATCGCGAGTGGAGCAGCAGTCCACGCCGAAACCGGCTCCGCAGAAAACGCAAAATCCCCCGCCATCGTCGCCAACGCCACCGCCTCCAACATCATCCCCACCGCTGCCATCGCCTGCCGATGCTCCGGTGCCTGAACCACGTCCCGCAGCCGCTGCAAAGACGGAAGAGCAGAAGACCGACGTTCCCAAGACCGACGATCCCAAAACCGACGGACCCAAGACAGACACGACGTCCGACCAGTTCAATGAAGAAAAGTCACGTCAGAAAAAGCAGGCGCGGCCCGAACCGTCGGCCCCGGAGCCGCCAGCCGATACGGAAAGCGAGCCGGAGCCGTCAGCCGAGGTGCCGATCCCGACGCAAAGGCCTGACACTGCGGAACCTGAGGCCCAGCCGCCGGCCGTTGCCCCGCAGCCGCCGGAAAAACCAGCCGATGCCGGCGACAAGAAGATGCTTCCCGACCCGCGCTCAGCCGACCGGCCTGCGGACAAGATGCCTGCGGCGGAAGTCGCTTGCCGCGAGCGGCTGAAGGCGCTCGGCGTCGAATTCGAGGAGCACAAGGCGGAAAGCAATCCCGAAATCGGCTGCTCGATCCCCTATCCGATCATCATTAAGACGCTCAACAAGTCGGTCGCCATCGGTCCCGCCACCGAGCTCAATTGCTCGATGGCCGAGGCGGCCGCCCGCTTCACCGCCGATGTCATCCAGCCAGCCGCCAAGGCGGAGTTCGGCACGGAGTTGAAGTCTATCAGCCAGGCCTCGGCTTTCGTCTGCCGGCCGCGCCACGGCACCAGGAAACTGTCGGAGCACGCCTTCGGCGACGCGCTCGACATCGGCAGCTTCACACTCTCCGACGGAAAGAAGATCGAGATCGGTCCGACACCTCCGGAGAAGGACGCCAAATTCCTCAACGCCGTGCGCAAGGCCGCCTGCGGTCCGTTCAAGACCGTGCTTGGACCGGGTGCCGACGCCGACCACGCCTTGCATTTCCATCTCGATCTCGAGCCGCGCAAACATGGCGGCACGTTTTGCCAGTGAGCACACTGTAAATCCGCATGCCGCATTTCCGCCGCAGGCATGAACGCGGACGCTGAGCTTTCCTTTACCCTTGATCGTTAAAATGCCGGATATCCGAACCATGATCCCGAAAAGTGGGAACCGGTTTTCGGAAAAGATCATGGTCAGGCAAAAGTTCGAACCTGATCACGGATCAGGTTCGAACTAGGATTCCGCCAATGGCCGGCAAATTTCGCGCCGTGTTTTTCGCCACCGCGCGCCAATCGAAACCCGTGATGCTGTTGGCCGCCGGCCTCACCCTCGCGGCGGTTTCGGCCTGCAACACCGGCAGCGTGCTGTCGTTGCAGCCGGCCGTCGACGTCGGCGCGCAAACGGCGGCGGTGCCGCAATATACCGGCATGCAGAGGCTTGTCCCGTCCAATCCCTACATGACGCAAGCCGCCTATCCGCGCATGGATGAGCCGATGTCGCCGGTCGAGCAGATACCGGCCAGCGAAACCGATTGCCGCCAGCAATTGAAGCGCCTCGATGTCGCCTATACCGACCTGGCGCCGATCCATGAAGGCCAGTGCGGCATCGACTATCCCGTAAAAGTCACGGCCATCGGCAGCATCCAGATGAAGCCCGCCGCGACGCTGACCTGCGACATGGCCGCCACGTTCGCCGCCTGGACGAAGAACGAACTCGTTCCCTCCGCCCGCTGGCGCTACTTCTCCGGCGTCAAGACCATCCACCAGGGCTCAAGCTATTCCTGCCGCAACATTGCGGGCGAAGGCGTGCTTTCCGAGCACGGCAAGGGCAACGCGCTGGACGTCATGAGCATCGAGCTCAACAATGGCGATGACATCGACGTGCGCAAGCCCGGCCTGTTCGCCTTCCGCACGCGCGGCTTCCTCAACAATGTGCGCGCCGACGGCTGCCAGTATTTCACCACCGTGCTCGGCCCCGGTTACAATTACGACCACCGCAACCATTTCCACTTCGACATCAAGAACCGCAAGAACGGTTATCGCGCCTGCCGCTAGCAAATGATCAGGCGGGCCTAGCGCCAGCGGTGGAAGCGATAATATGTCGCGCCACCAGATCCTGGATGCGCCAGAGGTTCCTGTCGCGGATACCGCTTTCCTCCAGCTTGCTGACGGTCCGGAACAGATACTGCGCCGACGAGCCCCAGTGTCCGGCGGCCCGCGCCAGCGTGTCCGCAACCTGCTCCGGCGGCAACCGTCCGGCATAGGCCCTGCCGTCTGGCGCGGCGACGAAAGCCAGGGCACGCAGCGGGCCGTCCCTGGTCTGAACCGTGATCCAGCGCGGCACGTTGGTTGGCGGGTTGGCATCGATCTCGCGGCGCATCAGCTGGCCGAGTTGCCCGAAATGGTCTTCCGCGGGCAGACGGTAAACAATGCCGTTGCAGCTGCCGCCGCGGTCGAGGGCCAGCATCAGGGCCGGCAATTCGCGGGTCCCGCGCCAGCGGGTCAGCTTCAGGCAGAATGAACGATGCCACCCTGGCGCCGTGGCCGGGCGCTGCTCGACAGGAACGAATTCGGGATTCCAGATCAGCGAGCCGTAGGCAAAGACCCACAGCGCTTCAGGCCGGTATTCCGACAAAAGTTGCTCGACGAGGCCGTCGAACTCCGCGTCGGTATGCTCGGCTGCTCCAGGCTCGGGGCCGGGATCCGGTTCGATGCGCTCGACCCTGGCGACAAGGTCGGCGGTCAACGCCATTGCTCTGCGGCCTGCCGGTTTCCCCTTCATTCCCGCCCCCGCGCAAAAACGATGGCTGACGATAGACCGGCTGCGCAGCGCTGGCCATTGATTTCCAGGGGCCGTCAGGCAACAGATACCGCACGATTCGAGCCTCCGTCATGAGTCAGCGAAGTCTTCGGCGACGCATAGCGATCTGGGTAGCGGCCCTGCTGGGCGCCTGGCTGGCGCTAGCCTATCTCGCCGCGCCGGAATTCTGGACATTTTGGGAACGCGGCTTTCGCGACCAGCGCTTCGAAATGGTGACGCACACGCCGCAAGGCATTCCCGGCGACCCGATCAATGTCGGCCTTGTCGGTACCGAGAGGGAGGTGGTCCATGCCTTCGCTATTGCCGGTTGGGACACGGCTGACGCCGTCACCTTGAGAACCGCCATCGACATCGGCGAAAGTGTCCTGTTTTCCCGCCCCTATCCGGATGCGCCGATGAGCCGTCTGCTGTTCGAAGGCCGCGCCCAGGATCTCGCTTTCGAAATGCCGGTCGGCGACAGTGCCGACCGGCGCCACCACGCCCGTTTCTGGCAGACGGATACGGTCGGCGACGATGGCCGCCCACTCTGGCTCGGCGCCGCCAGCTTCGATCGCGGCGTTGGCCTCAGCCACGACACCGGTGCGATCACCCATCACATCGGTCCCGATATCGACGCCGAACGCGACTTCCTGATCGGCGACCTGAACGCAGCCGGACTGCTGGCATCGACCACCGACATGGGAGGCATCGGCGCCACCAAAACCGGCCGCAATGGCGGCGGCGACCCCTATTTCACCGACGGCAAGGCAATCATCGGCGTGCTGAAGGACCTGCGGTGACCGATTGGAAGGTCAGGTCGTGGTGACCACGATCTTGCCGAACGGCCCCTTCTCCAGATGCTGCAAGGCCTGCGGCACCTCATCAAAGCCAAAGACCCTGTCAATGACCGGCTTGATCCCGAGCGCCTCGATCGCCTCGTTCATCCGCTCGAAGGACCTGCGATGGCCACAGGCAGGGCGACCTCGAAATGGTCCTGTCCGACTGTCTGGTGGAAAACATTGTCGTGCACGCCGTCTGGCCGGTGACGCGCGCGCTCACGCCAAAGGTGCGGGTTGTCGTCGACGCACTCGTCCAACATTTTTCGGCGCCAGCATGGGACAACGCCTGACAGACACGCGTCATATTCTAAAAATGGCCAATGCATGTCACACAAAAGTGGTCCCGGTTTTGGGACAATGACATGCATCAACACTAAAGACTGAAAGCGCGGCGCGCTTAATCCGTTTACGCGCGACGCGCTTTCACTATTTTCGAAGGCGCCGCCGCAATGCTATTGAGCCCTCATGCTATACGTTGAAATTGCTATCGTGGTCGTCCTCATCTGTGTGAACGGCCTTCTGGCGATGTCCGAACTCGCTATCGTTTCATCGCGCCCGGCACGCCTCAAGGCGATGATCGACCGTGGCGTCAATGGCGCCGGCCGTGCGCTCGACCTTGGCTCGAATCCCGGCAAGTTCCTGTCCTCGGTGCAGATCGGCATCACGCTGGTCGGCGTGCTTTCCGGTGCCTTCTCCGGCGCCACGCTGGGTGACCGGCTGTCGGTGTACCTGGCCTCGATGGGCATGCGCGAAAGCGTCGCCGACCCGCTCGGCGTCGGCATTGTCGTTGCCATCATCACCTATTTCTCGCTGATCGTCGGCGAACTGGTGCCCAAGCAGATCGCGCTGCGCGACCCGGAGCGCGTCGCCGCGCGCGCGGCTCCTGCCATGACCATCCTGGCGACCATCTCGGCGCCGCTGGTGTTCCTGCTCGACATTTCCGGCCGCGCCATATTGTGGCTGCTTGGCCAGCGCGGCGAAAGCGAGGAGAAGGTCACCGACGAGGAGATCAAGATGCTGGTCGCCGAGGCCGAGCATCACGGCACCATCGAATCCGACGAGCGGCGCATGATCGCCGGCGTCATGCGGCTTGGCGACCGCGCCGTGCGCGCGGTGATGACGCCGCGTACCGAGGTCGACTGGATCAATCTGCAGTCCGACGACACGACGATCCGCAAGCTTTTGATGGAAACCCAGCATTCGCGCCTGCCGGCCGGCGACGGCGGCGTCGACGTCATGGTCGGCGTCGTCCAGACGCGCGACGTGCTGGCCGCGATCCTTGCCGGCCGCACACTCGACCCGCGCAAGCATGTCCGCGCAGCCCCCATCGTCTACGACCAGGCTGATGCTCTCGACGTGCTGCACAAGCTCAAGGAATCCGACGTGCCGATGGCGCTGGTGCATGACGAATACGGCCATTTCGAAGGCATCGTCACGCCGGCCGACATTCTCGAAGCCATCACCGGCGTGTTCCGGGCCGACCTCGATGCCGGCGACGAGGAAAACGCCGTCAAGCGCGAGGACGGCTCATGGCTGCTCGCCGGCTATATGCAGGCCGACGAGATGGCCGAGATTTTGGGCATCGACCTGCCCGAAAACCGCGACTACGAGACCGTCGCCGGCTATGTGCTGTCGCACATGCACCATCTGCCGGCGACCGGCGAATGCGTCGACGCGCAAGGGTGGCGCTTCGAGGTGGTCGACCTCGACGGCCGCCGCATCGACAAGCTGATCGCCACCCGCCTGCCCGGTAGCCAACGCGAAGCGGTGCGCTGATCGTTCGATCCCCAATGTCTACCGCTCCGTGAAGGCGCGAGCGAAGGAATCGAGCATCGGTCGTGCCAGATACTCGAAGAATGTCCGGTCGCCAGTGTTGATGAACGCCTCGACAGGTGTTCCGGGATAAAGCTGCTCGGGCTTCACGCCGGACGGCAACTCGGCGGCAATCCTGAGCCTGGCGCGGAAATAGGGCTCATGCGTAGCCTGGTCGATGAGCCGGTCGGCGGAAATTTGTGTCACGGTGGCTGCAACCTCTGGAGTAAGCCGCATGTTCAAGGCGGACAATCGCAGTTTCGCCGGCTGGCCGACACGGACCTGATCGATGTCTTTTGGCCGCAGCCTTGCATCGACGATCAGGCCCGGTGCCGTGGGCAGGATCTCCATTATCTTTTCGCCGGGGGCAATCACGCTGCCCTTGGAATTGTAGGTCGACGAGATGACGATGCCCGCCGCCGGCGCCTTGATCGTCATTCGCCGCAGCACCGCCTCCGCCGCCCCGATCTGTTCCTCGAAGTCGGCCAGGTTGGAACGAACCTCTTCCAGCTTCGTCAGCGCTTCCTCCACGCGTTGCGTGGTCAGGCGCTCGGTCTGCTCCTGGGCTTCGACGATCTGGGTGTTGGCCGCTGCGATATTGGCTTCCAGCATCCCAGCCTGCCCGACGAGATCGGCCTCGCTGCGCAAAAGCTGGGAGTATTCGGTACGGTTGGTGAGGCCCTTGTCCAGCAGGCTGGTCTTGATGCCGAGTTCCTTCTTCACGATTTCGACTTGTTGCTGAATGGCCTGTTTCTGGGACTGCAATCCCACGACAGACTGGCGATGCATGGCCAGTCGTTGGGCGAGGATCGATTGTTCCGATCGAAACCGGGCGAGCCTGGCGTCGAATTCCTTCTGCTGTTCTCGAACCAGCGTCTCGAAATCGTGCTGGAACGGTGCCGGCGCCGCCTCGGGGATTGGCGCCAGCCGGTCCAATCCGTCGCGTTCCGCCTCCAGCCGCGCCGCGCTCGCCCTGAGCGCGATCGACTGTCTCGTCAATCGGTTGAGCTGTGCCCGCGCGGCCGTTGGATCCAGCACGATCAGATCCTGGGCCTGTTGCACGCGATCGCCTTCATGGACCAGCAATTCCTGGATGATGCCGCCCTCGGGATGCTGGATCAGGATGTTTCCGCCGGTCGCCGAGATCGTCCCTTGCGTGATCACCGCTCCCGACAAGGGCGCGCTGACAGACCAATAGCCAAAGCAACCCACCAACAGCGCTATCGCCGCGTATCCGGCGGATGCCACGCGCCTTATGTCGGTGCGCGGACTGCCTTCCCGGTCGAGGCTCTGGACTGCCATGGTCTATGATCCGAAGCGGGTGTTGTGCGTGCGAAGCGTCGCGGCGAATGACCCTGTCACCACCGGATACTGCCGGGGAATGCCCTTGCCGGCGCCCGTGCTGGCCCCAGACTGCCGCAACACCTCGCCGCTGGGGCCGAAGGCTTCGATCACGCCGCCGCGCAAAAGCATCACGCGGTCACAGGAGGCAGCAATCGAAGGGCGGTGCGTGATGACGACTGTCGTCACGCCGGCCGCTTTCACGGCGGCAAGCACCGCTTCGAGCGCTGCTTCGCCCGCGCCGTCGAGATGGGCGTTGGGCTCATCCAACACGAGAATCCTGGGAGCGCCGTAGAAGGCGCGCGCCAGCCCGATCCTCTGGCGCTCGCCGCCCGACAAACTTCTGTCCGACGGACCTATCAATGTCTGGTAGCCGTCCCGCTGCGCCAGGATCAGTTCATGCGCCTCGGCCCGCTTGGCTGCCTCGATGATCGAGGCGTCATCTGCATCGGGGTCGAAGCGAGCGACGTTCTGCGCGATCGATCCTGGGAACAGCTCCACCTCCTGCGCGAGGTAGCCGATATGCTTTCCGAGTTGGCTTTCGTCCCAGGTCCTGAGGTCGGCGCCGTCGATCCTCACCGCGCCGCCGGTCGGCCGGGCAGCGCCCACAAGCAAACGCGCCAGCGTCGATTTGCCGGCGCCGCTTGGGCCAACGATGGCCAACGCTTCGCCGGCGCCAATTTGGAAGTTCAGCCGCTTGAGGATGGGTTCGGTGCCGGGCTGGGCATTCGGCGCCATGAAGAAAACATCCTGCAAGGAGATCGCGCCGGTCGGATCGGGCAGGATCAGCTTCCGCGCTTCGGCCGGACGCGCCGCAAGCGCCGTCTCAAGCCGGCTCCACGCTCTCCGGGCGTCGGCGATCTGCCGCCAGGCGCCGATCAACTGGTCGAGCGGCTGCAGCGCGCGTGACGACACCAGCGAGGAGGCGAAGATCATGCCTGCCGTCATCTGCCCTTCGAGCACCAGCCATGCGCCGGCGCCGAGGATCGCCAGTTGCAGCACCATGCGCAGTGCCCGCGAGGCACCGCTGAAAATCGCATTGGCGCTCGAGGAACGGTCATGCAAGGTGAGCGCTGCCGCTACGTGCCGTCCCCAGACCCGCGCGGCGTTCTCCACCATGCCCATGGCGCGCAGCGTCTCCGCATTGCGCGTGAAGGCCTGTTCGGCCTGGCTGGCTAAAGCCGAACGCTCCGCCGACAAGGCGTCGTTCCTGCCGATGGCAAGCTGATTGGCCACGACCAGGAGAAGCAGCAGCACCGCCCCGGCGACCGTCACCCAAAACAGCACCGGATGGATCAGATACAGCAGGGCGAGAAAGACAGGCGCGAAGGGCAGATCGAACAACACCGCCACGCCGCGCGACCTGACGAAGGCGCAGACCGAGGCGAGGTCGCGCAGCGGCGACAGGCCGCCGGCATATTTTGCGCCAAGCGAAACGGCGAATGTGCCGGCACCCAGCTCGCGGTCGAGGGTCGCTGCGACGCGCTGCGTGTAAACGGCGCGGATCGCGTCCAGCAGCCCGAGGAAGGCGAGCGCGAGAACCGCAATGGCCGAAAGATAGACAAGCGTCTCGACGCTGGAGGACGGTAGCACGCGGTCATAGACCTGCAGCAGATAGAGCGGGATCACCAACAGCAGGATATTGATCAACAGCGAGAAGACGCCGACATCGGCGATGGCGCGCATGAAGACCGGGCGCAGGCCGGACGGTCCAGTCATTTCCGCATTCCCCGACGCTGCATGATCCCGGGACCTTACGCGTGGCCCCCGAATTCGGAACCGCCGTGCAGCGTGCTGCTGGCGATACTGTGCGTGGTGCTGCTGCTGGCGATGTTCAGCGCGTTTGCCGGAGCACTGTCCAGCGTATAGGCGCGGACGTAGTCGATCTTCATCTCGGCCGGCGTGGCCAAATGATCCGGAGGGGTGCCGGCCAGGCCGCCGACCGCGAGATCGACCAGCATGTACATGGGCTTGTTCATGTCGGACGGCGTCGCCGCTTCCGCGACCTGCACACCGTCATAGGTCCAGACAAGCTTGTCCGGCGTCCAGAGCAGGCCATAGGTGTGGAAACCGGCGGGGTCCGAGACACTCACTGTCGACGTGACCTTGGTGTGCGTTCCGGTCTCATTGGAGTGCGCCGTCATGACCAACGAGTTCGGGGCTTGGCCGATCGTCTCCACGACATCGAGCTCCGGCGGCCACGAACCGTCTTCCGGAAGCAGCCAGAAGGCCGGCCAGGCGCCGGCGTGCTCTGGCAGGTCGGCCCGCATTTCGAAATAGCCATAGGTTTGCGAGAAGGTGTCGTGGGTCGTCAGAATGCCTGAGGTGTATTCATAATTGTTGATCAGCGGCTTGATATCAGCCGGCGCCTGCGCCGCGGTGATGGTGAGCACGCCGTTGTTCACGCTGAACGGGTGGACGGAACTCGTCGGTGCATAATTGGCGTCGATATACCATTGCAGTTCGTTGTTGCTGGTCAAGGTGCTGCCGTTCGGCGCTCCCCACGAGAAGTTGGTATCCCAAGTGCCGCCCTGGCTGTTGTGAAGATTCAGCGTGTTGAAATCGTCGCTGAAGGACAGACTCATTGCGGACTTATCGATCGGCAATTCGAACTGGCTGGGCTGCAGCTTGTCGATGGTCGTGTCCTTGAACTCGAGTATCTCGCCGAATCCGAGGTTCAACAGCACGTTCGATCCCGCCTGGATCATGCTTGAGTGGATGGCGTCGAACGACGTGAACCCATAGCCATTCAGGCGGACGGTGTCAGTGGCGGCAAAATTCGCTATCAGATCGCTTCCATTGCCTTTCGAGATGATGAAGGTGTCGTAACCGCCGCCGCCGTCGATCAGCACATCGTTTCCCGCGCCGCCGTCCAGCGTCTGGTGCCCGGCCTTGGCGGTGATGATGTTGTCCAACCCATTTCCGAAGGCATAGTTGTTGGCGTTTGTGACGACGAGGTTCTCGACATTGTCGGGCAGCTTATAGCTCATCCATGTGCTGATCGTGTCGATGCCTGCCCCGGCGGCCTCGGCCACCTTGTTGCCCGCCGCGTAGAGGTAGTAGATGTCATCGCCTGCGCCGCCGTGCATGGTGACGTTGACACCGGATGCTCCGTAGAACGAGTCGTTGCCGGAGCTGCCGTACAAGTCCGGCCCGGACCCTGCCGCCGAGTACCAATGGTTGGAAGCGCCGCTATAGGGAAGAGGAACGCCTAGGGCATTGACGAAGAAGCTCATCGGATAAATCCTCCTCGTGATGCCTGGCCAGCCTGGGACGTTCGATACGGGTTCCAGGCGGCCGCATCCGAATCAAATTTGCCATGCACTTTGCTGCTCCAGGAGCTTGCCACATAGTTCACCATTACATCGACCATTCAGTGGTATTTTCCGAGCTGGAAGCATAACAACCCGACGAATGGTCTATAGACAGTAATTCGACCAGCGGGATATTTAATAAAAATTGATATGTCGACGCGCTGGCTAGGCTTCCATGTGGCCGACCTCTATGGCGGCGGATCGACCAGCTGATCGCCACCCGCGGGACCGGCGATCATCGCGAGGCGGCGCGCTGGTCTAACAATCGAGCGTTTGTTTCGGTCTGATCAAACCGTAGCTTCGATCGGCTCGGCAAGTCTCGGATTCGAGCGTGCGGCGATCAGGCAGCTGGCCACGATGAGGCCGGCTCCCGCCAGCGTGGTCCAGGTCACCGCCTCGTCGAAGAAGAACCAGCCGAGCGCGATCGCCCAGATGAAGGCCGAGTATTCGGTCGGGATCAGATATTGCGCTTCGGCGCGGGCATAGGCCCAGCTCATCAGGAACTGGCCGGCGAGCGACAGTGCCGTCACCCCGGCGAGCGGAAGCCAGAGATTGCCGGGCAAGGCAACGGCGAGCCAGGGTGCGGCAAGGCCGAGGGTGACCGCAACGCCAAGGTTCTGGAACAGCATGATCTCGACAGGCTTGGCCAACAGCGCCTGTTGCCGGGCGAGGATCAGATTGTAGGCATAGAAAACCGTCGACGCGAGCACCGCCGCCGTGCCGAGCAGGGCATCCCTGGCGTAGCTTGTGTGGCCGAACTGTCCAGCCACGATGATGACAACGCCCGCAATGCCGGCCAGCGAGGCCCAGATCGCCTTGCGTTGTATCCTTTCGCCGAGCAAGAGAACGGCCAGCAGAAGTGCAAACAGCGGCGCCACGAAACTGAGCCCGATAGCCTCCGCCAGCGGTAGCCTCGCAAGCCCCCAGAAGAAGCACAGCAATACAAAGCTGACGACCACCGCGCGCAGAACATGCAGCCTCAGCACCGAGGCAGTTGGAAGCGAGCGCGGCCCCGCCAGCCAGCCCGCGCCGGCGACCACAGTCGCCAGCATGCTGCGCCAAAGCACTGTGTTGTAGACGCCGACCGCGATGACCAGCACCTTCATCGCCGCATCCATGCCGGACAGCAGGAAGATGCCGAACACGCAGACGAGCACCGGGATCGTGGGGGAGATTGCGCCGGCCAGGCTGGATGATTTCACGGATTTGCTCGAGTGAGGAATTGCAGCCTGACATATCAGGGCAAACTGGCAGGGCCAGATGGCAGCCCCGCCCATATGGCGGTCCAACACCTCTAGTCCTTGGCGCGACCGGGGATTTGAACTTTTTTGCCACTCGTGTCGATTTCGCCATCCCCCGTTCGTCGTATCATCGAACCAACCCAAAGAAGGAGAAAGACCATGCGGTTCATGATGCTGATGATCCCGGGCGGCTACGCGGAGGCGGCGCCCGATGTCAGGCCCGGCGCCGAGGCGGTGGAAGGGATGATGCGATACAATGAGGAGCTCAAGAAGGCCGGCGTGCTGCTGGCGCTCGACGGGCTGCATCCGCCATCCGAGGGCGCGCGGGTCAGCTTCAAGGGCGGCAAGCCTGTTGTCACCGATGGGCCGTTCGCCGAGGTCAAGGAAGTGCTCGGCGGCTATTGGGTGATCGACGTGCGCTCGCGTGAAGAGGCCATCGAATGGGCCCGCCGCTGCCCCGCCGGCGAGAATGATCTGATCGAAGTTCGCCGCGTCTTTGAGATGAGCGATTTCCCCGAGGACGTCCAGAAGGCGGCGGAAGGCTTTGGCGAGCTGAAGGGTTGACGGCCAACGCGACCATCGAAGCAGTTTGGCGGATCGAGCAGCCGAAGCTCACCGCCAGGCTCGCCCGTTATCTCAGGGATATCGGGCTGGCCGAGGAGATCGCGCAGGACGCCTTCCTGCTGGCGCTGGAGCGCTGGCCCCGGGACGGCATCCCGCGCAACCCGGCCGCCTGGTTGACCGAGGTCGCCAGGAACCGGGCGCTCGACCGGCTGCGCCGCACCACCATGATCGACGGCAAGCATCGCGAACTTGCCATCGACCTCGCCGAGCTGGAGCGCGAGATGCCCGACATCGAGGCAGCACTCGACGAGGATATCGACGATGACCTTTTGCGGCTGATCTTCACCGCATGCCATCCTCTATTGCCGGCCGAGCAGCGCGCGGCACTGGCGCTACGGCTGCTGGGCGGGCTGTCGACGCCGGAGATCGCTCGCGCCTTCCTGGTGTCCGAAGCCACAATCGCCCAGCGCATCGTGCGCGCCAAGCGAACCCTTCGCGACGCCGCCATCCCGTTCGACACGCCGCGCGGGCAAGAGCGGCGCGAGCGCCTCGCCGCCGTGCTGGAGGTGGTCTATCTCACCTTCAACGAGGGCTATGTGGCAACCACCGGGCCGGATTGGCTGCGCGCCGATCTCTGCGGTGAAGCACTGCGCCTTGGCCGCTCGCTGGTGGCGCTGATGCCCGATGAGCCCGAGGTGCAGGGACTGGTGGCCCTGATGGAACTCAACGCCTCGCGCTTCCCCGCCCGCACCGGCCGGGCGGGCGAACCGATCCTGCTGCTCGACCAGGACCGCGGCCGATGGAACTGGTCGCTCATCCAGCGCGGCCTCGACGGCCTGAACCGCGCCATGACCCTGACGCCGACGCCCGGCCCCTATCTCTTGCAGGCGATGATCGCCGCCTGCCATAGCCGCGCGGCAACAGCCGCCGACACCGACTGGATTGCAATCGCCGCATACTATCAGGCCCTGGCCTTGGCGGCCCCCTCGCCCATCGTCGAAATCAACCGCGCGGTGGCAGTCGGCATGGCCTTCGGACCAGCGCAGGGTCTGGCCATCGTCGAGGCGCTGAAGGACGAACCGCGCCTGAAGGACTCGCATCTCTTGCCCACGGTGCGCGGCGATCTGCTGGAGAAGCTGGGACGTCCAGCGGAAGCCCGCGCCGCGTTCCGCCAGGCTGCCCAGTTAACCGGCAATGACCGGGAGCGGGCTTTGCTACTCGCCCGCGCGGGCGAGACTAGGCAACCGCCTGCCCCGGCCCCACCGCGAGCCGGTGCGGTGCGCGGACGCAAGCATCGACGCTCTGCTGTGCGCTCTGGGCTTGTTGGGCCAATGGTCAGCCTGTATCGTGCTTGACTGTCTTGGCGGCGGCTCTCGCCTGCAAAGTCGTGCCGGCCATGGGAGGCGAACGTTGAGTTCAGTCCAGGCACAAGACGTCAAACAGATCATTGCCTATGGCAGCGGCAAGACCGCATTGAAGTACATTTCCTTCTCGGCACTTGTTCTCGTTGTCGGGCTCGTTGTCGCCTTCGGGACCAAGAACTGGCTATTGGGTCTTCCGGTGGCGGCTTTGGCCGCCGTTGTGCTTGTCTGGCAAACGAACGGATGGCTGACCGCCGAGCCATTTTTGCTGCTGTCGCCGGCCGGATTGCGCCTCAATCTCGACGGCTATGTCTTTCTCGACGTCCCCTGGCGGGAGGTGGAGGGCATTTCCTCGCTCGACATTACCTTCGAGGTTGTGAAGAGGCGATGGGGCACGTCTTGGTATCGCTGGGGCAAAGACCAGTACCGGGATGTCACCGCGCTGCAGGTTTCCGAGGCGTTCATGGATGAAACGATCATGCCTCTGTGGAGGGCTGTCTACCGAAACAGGGGGGCAAAGCGGTTCGGCATCGGTCTGGCGACCTTCACATTCGCCCCGAACCTCACGGCCTCGCGCCTGGGCAACATTTTTCCGGCCCAGGATGGCAAACGGTTCGTCGCGCTGCCCCACAAAGTGCTCTCCACCGACGGCGAGCAGCTTCGCGCCGAAGTCGAGGCTCGCTGGCAGGCTTTCGGCAAAAGGACCGACACCGGCGCCGGCGCATCGAGATGAATGGCTGAAGAGCCTATGATAGACCCGGTTCGCTCAGTGTGCGCCCGGAGGCAGAGGCTTCGGCGTGACATTGCGCAGGAAGGGAACCAGCGCAGTCGCGACGACGAACGCTGCCATGATCACCAGGAACGCATCGGCGTAAGCCATGGTCGACGCCTCGCGGTAGGCGAGCGCCCACAACTGCTTCAGCGCGGCGGTATGACCGTCCGCAATGGCGCCGGGCAACTGTCCATAGCGCTGGCCGACAGTGTCGACGAGCCGCATCGCGGCCTCGTTCTGTGGTGTCAGATGCGAGGCGATGGTCAGGAAATGGAAGTTGGTGCGGTCGTTCAGGATCGCGCCGCAAATGGCGATGCCGACGGCGCCGCCGAGATTGCGCATCGTGTTGAACAGGCCGCTGGCATATTTCAGCCGTTCGGGCGGCAGGCTGCCGAGGCCGAGATTGACGCTCGGCGCGACGGCGAAGACCTGCGGGAAGCCGCGGAACAGTTGCGGGATCAGAAGCTCGGCAGCACCCCACTGGCTGGTGATAGCGCTAAAACTCCACATCGAGGCGCCGAAGGAGGCCAGGCCGAACATCATCAGCCAGCGCGTGTCGAAGCGCTTGGCGAGAAAGATGTAGACGGGCACGCCGACCATCGAAGCGACGCCGGTCGAAAACACCGCCACCCCGGTCTGGAAGGCGTCGTAGCCGCGGACATAACCGAGGAACAGCGGCGTCAGATAAATCGTGGCGAAGATGCCGATGCCGGTGACGAAGGACAGGAAGCAGCCAATGGCGAAATTGCGGTTGCCGAAGGCGCGGAAGTCGACCACCGGCTGCGCATAGGTCAGGCTGCGGATGATGAACAGAACCATGGTAACGCTGGCAACGATGGCGCCGTTGCGGATGGTCGCGTCGTCGAACCAGTTCCAGCGCGTACCCTCCTCCAGAACGTACTCGGCCGTGCCGAGACTGACGGCCATCAGAACCATGCCGATATAGTCGGCGCCCTTCAGCAGCGACGGATCGGCTTTGTCGATCTTGACCAGAGCCGCGACCAGGATGGTGATAATGGTGCCCGGAATGACGTTGACATAAAACAGCCAGTGCCAGCTCAGCGTGTCGGTGATCCAGCCGCCGATGACGGGGCCGAGCGTCGGCGCGATCGAAGCGATGCTGCCGACCACCGCCGCCGCGTAGACCCGCCTCGGCCCCTGGAAATAGTGGAATGACGAGGTGAACACCGTCGGGATCATCGATGCACCGAGCAGCCCTTGCAGCGCGCGGAAGACGATCATGCTTTCGATGCTCCAGGCGAAACCACACAGCATGCTGGCCAGCGTGAAGCCGGCCGCCGAGATGGTGAACAGCCAGCGTGTCGAAAACACCCGGGTCAGCCAGCCCGACAGCGGGATGACGATGATTTCGGCCACCAGATAGGAGGTTTGCACCCAGCCGATCTGATCCTGTGCCGCCGACAGGCCGCCACCGATATCCTGCAGCGAGGAGGCGACGATCTGGATGTCGAGCAGCGCGATGAACATCCCCACGCACATCACCATGAACGGCAGGATGCTGACGAAGAAGGATTGCGGGGCGGCGCGCTCTTGCATGGCGTCCTCAGCGCGACGCGGTATCGACGGTCACGACGGTGGAGAGGCCCGGCCGCAGCGCGACCTTCCGCGCCTGGTCCGGGTCGATGGTTATGCGGACGGGAACGCGCTGGACGATCTTGGTGAAATTGCCGGTGGCGTTCTGCGCCGGGATGACGCTGAAGATCGCCCCGGTCGCAGGCCCCAGGCTTGTGACTTGGCCCTTGAGCGGCTGGTCGGGCGCGATGTCGGTATAGACCGTCGCCGCCTGACCGTCGGTCATCTGCCGCAACTGATCTTCCTTGAAATTGGCATCGACCCACAGCCCGCTCTCCGGGACGATCGTCAGCAGATAGCTGCCCGGCGAGACATAGGTGCCGACCTGCGCCAGCCGGTTGCCGACGAGGCCGTCGATGGGCGAGCGGATCTGCGTGAAACCGAGATCGAGCTCAGCTGTATCGAGATCGGCCTTGGCGGCCAAGACCGCTGCGGAGGCTTCCGATATCTGCGTGTTGAGGACATCGAGTTGCTGCCTGGCGGCGGCAAGCCCGGCGCGGGAGGCGGCGACCGATGCCTTCGCCTGGCTGTCGGCGGCAAGACTTCTCTGCGCGTCCTGCTGCGTGCCGGCCCTGGTGCTGGCCAGCACCGCGTAGCGTTGTGCATCCTCCGCGGTGAAAGTGGCAGCGGCACTCTTGGCGTCGAGATCGGCCTCAGCCTGTTCGATCAGCGAATTCTGCAGCGAGACCTGGGCGCGAAGATTGTCGAGGGCCGATTGCTGCTGCTGGACCGAAGCCTGCGCACGCTCCACCGCCGCCTTGAACGGCCGGTCGTCGATGCGGATGATGAGCTGACCGGCGGCGACATGCTGGTTGTCCTCAACGAGGATCTGGTCGATATGCCCGGCGACCCGTGGCGCCAGCGGCGTGACGTTGCCGCCGACATAGGCGTCGTCGGTGGAGACGAGGAAGCGGCCGGCCTGCCACCACTGAAAGCCATACCAGCCGGCAATGCCGATCGCGACCGCGACGCCCAGCATGACAAACGGCTTGCGGCGCTTTTTAACAGGCGCGGGAATCTGAGCGACGGAAGGCTGCGCGGGCTGCAACTCGGCGGCGGAGAGAACCTTGTTCATGGGCGGCGTGCCTCATTCGACCTGTGTTCAATCACCGTGTTGTCGACGAGCGGCAGGCCGGAGCCCTCTGTGCTGAAGCGATAGCGCTGCCGCATGCGGTCGGTGGCCTTGGGTGCGGTGGCCATGATGAACTCATCGCTGTCGAATTCCTTGCCGCTCTCGCGATCGACCAGCACCGGCTCAGCCCAGCGCCCGTCAGCCTTGTTCACCACCACCAGGCTCGGACCCTCGGGCGCCAGATGCTTGTTGCCCCAGGCGAGCAGGGAAAGCAGCACCGGGCGGAAATCGCGCGCCTTGGCGGTCAGCACATATTCATGGCGCAGCGGCCGCTCGCAGTAGGCGCGCTTTTCGAACAGGCCGCGCTCGACCAGGCTGTTCAGCCGCCGGGTCAGAATGTTGGGCGCGATCTCCAGGCTCTTCTGAAACTGGTCGAAGCGCGTCAGGCCCTGGAATGCGTCCCGCAGCAGCAGGATGCTCCACCACTCGCCGACATCGTCGAGGCTGCGCGCGATGGGGCACGGGCGTGTTTCGAAGCTTTTTTTTGCAACCATGACCGGAGTCTCTTTCAAGATGAAAGTGACTCATAGCCGAGTAAGTTGCATTATGCAAGTCACTCGGGCGTGATCGGAAAGAGGTGCCTTTCGTCGTTGGGAGATCGTGAATGGAGCCCCATCCGGCCACAGGGTGAAACAGGTCCTAACGGTACGCCGCTGGTCGCCCGCGGATGGGCTGGACGAGAAGCACCGCCTCGCGGACTGCATCATCAGGCCACGGCAGGCGCAGCACGCACAATTGGCTTAGATCGAATTGACCGGGCGGGTTGCGGACGACGGCTGTCCGTCTCAGACTGTCTAAAAAAACGGATCGGCAAATGCACCGCATAGCTTCGGGTGACCTTTATCAGACCTACACTCTTGGTGACCTGCGCATCACCTCTCTGCGCGATGGCTATGTCGACATGCCGATCAGGCGGCTTCGGCAAAGCGGCGACAAGCCATTTGGCGATGACTTGCCGGACCAAGTCACGCTGGTTGACGGTCAACTCAGACTCTCCGTCAACGCCTTCGCGATTGACGATGGGAATGAGATAACGCTGATCGATACCGGCGCCTCGAATGCCTGGCACCCGACCATGGGCCGGCTTCCCCAAGCGCTGGACGAGGCCAGCATCGATGTCGAAAAAGTCCGCGCCGTCTGCTTCACCCATACGCATCTCGACCACATCCATGGTCTTGTACTTGCCGATGGCCAGGACGCTTTCCCGCGCCTGGCGCGCCTGCTCGTTCCCAGGGAGGAACTCGGCCTGTTTCGCGCCGAAGCGCGGCTCGAGCGATTTCACGACATGGCGGAGCCATTCGAAGCCGGAGACCATTTCGGGGCACATGTCGACATTATCGACGCTCATGGTCATGAAGTGGGTCACAGCTGCTTTCGCGTTTCGAGCGGCGGCGAACACATTTTGATCTGGGGCGATACCATTCACGTCCCATCGCTTCAGTTCGATCGGCCCGAGATGACGTGGGAATTCGACACCGATCAAGACCAGGCGCACGAGAGCCGGTTGCGGCTGCTGGCGCTTGCGGCGGACGACAATCATTTCGTTGCCGGCGCGCATCTGGATTCGCCCGGCATTGGCCGTGTCGTCCGGTCTGGGAGCAGCTTTCGATTTGAGCCGCTATAACGAGAAAGGGCGGCGCAAGCGCCGCCCCAAACCCCTTGGGAGGATGATATCGTTCCGGCAGATCAGGCTGCCTGGACTTCCTCGGCCAACACATCGGCCTGACGCGCCTTCTTCAGTGCCTTGGCCCACCAGGCAACGTCGTTGACCAGCGCCGTGGCGGCCTGGTTCAGGTGCTCGAGGTCTTCCAGCTTCTTCTCGCCCTGGCGAACGGCAAGGAAGTCGCCCCAAGCGATGTGGACGGCCGACTTGACCGGCGCCATCTGCAGTTCGACCGCATGGAGGCGGAGCTGCTCGACGGCGCGGGCGCCGCCAACGCTGCCATAGCCGACGAAACCGGCCGGCTTCTTGTTCCACTCGTTGGCGGCGTAGTCGATAGCGTTCTTCAGCACGGCCGTCGGGCCGTGATTGTATTCGGCGGCGGTGAAGATGAAGCCGTCATATTCGGCGACCTTCTTCTGCCAGCGCTGCGCGACTTCGTTGGTCGACGGCACCCAGGCGGAAGAGGCGACTTCGTCGAAGAAAGGCAACGGGAAGTCTCTGAGGTCGACGACTTCGACCTCGATGTCGGCATGCGACTTGGCGATCTTGGCGATCCATTGCGTGGGGACGTCGGCGAAGCGCGCGGCGCGCGTCGAACCGACGATGATGGCGATTTTCGGCTTTGACATGGGGGGCTCTCCATTCCAGTAAAAGACTGGTATCATTTAGATACCGGCGCTATATGAGATACTGTCAACTGCCGACGCAAGGAGGCACCGTTTTGTTACTGAGGCACCCGCATAACACCGAAGACTGCCGCGCGATCTCGGAAATCCTGCAGCGCGTCGGCGACAAATGGACCGTGCTCGTGGTCGGCAAGCTTGGCGGCGGACCGCTGCGTTTCAACGAGCTGCGCGCGGCTGTCGGCGGCATTTCGCAGAAGATGCTGACCACCACCTTGCGCGGGCTGGAACGTGACGGCTTCGTCACCCGCACCGTGTTTCCGACCATTCCGCCGCGCGTCGATTATGAGCTGACCGAACTCGGGCATGAACTGTTGATCCCGGTCAGTGCGCTTGGCGAATGGGCGCGCAGAAACACGCAACGTGTGCGGGAGGCACGCGAAAAATTCGACGGCGCGCGTGGCTGAAACCCTTGCACGGCAAGGGTTTCGACGTTCCGCTGTGAGCGAAATTGTCTAACGGCAAGCGACCTCATGGTCTCTGAATGCAGCCTGGCAACTTTGTCTCATGGCGCTCGAGGACATCCGCGCCCGCGCTGCTGACCACGACACTCACAGACCAAAGGCAGTCCTTCAGCTTCTCGGCGCCAGGCTCTCGCAAGGCGCCGGGCTGCAGGGCGTGCATGTCGTGGCCGGCTTTCGGGCACCCTTGTCGCCATGCAGGCAGGTGGTGTTCGGAAGGTCGTTTTTGACTTCGGCATAGGCGGTCACGCCGAGCAGACAGACCACGGCGACAAGGGCAGCCACCAGCCAGCCGTTCAGTATGTGTTGACGCATTGTATATCCCCCGACGCCGGCACATCGGGCGTGAAGGCAACCGCTGGATGTCGCGAAACGCATCGCTCGCATCAGCGGTGTAACAATTGCCCCACATTGGGGGATCGGCAGAAACGGGCTTTAGTCAACCCTCGGCCGGAACGGCCTTCGGCTTGCCCTCACCGTCCAGCGCCACCATGACGAAATCGGCATGCGTCACCTTTTCCATCAGGTCGGAGAGGTAGCGCTGCGCCCACGCCTCGACCTTGAGCGTCATCGAGGTGCGGCCGACGCGTTCGACATGGGTGTAGATGCACAGCGTGTCGCCGATCTTCATCGGCTTGGCGAAGGACATCTCCTTGACCGCCGCCGTCACCACGCGGCCCCTGGCGCGCTCGGCGGCGCGGATGCCGCAGGCAAGGTCCATCTGCGCCATCACCCAGCCGCCGAAAATGTCGCCGGCGGCATTGGCGTCCGAAGGCATGGCCAGCGTGCGCAGCGTCAGGTCTCCGATCGGCCGTCCTTCCGCGTACTGCACCATGCGAGAAAATCCCTGAGGTCGATGGCTTGAGATCGATTGCCCTCGATCCCGTAGCGTCACGGCACGGACGCGTCAACGCGGCAAAGCTTCGCCTTGCCGCTAGAAGTAGCGCGCGAGGTTCGAGCGGATGCGATCGAGAACGGTATCGCCGGAAACGTCTGGGACGAATTTCTTGCCCGTGATCGCCTCGTAAGCCTGCGCATAGACACCGGAGGCCTGCTCGACGATCTCGTCCGGAATCCTGGGGATCGGGTCCTTGTAGGGATCGCAGCGTGCTGCCACCCACGAGCGGATGAAATCCTTGTCGAAACTGCCCGGCCGCGTGCCGCTTGCCAGCGCCTGTTCGTAGCTGCTGGCGATCCAGTACCGGCTGCTGTCCGGCGTATGGATTTCGTCTGCGAGGATGATCGTCCCGTTCTTGTCGGTGCCGAATTCGTATTTCGTGTCAGCAAGGATCAGACCACGCTCGGCGGCGCGCGCCTGGCCGCGGGCGAACAGCCGCAAGGCATAATCCGAGACGGTGTCCCACTGCGCCTGCGTGAGCAGTCCCTGCTCGAGGATCTCCGCCCTCGACAGCGGCTCGTCATGGGCGCCATCCGCTGCCTTGCTCGTCGGCGTGATGACGGCCTCGGCCAGCTTTTCATTGTCGCGCAGCCCGTCCGGCAGGCGCATGCCATACATGTCGCGTTCGCCGCGCTTATAGCGGGTCAGGATCGAGGTGCTGGTGGTGCCGGCGAGATAACCGCGCACGACGATCTCGACCGGTAGGATGTCCAGCCTTGTGCCGACGACGACATTGGGATCGGGATATTCGAGCGCATGGTTCGGACAGATATCGGCGGTTTCCTCGAACCAGTAGCGCGCCGTCTGGGTCAGGATCTCGCCCTTGAACGGGATCGAGGTCAGGATGATATCGAAGGCGCTGAGACGGTCGGTGGCGATGATGATGCGCCGCCCGTCCGCCAGGTCGTAGTTTTCGCGGACCTTGCCCTTGTAGTGGCCCGGCAGTTCGGGAATGAAGGCATCCGACAGGGTACGCATATGATTTCCCGACTTCCTCGGATTGCTGATGCCATCGCATAAGCTGTCGACCCCATACATATCAAGCGCGATTGTCGGTATTCCCCGCAACTCGACCTCGCACCCCGGTCGCATTTTTCACAACGCATGCCGGAAGGCGCGGCGACTTAGCAAGCCTGCGGCGTCTAGGCTGCGGCCAGATTTCCGGAGCCGCCCAGACTTATCATGCAGACTTATGACTTCATCATCGTCGGCTCCGGCTCGGCCGGCTCGGTGCTCGCCGACAAACTGTCGGCCTCGGGCCGCTTTTCGGTGCTGGTGCTGGAGGCCGGCGGCAGCGACCGCCGCTTCTACGTGCAGATGCCGCTCGGCTACGGCAAGACCTTCTTCGATCCCGCGGTCAACTGGAACTACAAGACCGAAGCCGATCCCGGTCTCGGCGGCAATGTCGACCACTGGCCCCGCGGCAAGCTGCTCGGCGGGTCGAGTTCGATCAACGCCATGGTCTGGATCCGCGGCGCGCGCGAGGATTTCGACGACTGGCGCGCCGCCGGCAATCCCGGCTGGGGCTATGATGATTTGCTGCCGGCCTTCAAGGCGCTCGAGGATAATGAGGCCGGCGCCGACACATGGCGCGGCACCGGTGGCCCGCTGCACATCAGCGGCACGGCCAACGCCGTTCACCCGCTGACAAAGCGCTATCTCGCCGCCGGCCAGCAGGCCGGCCTGCCACTCAACCCCGATTTCAACGGCGCCACCCAGGAAGGCGTCGGCACCTACCAGATCTCGACCAAAAACGGTCGCCGCATGTCCGCCGCCCGCGCCTTCCTGCGCCCGGCGATGAAGCGCGCCAATGTCCGCGTCGAGACCGACGCGCTGGCGACCCGCATCCTGTTCGAAGGCAAGCGCGCCGTCGGCATCGAGTATCTGCAGGACGGCGAGACCAGGACGGCGCGCGCCGGCCGCGAGGTCATCCTGTCCAGCGGTTCGATCAACTCGCCGCAATTGCTGCAGTTGTCCGGTATCGGTCCGTCGGCGCTGCTTGGCGGACTCGGCATACCGGTCGTCCACGCCAGCGAGAATGTCGGCGCCAATCTGCAGGACCATGTTGGTATCAACTACACTTTCAAGGGCAAGGTGCCGACGCTCAACCAGATCCTCCGCCCGTGGTGGGGCAAGCTGCTGGTCGGCATGCAGTACATATTGACCCGGTCCGGTCCGCTTTCGCTGTCGATGAACCATGGCGGCGGCTTCTTCCGCACCGACCCGGCGTTCTCGCGCCCCAATATGCAGCTCTATTTTCAGGCCTTTTCGACCGTCATCCCGAAGAGCGGCGAACGGCCGATCCTGACCCCCGATCCCTGGCCCGGCTTCTCCATCGGCCTGTCCAATTGCCGCCCGTCGAGCCGCGGCGAGATCATGATCCGCTCCAGCAATCCGCTGGAGTATCCGAAAATCACCGCTAACGCCTATTCGACCAATGCCGACGTCGAGGAGATGCTGGCGGCGGTGAAGTTCGTGCGCAAGATCGCCTCGATGCCGGCGATGGCGGAAATCATCAGGGAAGAAGTCCTGCCCGGCCCATCGATCCAGTCCGATGCCGACCTCATCACCGATTTCAGGAAACGCTCGGGCACCGTTTATCACCCGGTCTCGACCTGCCGCATGGGGCCTGATCCCCAGCGCTCCGTAGTCGACCCTCGCCTGAAAGTGCATGGCCTTGACGGCTTGCGCGTCATCGACGCCTCGATCTTTCCCGACAACATCACCGGCAACACCAACGCCGCCTCGATCATGACCGGGTGGAAGGGTGCCGAACTGGTTCTGGAGGACCAAAAATGAAGATCACCGACGTCAAGACCTGGGTTGTCGGCAACCCGCCGCCCGGCATCGGCGGCAAATATTTCATCTTCGTCAAGCTCACCACCGACGGCGGCGTGGTCGGCTATGGCGAAGCCTACAACGCCACCTTCTCCGCCCCCATCACGGCAAAGCTTGTCGAGGACATGGCCGAGCGTTATCTGATCGGCCACGATCCGCACGACATCGAGAACTTCTTCCGCCGCGCCTATTCGTCTGGCTTCACCCAGCGCCCCGACGTGACCGGCATGGGCTGCTTCTCGGCGCTCGAAATGGCCTGCTGGGATATTGTCGGCAAGGAGGCCAACAAGCCGGTCTACAAACTGCTCGGCGGCCAGGTGCACGAGACGCTGCGCTCCTACACCTATCTCTATCCGCACACCGGCAGTGTCCATTCCGAGGACGCGCCGGACGGCAGGAACGTCTACAACGACCCCGAAATGGCGGCGGCCTGCGCACTCGAATATGTCGAGCAGGGGTTCAATGCCGTGAAGCTCGACCCGGCCGGCCCCTACACCGCCTTTGACGGCCACCAGCCGCGCCTCATCGACATCGATGTCGCCACCCGCATGGTCAAGGCAATCCGCGAGGCGGTCGGCACCCGCGCCGACATATTGTTCGGCACGCACGGCCAGTTCACCGCGTCGGGTGCGCTGCGCATGGCGCGAGCCATCGAGCCCTATGATCCCTTGTGGTTCGAGGAGCCGGTGCCGCCCGATATGCCGGAGGTCATGGCGCAAGTAGCCCGCGCGACCTCGATCCCGATCGCCACCGGCGAGCGGCTGACGACCAAGTTCGAATTCGCGCGCGTCATCGAGAACCGTGCGGCGACCATCCTGCAGCCCGACCTCGGCCGCTCCGGCGGCATTCTCGAAACCAAGAAGATCGCCGCCATGGCCGAGGCCTACCACATCCAGATCGCGCCGCACTGCTATTGCGGGCCGATTGTCGGCGCCGCCAACATCCAGCTGGCGGTAACGCTGCCCAACTTCCTGATCCTGGAATCGCTGAAGCAGTGGGACGGTTTCCACGCCACGCTGCTGAAGAAGAAGATCGAGTGGCAGGACGGCAATGTCATCCCGTCGAAGGAGCCCGGCCTCGGCGTCGAGCTCAACGAGGCGGTCTGCGACGCACACCCCTATACCGGCAAGGATTTGCACCTGCAGATGATGCAGACACCGTTGATGCCGTGAGCGAACGCTACGCCTTCATCGGCCTCGGCCATCTCGGCGGCAACCTTGCCGCCAGCCTTGTCCGCAATGGTTTTGCCGTCACGGTCTTCGACCGCGATCCCACTGCCGTCGAGCGCCTCGTTGCGCTTGGCGCCGCAGCTGCCAACAGCCCCGCCGAGGCTGCTTCTCGCGCCGGCAATGCCATCACATGCCTGCCCTCGCCAAAGGTCAGTGAAGCGGTGCTGTCTGGTCCCGGCGGGTTGTTGGAAGGTCTACCCGAGGGCGGCACCTGGATCGAGATGTCGACCAACGGCCGCGACGAGATTGTTCGGCTTGCCGCCCTCGCCTCGGCCAAGGATGTCGAGACATTGGAATGCCCGGTCACCGGCGGCGTGCATCTGGCGGCAGCGGGAAAAATCACCGCGCTGGTCGGCGGCGATGCGGCGCTTTACGAACGCCATCGACCTGCCATCGAAGCGATGTGCGCACGCTCCTTCCTGATGGGGCCAGTCGGCTCGGCGGCGGTGATCAAGGTGATCACCAACATGCTGGCCTTCATCCATCTCGTCGCCGCCGGCGAAGCGCTGATGCTGGCCAAGCAAGGTGGGCTCGATCTTGCCCAATCGTACCACGCCATCGTTGCATCCTCCGGCAACAGCTTCGTCCACGAGACCGAAAGCCAGCTCGTCCTCAACGGCTCCTACGACATCGGCTTCACCATGGACCTGGCGCTGAAGGACCTCGGCTTCGCCTTGGGCATGGGCAAGGATTTCGGCGTGCCGCTCGATCTCGCCACGCGCGTCAACGCGATTTTCGAGCAAGGCAAGGAAGCCTATGGCGGAGGCGCCTGGTCGACGCAGATCGTCAAATTGCTCGAGGATGCGGTCGGCACCGACCTGCGTGCCCCCGGTTTCCCGGCCAAGCTGGAACTTTGACCAGGGACCGGAAAACCAAGCAATTTCATTAACTTGAATCGATAGCCGGATTCAGTTTCGAAACGACTTGAATCAAAGCCGCAACGCCTTGACTCAATATCTCAGCATCAGCGCTCCAGGCAGGATCTCGAAGGTCGCCGGTATGCGTCCTGGCGACTCACCGTCTATGTCGACCAACGCGCCGTTCTTTTCCACATCGCCGAGCGGTTCGACCACCACCTTCTTGCCGCGCAGGATAGTGATGGCCGGATGGTTGCGGTGCCGGCCGCCATAGAGCAGGCGGATGTCCCAGATCAGTTTCAGCTTGCCCGCCGCGCGCAGGATGACGATGTCGAACTGGCCGTCGGTCAGCTCGGCGTCGGGCGCGATCATCATGCCGCCGCCGAAGAATTTGCCGTTGGCCACCGCCACCAGCGCCATGCGCGCCTCGACCGGCGTGCCGTCATCGACGGTGATCCGCACATCCTGAAAGCGGTAGCGGATGAACTCGACCACGGTGCGCCACAGGAACAGCGCCTTGGCCGACATCTTGCCCTTGCGCTTGTCGGCATTGACCGCGCGGTCCGTCGCCCCTGAGAGGCCGAGGCTGGCGATGTTGATGAAGTGGCGGCTGGCCAGCGCGCCATGGTCGTCGATATAGCAGATGCGCCCGGCATCGACCTTGCGCCCCTTCGCCTCGGCGATCCGCTTCAGCGTCGCATCCACGTCTTTCGGCAGGCCGAGCCCGCGAGCGAAATCGATGCCGGTGCCGCATGGCAGAAGGCCAAGCTCGGTCGTCTTGCCGCTCTCTTCGGCCGCCTGCAGCAGCCCGTCGGCCACCTCGCTCGCCGTGCCGTCGCCGCCGCCGGCGATCACCAGGTCGAAACCGCTGGCGGCAAGGTCGATGGCCAGCCGTTCGGCATCGCCCTCGGCTTGCGTCTCGCGCAGCTCGAAATCGCCGAAGTGCTTTTTCAGCGAGGCGGCGACTTCAGGCCAATGCCGTTTCAGCCGGCCGCCACCGGCAATCGGATTGAGAACCACCCCGACTTTCAAATACTCGCCCTCCCCGGCGCCGGGCATACACGCCCGATCGTTTGCCGGCATTGAAACCCTTGCCCGCCGGCGGAGCAAGGGGCGCTGTCGGTCGGAGCACCAAAAAGCGGGGCACGCTGTCTAAGGCAACCGGCGCCGAAATTTCGGGACACTTGGCAAACAGTCCCCGATAATCCCGCTATCCACAGGCCCAGGGCCATTCCCCAAGACCCTTACCCGGCGTAAGTTCAACCCATCTCAGGCGGCTACCAATCATCAAGCCGAAAGGCGAAGTGAAAGGCGGATTTCCTGAGGCCCGTACGGCCCGAAGCGAGAGCAGGCTTGCCTGTTCGAGGGACGGAAGCCGAGACCTACGGGGCCGCGGAAAGCGTGCCAACGCCGACGGCGGACCGATGCTGCCATGAAGGACGGCAAAAACCTTCGATGGCCGCAGGGCAAAGCCCGCAAGGGTGGAGACCGGCGAGGTCCTGAACGGACGCTGCTCTCGGGTGGCGGACTGGCGGGGCCGTCAAAATCAAGGCCGGCATGGCGCGACGACTTTACGGAAGTTGCTGCCGCGACCGTGTCCTGATCTGACAGGGAGGCGCTGGGAGAAATCCCGGCGCCGACTGTCGTTTCCGCCCGTTGATGTCCCTTGCTGGCGATCTTGCGGGCGCCGCTTCACCGCGCGTTAAAATCGTTTAGTATCGCTGCGTCAGAGCCCGTTTGAAAACGCGCTCTGCCGAGTCGGATGGCGTGGCTTTCGAGAACCGAAGCGCAGCGGACTTTTGGGTCCGTGAGCATCGGAAGCGCAGAAAACCGCGTCAGGCGGCCGGCAGAGTAGCGTTTGCAAATGGGCTCTTTGAAGGGGGATGCTTCATGACGCTGATCCAGAAGCTTGCCGTTGCCTACGCTTTCCTGTTCTTCGCCGTCGTCGCCATCGGCTACATACCGGCGTTCAACGATGCCAACGGCAATCTGTTCGGCCTGTTCTCATTGCAATGGTACGACGACTTGCTGCACGCCTTCTCCGGCGTCTGGGCGCTGGCCGCCGCCTTGATCTCGCACCGCCTGGCGGTTTTCTATTTCAAGCTGTTCGGCTCGGTCTATCTGTTCGACGGCATACTCGGGCTGATCACCGGTTCCGGCTGCCTCGATGCCGGCATCTTCATCAACGGCTTCCGCTCCCTCAACGACATCGAGTTCCCCGCCCGCTTCTTCGCCAACCTGCCGCACATCGTCATTGGCGGCTTCGCCGTCTATGTCGGCTTCTGGCTGTCGAAGCGCATCTACGACCACTTCGCCACGGCCTGACCGGCCATGTTCCTGTTCCGCTGGCTGAAGCGCCTCGTCAAGACGATCGTCTGGCTGATCGTCATCGTCATCCTCATCCCGGTCATCGGGCTGAGCTACGGCTTCCTGACCACGCCCTCGCTCGACAAGACGCCGCTACCCGGCATGGCCGACGGCGCGCCGCCCAAAGTGTTGGTTGACAAGGTCCGCGCCGAGATCCCCGGCTACCAGCGGCCGGAGGAATCCACCTTCCTCACCTATCCCGAATGGGCGATCGTCTACGCCGCGCGCGAATATGCCGGCTTCGTCGCCAAGGACCAGCCGAGCGGCTTTCCCTATTGGTCCTATGTCGGCCGCTTCTGGCAGGACTACGCCACGGTGATCCGCGCCAGTTCGCCCTACAAGTTCAACTATGCCAACCACCAGATGCTGGTCATCATCGGCACCAGCCATTCGATCGAGCACATCCTGCAATGGGCCTACGAGAATACCGTCGGCCGCGTCACCGAAGCGACATCGGCCAAGCGCACCGCCGCCGACATCTACCAGGCCAAGGTGGCGGCGGACTACGCAGGCTTTCTCGACCAGGTGCCGTGGTACCAGTTCCCCTATGCCGAAAAGCGCGCCGGCCTGTTTGCCGTGCAGCCGGCGCCGGGCGACAGCTCCATCCGCAGCAGCGAGCGCAAACTCGCCTTCGGTCTCGCCGACACCATCAAGCAGGGTTATGCCGACCTGATCAAGAAGGCGCTTGCCGCCACCTCCGACCCGGCGTTGCTCGACATCCATGTCTGGGCCAAGGGCCCGGTCGGCGAAGCCACCCGCAACGAGCCGGACACCTTGCTGGAACGCAATTACGGTGCCGACGGCACCATCTTCGTCACCAAGCGCTATCAGGTCTTCACCGACATGATCCCGCGGCTGATCGACAAGGGCGTCTCCTTCGTCGAGATCGGCGGCAATGACGAGATCATGGTCACCATGCTCTCGACCGACTCGATCGCCGTTCCCGAAGGCATGCGCATCCTGTTCAGCTATCCGCTGCCGGCCGACTCCTCGACGCGCCGCACCGGCATGGTCGTTGCCGTGCGCAAGCTGCATCTGGTGCTGCCGTCGCTGATGAAGGCAGGCGCAAAACTCGAACACGTCTACGATTATTGAGGCCTTTCGGTAACACCGCGCAAAGATTGGCCACCCAGAGCGCTCCGCCACGCTCATTCCACAATCGCGGCCAAATCCCGCCTTGTTCGCGCGCGATGGAAATGACTGAGCTGCCGGGGGGCATCTCGAAGGGACAAGACCGTGATCAAGACCGCCCTTGTCGCCATGACCATCGTCGGCTGCGACTGCGACGCCAAGCTTTGCGAATATATCGGCGAGACGCCGGCGAAATGGTCGACAATCGCCGAATGCGAAGCCGCGATGAAGAGCCAGATCCTGCACCAGCGCAATTTCAACTATCCGCTGGTGTCCGGCATCTGCCGCACCAAAGGTTCGTCGTCCTCCTCGCAGCTCGCCGCCACCGCGTCCCTGCCCGAACTGAAGCCCGCCAGCAGGGTCGTGCGGACGGAAAGCCCGCTGCCGCCGGAACTGAGCCGTCGGCCAAGCGTCCCCGTCGGCACGCCGACGACGGCCGTCGACGCGGACGCTGCCCGGCCTGTCGCCTATGAACAGGTGGTCGATGGCGGAACCGGCGTGCTCTACCGCACCAAGAACGGCTACGCCGTGGTCAAGACCGATCTTGGCCGCGCCGCTTCGGCGACCGCTGACGCGGCCAAGCGCTCCGTGAACTGGCTGGCCGGCCTGGTGCCGACGGGGCTGTAGCTCTTACATCTTCAGCTTCAGCCTCTCCCAGAACTTGTCGATCAGCGGCTGTTCGGTGCCCAGGTCCTCGCTGCCGACGCGCGTGATGAACAGCAGGCCCTGATCGGCAAGCCCGTAGCCGACGATCTCGAAATACGCGGTGTCGGTGCGCGTCTTCACCTCGGCGCGGATGCCTGTCAATTCCTTGCCGTCGGCAAGCTTGCGGGTCGTCGGCTGCTGCGTCAGTTCGGCACCGGCCTGCACTGATTCCCGGGTCATCTCCTGCAGCATCAGCTGGTTGAGCGACACCGGGTTCATCTTGCCGTATTCCTGCACCACGACGATCGTGCCGAGCGCCGAAGCCATCAGATATTGCGTGATGTTTTCGCCGAGATCGGTCTTGGTCACCGAAATGCCGCTCGGATGGACGAAGGAGAAACTGCCGCCGGAAAAGGTGGCGAAGTCGTTGCGCTCGAGCGTCACCTTGCTCTGCTTGCCGCCGGGCAGCGTGATATCAGTGCTCTCACCGGGATCGATATCGACCGTCACCCCATCGATGGTCAGCTTGAAAGCCTTGAGGTCCTCGGCTGCGACCGGTCCAGCGCACAGCGCGATGAGAGTGAGGGCTGCCGCTGATAGCATGCGCATCGATTGAATCTCCTAGGCGTCTACGCCACCCCGCTCAGTGCCTTGATGGCACGGTAGAAGGTCGAGGAAAACAGTTCCGTCGGGTCATATTGCCGCTTCGATGCCAGGAAAGCCGGCAGTTCGGGATAGGACGCCAGCAACTCCTTGGCCGTGTAGTGCAACTGGTAAGGCAGGAAGAAACGCCCGCCATGCTTGATCGTCACATCGATCAGCACCCGCGTCAGTGCCCGCATCCTGGCATTGCCGTCGGCATCGGTCGGCTGGTTGATGTAGAGCACCAGCGAATAGGCCGGCTCCGGCGCATAAGTCAGCGCCACATCCTCCTTGTGGACGATGCGCACCGAGGCATTGAGCACCGGCAGCGACTGTTTGCGCAGGATCTCGCGAGCCTCCGTGATGAATGGATTATACGCAGCACGTGGAATAAAATATTCGTGCAGAATGTCGGTCTCGTCCATCAGATCGTTGAACAGATACGGCACCGAATCGTGCATCGGATTGTTGCGGGTGACGAGACAGGCCTCGCCTTGCGCCATTGCTGAAGTGCGTGCCACCGTGCAGTTCTCGAATTTCGGCTCCAGCGTCTTTTCGGTGAACCACTTCAGCTCCTGGAACACGCTGCCCCATTTCGCCAGGTTGATGATCACCCGCCTCAGCCCGACCGAGCCCGGTTCGCCGATCGGCGGCTGGTCGGCCGGCGGTTGCTCGGCCACCTTGTCGTAGCGGTAGACGATCATGTCCTCGAGGAAATTGCCCGGCGCCGTCGACAGATGGCCGTAGAACAGGCCGATATCCCTGTTCGGCTCCAGCACCTCGGCAAAGAACTTCGGGAAATCGTCGGATTTGATGATTTCGCGCGACGTCCGGTAGACGGCGTTGTCGACGATGTCGAGCGTCGCCTCCAGCACCACGCTGAACAGGCCGTAGCCGCCGACGACGTGGCGGAACAGGTCGGTGTTCTCGCTCGGTGAGCAGGTCGTCACCGCCCCATCGGCCAGCATCACCCGCATCGAACGGATCGAGCCGGCAACCGAACCCGCCTGATGGTCCATGCCATGCGCATTGACAGACAGCGAGCCACCGACCGAGAAAATGTCGGTCGACTGCATCGCCTTCACCGCGAAACGCGGATGCAGCAGGTTCTGGATGTCGTGCCAGCGCGCGCCGGGCTGCAGCGTCATGGTCTTGGCCGTCGTGTCGACGCTGACCTTGTTGAACTTCTTGAGGTCGAGCACCAGCGCATGGTCGTCGAAGGCATGCCCGCCCATCGAATGGCGGATGGCGGCCAGCGACACTTTCAGCCCGTTGGCGCGGGCGAAGGCCAGCGCCCTGGCGATATGGTCTTCCTCGCTGACCTCGACCACACCATAGACCGGCGTCCGCGACAGGCCGCTGGCATCGTTGATGTCGCCGCCCTTGGCCAACCAGGGCAGCGAGGGATCAAAGGCCGGCGGACTGGCGAGCGGTTTCGACGGCAGGGCGATGCCATCGATGTCGGCGATGCGCCCGGCATTCTTCGGCCCCGAAGGTCCCCTGGCCAGCCGTGCCATGGTGGTGCCGCCCCACAGCACCGCGCCACCGACCACGGTCGCACCGAGCACCAGCCGGCGCGACAGGCGGAACCCCTTCTGTTCGTCAGCCATGCAGATCCCCCGTTGGCCAAGGGATAGCGCGGCTCTTTGGCAAAAACCATAGGAGTGCTGTCGGGGCAGCATTCCGTCACCCTGGCCGCCTGGCGGTGAGTGCCCAGGAGCATGAAAATGGCCGATCCCCGAAGGAACCGGCCAAGATGGAGCAGGGTCTGAAAAGTCCGGTCAGCAGGTCCGCCGACGCATGACGCTCTCGGCTACGAAGCCTTCTTGATCGACGTCACCATGCCGGTCTTGTCATCGACGGTTACCGCCACCTTGGCGCCGACCTTCAGTTTACCGATCTTCGCTTCCGGCGACAGCTGGTAGATCTTGCCGTCGTCGAGCGTGATCGACTTGGTCGTCGGATCGACCGCCTGGATGGTGCCCTGAACGGACGCGGCATAGGCCGTGCCGAGGAAGGCGAGCAGAGCGGCGGTGGTTACGAGGGTTCTTTTCATCGGATGTACTCCGTGCTGTTTCGGTTTTCCGGGCCGTCGTCTTGGGTAACGACAGCACCGAACAAGCCGACACTGGGCCGGAAAGCCTGCTGGTCGCAAATCACGTTGGATGAATTTTCGCAAACAAAATCATAGGCTTAATTCTGACACATTGCTTGCGGGTCAACAACGCTGGTGTCATCTCGCGCCAATTGCGTCAGCGAATTCTGCCATGAAAAGAGTCGGTTAGATGCCACATGACTGTCATCATGCCACTGCCGTATTTGCCGTCCGGCGGGATCACAAAAAATGTTCCGAGAAATCGACAAGGACACGTTTTGTTTCGACGCCGGCCAGAGCAATTCCAGGAAAAGTGTGATCGGTTTTCTCGGGAAAAGCGCAGAGCGCTTTCCCTTGGGAATTGCGTGAAAACAAAGGCCTAGAGCAGTTCACCGTTTCCGTGAAACGGCGAACTGCCCTAGCCCGCGTCCTTGGCGCCGATCTTGCGCACCAGTGCCGCCGTCGCCAGCATGGCGCCCATGTCCGAGATCATCGGCGCAACATGCCTGGTATAGTCGAGCGGCACCGATATTTCGGGCAGCTCGAAGAAATTCTTCGCCTGCGGCAACAGCAGGAAACCGTCGCCGCCATTGAGCGCGACGCGGGCGGGATCGTCCGGCCAAGTCTCGCCCAGCCATTTCAGCGCCTGTGCCAGCCGGCCCATCACCAGCGGCCGCGCCGCCTCGACATTGTCGGTGCGGAATTCATAGGCCGCATCGAGTTCGGGCACGCCGGATGACAGTTCCTGGATTTTTTTGCTGGCGAACATGCCGCGGAAGAAGCCCATCACCGCATTGGTGCGCCGCGTCGCCACCAATATTCCCGGGAACGGCTCGATGGCCTCGAAAGCAACGATGACGCCCTTGAAGGTTGTCGCCTTGGTCTTGGTCGACGCCCCATCCCAAAGGTCGGCTTCGTAGAGTTCGAACGCAAACCCGTCATAGCGTCCCGAAATGATATCGTCGAAGCGGCTCATGCTGGCGCCGCCGACCGTCTCGCGCGGCAACCGGTCGAAGGAATTCGGCGTCACGTCGCGCTGGTAGCGCATATCCCCGATGAAGCCGAAGATGATCGGCATCAGCGTCTCGCGAAACGATTGCCGCAGCCGCGTCGCCGGCCGGATCGCCCGGAAATAGAGCAGGATCGCCGTCACGAAACCGATGATGTAGAGAAACACATGCGGCGTCGAAAACCATTGCTCGTTGGGGTCGGCGACCTTGTTGAACAGCCACGCGATCACTGCCACGGCCACCAGCACCAAGCCAACGAAAAGCGGCGTCCGCCAGCGCACCTGCCGCAGCGTCGAGGCCCTCGCCGCTTCATAGGCTTCGATGCCCCTCCGGATGGCTGCGATGACAGTCTCATCAGGCATGAAATCCGCTGTTTCCACTGCCATCTCTCCGCCGCCAGCACGCCTGCATGATAGCTGCTTTTGTGAGGGCCGCCAGACGGCTAGGCAGTGACATCCTCTTCGGTTGCCAGAGAAGGAAAGATCGCTCTCAGCCGCCCCTCGACCTTGTCGCGCATGCGGCCCTCCAACCCTGCCACCGGCACCAGCCGTTCATGATCCCCGGCCCGCAGCCGCACAAAGGGATGCAGCCGGTAGGACGCAACCACACCGCGCGTCCCCGCATCCGCGCTGACATCGACGACGAAAATCCCGCCAATGCGCCCCGGCCATGGCTGCCGGGCAAGGGCGGTGCCGAGGAAATCGCCGAGCCCGTAAGCGATGACCGCGTCACCAATCCGTTCCACCGGCTGCACGACATGGGCGTGATGGCCGGCGATCAGCCCGACGCCCTGCCCGGCCAGGCGCATGGCCAATGCCCTTGTTCCGGCGCGTGGAAAATGCCGGAACTCCCAGTCCCAATGCGGCACGGCGCAGAGAAGGTCGAAATGATCGCGCTGCCAGCCTGTCGGGTCCATCGACACACGCCCGGCGAACAGGTTTTCATCGGCATTGCGCCACAGCGTGAAGGCGGCGAAGCCGACATCCAGCGGCCCGACCTTGACCGGCTGCACCGGGCCGTCGGCGGCGAGGCCAATGGTGCGGATGCCAAGCCGCTTCAGCGCCGCCACCGTCTCCTCGAAACCGGCGACGCCCTGGTCCAGAACATGATTGTTGGCCAGCGACAGCACCAGTTTTTCGCGCGCAAGACCGACCGCCGCGAGCGCCTCGGCCAGAAACCGCTCGCTCATCGCATGATGCGTGCCGAGCTTCGTTCCGAGCACGGCGCTCGGCCTGTCCACGACAGGGCTTTCGCAATTGCCGATCACCAGATCGGCAGTGCCAAGCAGCGCCTTGATCGCCGGGTCACAATCCGGCGCCCGACTGTTGGCCACCGCCGAGATGTCGCCGATGAAGGCGAGCCGCACCGTCTTTATCGGCGGTGGCTCCATCAACGTTCCCGCCATCGGCGCAAACCCTTTGGCATCACCGTCGAGCGACGGTTTCAGGAAACGCGGCAGCCAGGACAATTTGTAGGAAAGCGGATAGTTCGACACGCAATGCCCAATCGTTTGCCTTGTTTAGACTGTCTAGTGGCTGGGTTGAAGCCGTCGGCAATCGACGATGTGGACTGCGCGTCGGCGCTGACAGGCGCGATGCCGCAAATAGCCGCAAATCTGTGTATTGTTGCCGGCGACAAATGCATGGGAGGGAAAGTATGACACGAATAGCAAGCCTGATGGCGTCCGCCTTCATTTTGCTTGTGCCATTGTCTTCGGCGCATGCCGCCATGCCCGAAGCGGCAACCGCTCTGTTCGAGGCGAAGACCGTGGCCGCGCGTGACAGCGCCCTGTCGACGCTGGAGGCCGCCGCGCCAAAGGACCCGGCAGCGGCCTATGCCGCCGGCGCCGGCGAGTTCTTCACAGCACTCGAGTTGCTGGCCAGCGGCCTGCACCGCCATGGTTTCGAAAGCCCGCAATCCTTCATGCTGCCGCTGATGCAGCTGCCGGTGCCATCAAATCCCAACCCCGAGCCGCTGACCTATGAAGAGTTCCGCGCCATATTGGTCGCCTTCCGCGACCGACTGGCGAAATCCGCCGCCACGCTAGGCTCGGTGCCCGCCGATGCCGATATCGGCATGGTCATCGACCTCACCCATGTCGGCATCGACCTCAACGAGGACGGCACCATCGCGCCCGATGAAAGCATGGCGGCGATCATGGCCGCGCTGTCGCGCGGCAGCATCTCGCAGGGCGATACCGCACCCGCGCTCACCTTCCGCTTCGACCGCGCCGACGGCTATTGGCTGCAGGGCTATGCCGAGTTCCTGATGGCGCAGGCCGATTTCTGGCTGGCGCATGATTTCAGAGGTACTTTCGACGGCTCCTTCCACATGCTGTTCCCGCGCGCCAAGCTGCCGCTGCAGGACATTCTCGTGCCGCCGCCGAGCGAGATGGGCTCGAGCATCTTCTCGTCGGAATGGCGCATCGCCGATTTCATCTCTATGGTGCACATGATCAACTGGCCGGTGGTCGAGCCGGAGCGCCGCAAGGCGGCCCGCCAGGAATTGCTGGAAATGATCCGGCTGTCACGCGAGGACTGGAAGGCGATCCGCGCCGAGACCGACAATGACCGCGAATGGCTGCCCGGCCCGCAGCAGAAGGGTCCGAACCCGCTCACCGGTCTCGAAGTCGGCGAGGAACAGGTCCAGGCCTGGCTCGCCACCTTGACCATGGCCGAGGACCTGCTCGAAGGCCGCGCGCTGCTGCCGCATTTCCGCATCACCGGCAAGGGCATCAACATGAAGCGCTTCTTCGACGAGCCGAAGAACTTCGATCTGGTGCTGTCTATCACCGGCCCGGGAATCGCGCCCTACCTCGAAAGCGGCAAGATCCTGACCAGCGAGGATTTCGACCAGATCCAGCGCGAGTTCGGCGGCGGCGGATTTTTGACGTTTGCGCTGTGGTTCAACTGAGCGGCCTATCAGAACTTGGGTTCCTCGCCCCGCAAAGCGGCTATGCTATGCACACATTTTCTGTGACTGGCGCGACTGATCGGCGCGAGGCTTGATTGCCACGTGGTTCCCCCAATCCGTCGCTGCTTCGCAGCGCCACCTTTCCCCCCTCCGGAGGGAAAGGAAAGGAGCGTTGCTGGACGAGCGTTGACGGCAAAAGCTTGGCGCCTTTCCTCTACCCCGTCGATCGGGGGCGAGGAAGCCCTGCCCCGTGGCCCTTAGAAAATCGCCCCCTGATACAGCACCGCCTCCGCCTCCTCCGGCGCGAACCGTCTGGCCAACGTCCGAAACGCACTATGCACGCCGTCGCGGTCGATGTTGCAGCTTCTGAGATGGCGCACGGCAAGCGTCGGGTCGAAGGCGCTGCGGCCGTGCAGGACGCGCTGATTGTCGAAGACCAGCACCTCGCCGGGCTGCAACTGGTGCTGGAACTGGTTCTGCGGATCGCACATCAGCCGCGTCAGTTCGGCCAGCGCCTCGATCAGACCGTCGATCCGATCCAGAGGCGCCCATTGCGGCGCCAGGCAGCGGTCATTGTAGCGGATGCCGGTGACGGCGCCCGCAGCATCGAGGCTGATGACATGCGCCTCGGCACTGAAGAAGACTTCGCCGGCGTGCTCGCGGTGAAAGGTGACGCCGTGCCGCGTCAACAGATCGAACAGCTCCGGCGTGCGCGTCCGCATCCGTTCGGCGACGTGAAAACCGTCGACCATCAGCGAGGTGCCGCCGGTGCCCGCTCCCGTGCGGATGGCGTGGAAGAAGATGAAGCCCGGCGGTGCATAGCGGAACGGCTCGTCGGTGTGCGGGATTTGCGCCCGTGCCGTCTCGCCCGCCACCCGCGCATCCGGCCGCGAGATCAGGTCAAAGACCTTGCCGTAGCTGGTCTCGCGGATTGGTCCATAGCGGCCGGCAACCCGCGCCGTCGCTTCCGTCTCGGCCGGAACGCCGGTCAACATGGCGATGCCGTGATCGCGCAGCGCCCTGAGCGACTGGAACAGCGCCTCGTCATCCGCGACCACCGCATTGAAAGCGAAGCGGCCAAGCCGTGCGGCGAGGTCGCTGTCCCACAGAAGCGGCTGAAACCGGACGGGACCCGAGCTGTCGATATGGGCTGCGAGCAAAGCCGCGCCGTAGTGCGAGACATGCCCGTCCTGCCAGATGGCGGTGACCTGTCCGGGCGTGGAGACGTCGAAGCTTTCGACATGGACAGCCTCGCCGACATCGGCCGGTGTCAGCCACCTCTTGCCCGAGGCGGTGTCGCCGCATTGCTCGCATTCGCAGGCGAGCCGCAGCCAGCGCGTCGAGAGTTTGCCGGTCCGGCCGTCCGCCAGATCGACAGCGACATGTGCCCCTTCGGCGCGTATGGCGCGGATCGGCACGACAGCATGTCTTGGCTGGCTTGCTTGCTTTGGCGTGTCGAGCATCTGACGTCCCCTGCGGTTGAATTTCTTCGACAAGACTAGGCAAGGAAAATCCCCCGTTCAAACGAGTTCCCTTCCCCAGGTTTTGAGATAAATTCAAAACATGACGACGTTGAAGGATTTGCCGCTTTCCGGCTTGCGAGCGCTGGTGGCCGCCGCCAGGGCCGGCAGCTTGACGCGCGCCGCCGAGGAGCTGGGCGTCACGCCCGGCGCCATCGGCCACCAGATCCGGCAGTTGGAGGAGCGGCTCGGCGTCAAGCTGGTGCGGCGCGAAGGCAATGGCATTGTGCTCACCCGCGCCGCCGAGGCCGCCTTGCCCGACATCGACCGCGGCTTCGACGCGCTTGCCTCCGGCATGCGCCGGCTGCGTTTCGAACGTCGGGCCGAGACCTTCACCATCTCTGCCGATCCATCCTTCGCCTCGCTTTGGCTGGCACCCCGGCTCAGCCGGGTGCGGACAGCGCTGGGCAAGTTGGACGTCCGCATCGTCGCCTCGATCGCGCTCGACGCCATGGCCGAGGAAGGCGTCGACCTCGCCATCAGCTATCGCAGGGGCACCGCCCCGGACCTCGCCTCGCTCGACCTGTTCACCGAGCGGGTGATCCCGGCCTGTGCGCCCGCTTTGGTTCGCGACCATGCCAAGCCGGATGCGGCCGAGGTGCTGGACAGCATGCCGCTGCTGCACATCGACCCGACGATGGGCGACGATGTCTATCCCGCCTGGCGCGACTGGTTCGCTGCCGCCGGCCGCCAGCCGAAAGGCATCGACCAGGGTCCACGCTTCGGCCTGACCATCGTCGCGGCACAGGCGGCGATCGCCGGCATGGGCGCTTTACTAGCAAGCGAACTGGTGCTGCGGCGCCATCTCGAGCCCGGCCATCTCGTCGAAATCGCCCGCGACGTCCCGGCACTGGCCATCAAGCGCCGTCTCGTCTGGCCAGAGCATGGTCCAAAGGCGCGCCGCGCCGCCGCCATTGCCGCCGAACTGGCAGCCATTGCCGACATCGGCATCGATGGCGCCCTGCCCGAGTGAGCCCAGCTGAGATTAGCGTGCGAACCCGTGCAGCCGCCCTAGCAGCCACTGCAACGGATTGCCGACGAACGCCCGCGTGACGAACGTATCGTGGGCGGCATCCGAGGCGAGGAAGGCGATGGTGCCGGCTTCGAGGCGGCGCGGCGGGTCGGAACTGGCATTGATGCCCTGGCCCGCCAGCAACTGCCTGATCTCGGCATTGCCGGAGGCCGAGGATTTGCCATAGGCGCTGACGAAGAAACTCTTCCGGTGCTGCGCGATCCAGCTGGCGAAAATGTCGGCCTCGTCGAACACCGCGTCGAGCAAGATGACACCGAGCAGGCGTCCGCTGATGTCACCGTTCTTGAGAATGGAGGCGGCCGGGTTGTAGCCGCCACTATAGGCGACCAGCACCACCGGCATGGCGTCGAACCTTGCCGCCTTGGCACCGGTCAGCTTGGCCAAGCCTTGCGCCGCCTCGGCCATAAACCCGGCAAAATAGCCCGGCGTCCAGAAATTGCCGGCGCTGGAATCCTGCGCATTGCTGGCGAATTGCGGCGCCACCAGCACGGCGTTGAGGCCGGAGGCCTCGACCTGGGCAACGACCCGCTGACGGCCGACGACATCGCGCTGCAAGGTGGCGCCATTGCCGTGGAAGAACACGACGATGACCGCTGGCTTGGCCGGATCGAACCCTTTCGGCACCGCCAGCAGCGTCGAGCGGTCGGAATAGGTCTCGTCCTCCCAATAGATGCCGCCGCGCGGTGAGGTGTGGCCACGCCTTCCATCCGCCGCCGTCACGTCGAGAAATGGAGCGGAGCCATCGGGCAGCTTGCCCCGATAGGGAAACGGCGACGCCTTGAACGGCACGATGGTCGAGATGGCCTTGTGCAAGCGCGCCCCCTGGCTCGCCACCGGAAACGCCGCCGTGGCCAGCAATCCGGCAACGATGGCGCGCCGGTCCGGCATCAGGCTGGCACCAGGCGTATGGCCGGCGCCTTTGACGGCAGCAGCACCGCGAAGAAGGCCGGAATGGCGATGAGATAGGCGATCGCCGACCATTGCAGCACGGCGCTCAAGCCAAAGCTGGTGGCGACGATCGGCACCGCGGCCGAGCCGATGACCGAGAAACAGCCATTGATGCCCCAGGCCCAGACGAAGAGATGCTCCTTGCCGAGCCGCGCCAGCCAGGTCATGGCGGTGGCCATCGGCATGCCCATCAGGAAGGCCGGCGGCGACACCAGCAGGAAGCAGAGCAGCAGCCGCACCGCATAGGGATAGGCGCCGATCCAGTCGAGCACCGGCGACAGGTAGAAGCCATAGGCGAGCAGCAGCACGCAGATCGCCAGCAGCACCACCGGCAGCAGCGTCCTGGCGCGGTCGAAGATGCGTTCGGCAAACAGGCTGCCGAGACCGGAAAACACCAGCATTGAGGAGATCAGCACCGAGGCCGACACGGTCGGATTGGCGAGCGCCACGGTGAAGCGGCTGATCAGCCCGACCTCGACCATGATGTAGCCGAGGCCGAGGCAGGCGAAATAGAGGATGGTGCCGAGCTTGCCGCGCGAGCGCGAGAACACGATGCGCCAGCCGAAAAGGACCGGCAGCAGCACCAGCGATGCCGCCGTGATGCAGGCGATGCCGAGCGTCGCCCAGATCAAGAGATAGCCCCAATCGTCCTGGAACAAATCGAGCCGGTCCAGTGTGCGCGGCAGGTCGGCGACCTTCACATAGGCGGCGAAATAGGGCTGGTCGTTGCTGAGCGCCCGCGCGTCGAAGACATAATCGCCAGCGAGTTTTTCCCAGCCGCCGGTCAAAAGCGCGTGCCAGGTCATGCGCTGCAGTTCCGTCGCCGGCAGCACCTGGGGGCCGGCATCGCCGCCGGCGCCCGCACAGGCATCGAGCGTCGGATCAGCAGGTGCCGTCGGGTCGCAATCGGGATTCCCAGGCGCGGTCGGGTCGGCAGGCGCATCGGCGGCCGGCTGGGTCAGCGTTGCATCCTCGCCGCTGCCGAAAATCGAGGCACGGTAATCATCGAGTACCTTTTGCGCGCCCGAACCGTCATAAACCATTCCTGGATAATAGACTTCTTCCCAGGACATCGACTTGGTGTAGTCGCGCAGCGTCTTGATTTCGGCCTCGCTGAAGCCGCCGCGCTTGAACAGCACAGTCGTGGTCGAGAGGTAGCTCGACACGGCGAAGATATCATTGGCGGCACCTTGGCTGTCGAACGTCCTCGCCGCCTCGGCGATGGTCGAATAGAGCTTCAGCACCGACTTCGGCGGCTCTTCCTTGTTCCACAAGGTGACCGACAGCACGCCGCCATCGGCCAGCGCATGCATGTAGCTCAGCATCGCTTCGCGCGTGTAGGCATATTTCTCCGAGATGGCGAAGCCGCCCGGATTGGACAGGCCGACGCTGTCTGCGAGGCTGAGGTCGATGACGTCGTAGCGCTCCGTCGTGTTGGCGAGGAACAGGCGCCCGTCATAGTCGATCACCTTGAGCCGCGGCTCGGCCAGGATGTCGCCGGTAACATCCCTGAGGATCGGATCGCGGAATGCCCGCAACGTCATCGGATTGCTCTCGGCAACTGTGACCGAGGTCGAACCGGCATTGAGCGCGGCCTGCGTGGAGATGCCGCCGCCGAACTGCACCACGAATGTCTTGGGCTTCTCCTTGATGACATAGGGATAGTGCATCGGCAGATAGCGGAAATAGACCTGCTCGGCCGGCGCCAGATTGCGCATGATGCCTTCCGGCCCGTCGCCGTCGCGATACATGCCGACATAGGTGTTGGCCGGCACCTCGGGCATGCCGAAGGCGGCATTGTCGCTCAAGCCGGGCGCGAAATGCATGTAGGAGCTGGCATAGACCTGCAAATCGCCGAACGGCGAGATGCTGCGGTAGATGCGCTTGCCGTCCGGAAAGTTGCGGGCATAGGCGACGCCCTTGTACTGCGACACGGCAATGTCGGGGATGCCGAGCAGGCCGGGCAGCAGGAGGTAGCCGGCGATCGACAGCGCCGCCACGACCACGCCGGCGACAACGCTCTTCCACGCGCCGAACGCGAAGAACCACAGCAGTGAACCGGCGGCCCACAGCAGCAGCGGCACGACGATGATGGTTTCCGGCGCGAACAGATAGAGCGACACCAGCACGACGATGCCGGCGAGCCCCGAGCCGGTAAGGTCGGCGAAATAGACGCGGCCGAAGGCGGTGCGGCTTTTCAGGAAGACGATGCCGAGGAAGAACGCACCAGCCAGGAACGGCAGGAGGTAGAGCAGGAAATTGGCCAGCAGCCGCCATTTCTGCTCGGGATCGGAGACCAGGAAGATGGCGTTGAACGGCACCGTCTGGGCAGCGAGGTTGGCGCCGACGGCAAGCGGACCGATCAGCAGCAAGGCCGCGGTGGCCGCACCTTGCCAGTGGCGGTCGAACCAGCCCTTGCCGGCGAAGATGACGACGCTGGACAGCGAGAAGCCGAGCATGGCGAGGCTGACCACCAGCGAGCCGAAATGCGACCAACTGCCGACGGCGAACACCCGCATGACCGCGATCTGCAGCGCGATGATGGCGCCGGCGATCAGCCCGACCGCGAGATAGTGCGCGAGCCGCGGCGCCTCCAGCGAGGCGATGCTTGGTCGAGAGGTCGATACGACAGCCGTCATTCAGGCCCCTTGATGCGGCAACTCAACCGTTGTGCGTGCCGACGATCTGGTCGCCTTCCAGCTTGGTGAACGGCACGAACGGCACCACCTTGCCATTGTAGATGTCCGAGCGGACGATGTTGAACGTGCCGTCGGCAAGCTGCTGCTTGATCACCTTGAGCACGTGCTGGGCGCCCGGTGGGCCGACCGGAATGACCATCACGCCATTGGGCTTGAGCTGCTGCAGCAGCGACGGCGGAATGTGGTCGATGCCGCAGGTGACGATGATCTTGTCGAACGGGCCGACGCTTTCCCAGCCATAATAGCCGTCGGCATTGCGGCTGGTGACCGAGCCGAACACGCTGTAGCCGCGCTCGATCAGCGCGTCATAGGTGCGCCGCGTGCGCTGCGCCAGCGGATTGATGATCTCGATCGTGTGCACCTTGTCGGTGAGGTTGGCGAGATACGCCGACTGGTAGCCCGAACCGGTGCCGACCTCGAGCACGGCCTCGCCGAACTGCACGTCAATGGCCGTCGTCATGCGTCCGACCAGATGCGGGCCGGAAATGGTCACGCCATAGCCGATGTCGAGGAAGGCATGGTCGTAGGCGCGCGCCAGATTCTGCGGCAGAACGAATTCTTCACGCGGCGTCGAAAGGAAGGCGCGCTTGTTGCGGTCGTCCAGCACATCCTTGTTGTAGACCATGATCTGGAAGCGATCGAATCGCTCGGCCAGCAACTTCGGATCCTCGCCGCGATTGGCAACCATCCAGTCGATGAAGGTTTTTTTGTCCTTGAACGGCACTTCGGCGTTGCGGTCATAGGCCACCGGCAAGGCAGCCCTGACCGTGGCCGGAAGAATGGAGAACGCCGCCGCACCCGCCGACAGCGTCAAGAAATCCCGACGCTTCATGGAAAAAAACTCCAAAAGTGGCCTTTGCCGCCCCAAAACCAAGCACTTCAACGGGATTGCACCGCCTCCCAAACGAGTCAATGGCCGTCGGGAGGCGGGCGTCCGGGCCGGAAAAATGTTGCAAACGGGCAACAGTTTTTGCGATGCAATCGGCTTTTTCAGCACCGTGCAATGGCGCGCCGCATTGCCGCAGGGCTCGCTGGAGCGCCTTTGTCTTAAATTAGCAAGGGCCGTTTTGCTTGACTCGGCCGGCAAAAACAGGCAGCAAACCTGCTTCGGAAGGGCTGAAATACCGCGTGCATGATCGTGGACGAGCCTTTTTTGGCACAAAGTCCACGTCTCTCGGTTGGTTTTGAGAGGGATTGGTTAACCAACTTTGTCCATATTTTGAAGCAATCGGCAATCAACGACAGGCGCGGCAAACGCGTCGGGGACCACCCTGGGATCACTCGCAGAATGGTCGTCGCGGCTGACAAGGCCACGTACGGGGATAACCGATTGGAGCGAGATTGGTTGCATGGCGTTGTCGAGTAAACACAAAATAATCTGGGACCAGCGCGAGGGCGGCGAGTTCGTCGATGCGCAGCGTGCCCCTTCCTTCAACCCGAAACGGATCGTCCGCTGGGTCGCTGTGCCCGGCGCCAGCGCCGCCGTCGGCCTGTGGCTGATCGGCACCATGGCCGGTCTCAGCTCCGTCGGCGCCTCGCTGTCGGCGACGTCGGGCGGCGGCCTGCCGCAGACGCTGGCCATGCCGGGCTCGCTGGCGATGGCCGATCCGCTGAAGCAGCATTTCCTCAGATCCTCGGCGCCATTCGTGCTGGCCAATGCCCATGGCGGCGCGCAGGCGCTGCACGACCACGCCGTGCAATGCGGCGCCAGCTGCTTCAAGCTGGCCAGTGTGAGCCCGCTGGCGGTGAAATCCGCGCGCCTCGTGGCGCATGCGAAGCCCGAACAGCCAATCCTAGTGTCGAAGGCGCAGGAGCGCTTCGAACGCATGGAAGCGTCGTTGTCGCCGACCAAGCTCGCCGCCGCCTTTGCCGGCGCCGGCAAGCCGGTGGCCGTGGCCGACGCCCGCCCCGTGATTTCCAGCATCGGGGCGCAGATCACCGAGGCATCGCTGGTGCCGTCTGTCCAGGTCATGGCCAGCCTGTCGGATGACATGCCGGCTCCGGCGGCGGAACGTTTCGCCCGTGCCGATACCGTGGTCCAGACCGCGCTGGCCCCGCAGGGCTTTGCCCAGTCGCAGACGCCTGACAACACACAGCTGGCGCTGGCTCTCGTCGAGTCGATGCCGGTCGAGGACGAGGCCTTCGCCTCGCCGCTGCCGATGACCGAATCCTCGGCCGATGTCGCCGTCGCGCCTGTCGAGACCGAGCAGCAACAGCCCGGCGACGCCGCCTCGCTGCCGGATGCGCTGACCGACGGCGTGCCGCTGCCGACCCGCCGCCCGCAATACGATGCGCCGCAACCCAAGGCGGTGGAGCAGGACAAGCCGGCGCCGCAGCCCAAGATCTCCCAGCCCAAGATCGTGCAGCAGAAGCCTGCGCCACAGGCAAAGCCGGTCCAGCAAGCCCGGCAGCCGACCCGGCAAGGCCGCGATGGCGGCGATGTGTTGGCCTATGCCAAGCCGGACACGCCTTCGGGCGGCCTTGGCCAGGCGTTCAGGAACCTGTTCAACGGACCGAACCCAGGAAGCGGCGCCGGCCACGGCGTCGCCGTCTATGACATCAGCGCCAAGACCGTCTACATGCCGGACGGCCAGCGGCTCGAGGCGCATTCCGGTCTCGGCGCCATGGTGGACCAGCCGCGCTATGTCCACGTGAAGGATCGTGGCCCGACCCCGCCCAACACCTACAATCTGTCGCTGCGTGAATCGCGCTTCCATGGCGTCGAGGCCCTGCGCCTGACCCCGGTCGGCGGCGGCAACAAGTACAACCGCAACGGCCTGCTTGCCCACACCTACATGCTGCGCGGCGGCCGCGCCGAGTCCAATGGCTGCGTCGTCTTCAGGGACTACGCCCGCTTCCTCGCCGCCTTCAAGAAGGGTAAGGTCACCCGCCTCGTCGTGGTGCCGCGCCTGAACGGATCGCCGACCCAGGTGGCGACGGACAACGCACGCGGCGCCTGACCACCACAGGCAGGCATCCCCCGATACCTGACTTCCTCCTGACAGCCTTCTGTCAGGAGCCGCATCCGGGCATGCGCCTCGCCGCATCCCGCTCTTCCCATTTTGGCCAAGACTCACCATATTCGGGGCATGGCCAAATCCCCCGACAAGAGAACGCCGCCGACGGCGGATGACGACCGCGCCGCGCCGAAGCGGCGCAGCCCATTGACCGATTTCCTCGACGCCTCGGAGCCGCTGCACAGAGGCGGCTTCGCCGAGATGCCGCAGCCTGAACTGTCGGGCACGCCGCTGACCGGTTCGATCGCCGACTGGGCCGAGCAGATCGAGCAGGAGGCAGAGAAGGAAGGGCGCCAGACCGGCAAGGGCGGCAAATCGCCAAAGCCGTCGAAGAAGATTCCCGAGCGCTCCGCCGCGCCCGGTCGCAGCCCGCGCGGCACTTCGATGGGTGGCGCGGCAACGGCCAGGGAGCGGACCGCGGCCGGCCTCAATCCGGTCGCCGGCCTCGATATCTCGCTGGAAGACGCCGAGACAATGGCCTCGAGCAGTGTCACCGCCACGGTGGCGGCGCTGTCGGCACTGATCGAATCCGGCAATCCGCTGCACAAGGATGGCGTGCTGTGGACGCCACACCGCCCTGCCCGCCCTGAGAAATCCGAAGGCGGCATTGCCATCAAGATGGTGTCGGACTTCGAACCGGCCGGCGACCAGCCGACCGCCATCAAGGATCTGGTCGAAGGCGTCGATAACAACGACCGCACCCAGGTGCTGCTCGGCGTCACCGGCTCCGGCAAAACCTTCACCATGGCCAAGGTGATCGAGGAGACGCAGCGCCCTGCCCTGATCCTGGCGCCCAACAAGACACTGGCGGCGCAGCTCTATTCCGAGTTCAAGAAATTCTTCCCCGACAACGCTGTCGAGTATTTCGTCTCCTACTACGACTATTACCAGCCGGAAGCCTACGTTCCGCGCACCGACACCTTCATCGAGAAGGAATCCTCGATCAACGAGCAGATCGATCGCATGCGCCATTCGGCGACGCGCTCGCTGCTCGAGCGCGACGACGTCATCATCGTCGCCTCGGTGTCCTGCATCTACGGTATCGGCTCGGTCGAGACCTATACGGCAATGACCTTCCAGATGCAGATCGGCGACCGGCTCGACCAGCGCGCGCTGCTCGCCGACCTCGTCGCCCAGCAATACAAGCGCCAGGACGTCAATTTCGTTCGCGGCTCGTTTCGCGTGCGCGGCGACACGATCGAGATCTTTCCGGCCCACCTGGAAGACCGCGCCTGGCGCATCTCGATGTTCGGCGACGAGATCGAGCAAATCACCGAGTTCGACCCGCTGACCGGCCAGAAGACCGGCGAGTTGAAGAGCGTCAAGATCTACGCCAACTCGCACTATGTGACGCCGCGCCCGACACTCAACCAGGCCATCAAGTCGATCAAGGAAGAGCTCAAGCACCGTTTGGTCGAACTGGAACGCGCCGGCCGCCTGCTGGAAGCACAGCGGCTCGAACAGCGCTGCCGCTTCGATCTGGAGATGCTGGAAGCCACGGGCTCCTGCGCCGGCATCGAGAACTATTCGCGCTACCTCACCGGCCGCCAGCCCGGCGATCCGCCGCCGACCTTGTTCGAATACATTCCCGACAATGCGCTGGTCTTCATCGACGAAAGCCACGTCACCGTGCCGCAGATCGGCGGCATGTATCGCGGCGACTTCAGGCGCAAGGCGACGTTGGCCGAATACGGCTTCCGCTTGCCGTCCTGCATGGACAACCGGCCGCTGCGCTTCGAGGAATGGGACGCCATGCGCCCGCTCTCCGTCGCCGTCTCGGCGACGCCGGGCGGCTGGGAGATGGAACAGGCCGGCGGTGTCTTCGCCGAGCAGGTCATCCGCCCGACCGGACTGATCGACCCGCCGGTCGAGGTGCGCCCGGCGAAAAGCCAGGTCGACGATGTCGTCGGCGAGATCCGCGAGACCACCAAGGCCGGCTACCGCACGCTGGTCACGGTGCTGACCAAGCGCATGGCCGAGGACCTGACCGAATATCTGCACGAGCAGGGCGTGCGCGTGCGCTACATGCACTCCGACATCGACACGCTGGAGCGCATCGAGATCCTGCGCGATCTGCGCCTCGGCGCCTTCGACGTGCTGGTCGGCATCAACCTTTTGCGCGAGGGCCTCGACATTCCCGAATGCGGCTTCGTCGCCATTCTCGACGCCGACAAGGAAGGTTTTTTGCGCTCGGAGACGTCGCTGATCCAGACCATCGGCCGCGCCGCCCGCAATGTCGACGGCAAGGTCATCCTCTATGCCGACCAGGTCACCGGCTCGATGGAACGGGCGATGGCCGAAACCAGCCGCCGCCGCGAAAAACAGATGGAATGGAACGCCGCCAACGGCATCACGCCGGAATCGGTCAAGTCGCGCATCTCCGACATTCTCGATTCCGTCTACGAGAAGGACCACGTCCGCGCCGACATCTCGCAGTTCACCGACAGCGCCGGCGCCATGATGGGCAACAATCTCAAGGCGCATCTCGACGCGATGGAGAAACAGATGCGCGACGCCGCCGCCAATCTCGACTTCGAGAAGGCGGCCCGCATCCGCGATGAGATCAAGCGTCTGCGCGAGATGGAACTGTCGATCTCCGAAGACCCGCTGGCCAAATATGCCGACATGGAAAGCCCGGTGTCGGGCCGTGAAAAGGGCAAGCATAACAAGGGCGTGGCCAAGCACCGTACGTCAGAGGAACAGGAGCGTTTCCGCAAGCTCGACGAAGCACGTGCCGCTGAAGAGGCCGCCAAGGCTGCCCGGCCCAACCTCTTCCGTAAGCCCGATCTCGACGAGATGGGCGCCGACGGCGCCGTGCCGGTGAAGAAGCCGCTGTTCGCCAAACCCTCGATAGACGACATGGGCCCGGGCACCGACATGCCGACGCCGGCAGGCGCCGTATCGCGCTCGCTGTTCAAGAAACAGTCGGCCGAAGAGGCGCATGGCTCCGACTTCGGCATTCCCGGCGACGCCACCAAGCCGCTGTTCAAGAAGAACTCTCTGGACGAGATGACGGTGCGGCGGACGGAGAAGCCGGTCGAAGGAAAAGTGCCGGCAAAGCCACAGCCGATCTCCCCCCTTGTGGGGGAGATGTCCGGCAGGACAGAGGGGGGCGCGAAGGATCGCGACGTCGTCAAACCAATCATTCGCCAGCGCGCCGGCATCGGCTCCTACGAGGATCCAGGCGATGCGCGTCGCGAAAAGCGGCGGCCGGGCAAGACGGGACGGCCGGGGAAGTAGCGTTTCTTCGCTTCTCCCTTGCGGAAGAAGGTGGATCGGCACGCAGCGCCGAGACAGCGTTGGTGTTCCTCAGTTGGCGGAAACGATAGGCGCGACTGCGACTCCGCTTCGGCGCGGCCGGTTGATACTGCGCAGGCACGTTGCGAAGTGATGCCCTGCCAATTACGGTCTGATCAATGCGGCAACAAGGCAAACTCCATATTCTGCCCCTGATTTTAGGCAGCGAAGACACGCCGTTGTGGGTGGGTGCCGATCTTGGTTCGGTCCAGAAACACCTCGGTTTTCCCAAATGGCTGTATGTCTACCAGGATCAGCCATGTGGTTTTCTTCTGGGTTATCGCGATCTCGAAATCGACATCCTGACTAGCCGCAATCGAGCGCGCGTCCACCGCATCAGCATCAAGCTTTGGCATATGCCCGATATCCCCAAGCCTTTGCCTTTGAAATGGAGCGGCAACAGCCAAATCGATCTCGATGGCTTTAGCCCGGCAATGACGCTTTCGGCCGCCAAAACACGCGTTGCAAGTCTCGGATTGCAGGGTGAGGAATATACAATGGACAGCGCTTTTGAAACTGTCCGGCGGTTGGTACTTCCTCATGCCGAACTTCATTTCTTCAGGGGAGCAGAAGAACCCATCCTGATGGAATTTCACTTCCTAACACCACAGGAAATCCACCGAACCAAGGGTGACTGGGTATTCCCTCTGCCAGACTAAAGCCTGCCTGCAGAGGAACCACTTGCGACCCACCCCGCCTTTGGTGTAATCGCTCCCTACACTCAACGTCTTGTCTTGAAAGGAGGGCTCACGTGTTTACGTTTCATCGTCACCATCGTCAGCGTGGCCCGATTTCTGCCCTGCGAGCTAGCTTGCAGGGCTGACCAGGACGGTCCGGGTTTTTCCCGTTTCGATTTTTAGGTCTGCCCTTCGTGGTGCCGCAAAACCTGTTCTGATGGACAGCACGCGCACCGTCAAAGTGCACCCGGAGTTGTTTCCGGCAAGAGCGCATGCCCCCGAAAGCCGGATGGTTTTCGGAAAGGATCATGCGCCAACCAAAAAAGCGAAATCACAATGGCCCTGATCAGCCTCAAATCCCTCGGCGTCACCATGAGTGCGCCGCTCTTTGCAAACCTGGACCTCACCATCGGCAGCGGCGACCGGCTCGGCATCGTTGCCGCCAATGGCCGCGGCAAGTCGACCTTGCTCAAATGCCTGACCGGCGAGATGGAGCCGACCTCCGGCGACATCACCCGCACGCGCGGCCTGCGCGTCGGCCATGTCGAACAGTCCATTGCGCCTGCCCTTCTCGGCCGCACCTTTTATCAGGTCGTTGCCGACGCCTTGCCGGCCGAGCAGGCCGACAGCGAGACGTGGCGCGTCGACGTGGTGCTGGATTCGCTCGACGTGCCCGAAGCGATGCGAGAGCGAGAAATGCGGGCGCTGAGCGGCGGCTGGCAGAGGCTGGCGCTGATCGCCCGCGTCTGGGTCACCGATCCCGACGTACTGCTGCTCGACGAACCGACCAACCATCTCGACCTTGCCCGCATCAGCCAATTGGAAAGCTGGCTGAACGGGCTGCCGCGTGAGGTGCCTGTGGTCATCGCCAGCCACGACCGCGCCTTCCTCGACGCCGCCACCAACCGGACGCTTTTCCTGCGCCCGGAACAGTCGCCGGTGTTTGCACTGCCCTATTCGCGGGCGAGACAGGCGCTCGACGACGTCGACGCCTCAACGGCGCGCAAGTTCGAGCGCGACATGAAGGTCGCCCAGCAGTTGCGAAAGCAAGCCGCCAAGCTCAACAACATCGGCATCAACTCCGGCAGCGACCTGCTCACCATCAAGACCAAGCAACTCAGGGAACGCGCGGAGAAACTGGAAGACGCGGCGAACCCGGCGCATCGCGAGAAATCGGCGGGCGCAATCAGGCTCGCCAACCGCGGCACCCACGCCAAGGTGCTGATCACGCTCGACGATGCGGCAGTGGAAACACCCGACGGCACGCTGCTGTTCAGGACCGGCAAGCGCCACATCTGCCAGGGCGACCGCATCGTGCTGCTCGGCCGCAACGGCGTCGGCAAATCGCGCTTCGTCACCTTGATCCGCAACGCCATCGCCGAACCCGACACGATCCGGAACGTGAAGGTGACGCCGTCGACGGTGCTCGGCTACAGCGACCAGGCGCTGTCGGGCATCAGCGGCGACGACACGCCGCTGGCGATGGTGTCGCGCCGCTACGATGTCGGCGAACAGCGCGCCCGCTCGCTGCTTGCCGGCGCCGGCGTGGTCATCGAGATGCAGAAGAAAAAGATCGCCGTGCTGTCCGGCGGCCAGAAGGCGCGGCTGATGATGCTGGCGCTGAGGCTCGCCAACCCCAATTTCTATCTGCTCGACGAGCCGACCAACCATCTCGACATAGACGGCCAGGAGGCGCTGGAGGAGGAATTGCTGAAGCACCAGGCAAGCTGCGTGCTCGCCTCGCACGACCGCTCCTTCATTCGCGCCATCGGCAACCGCTTCTGGCTGATCGACAAGCGGAAACTAACCGAGGTGGAAGATCCCGAGGACTTCTTCCGCGAGGTGGCCGAGGGTGCCGGCTGAACAGAGAAGACCAATATCGCGCTGACATGACGTTTCGACCTGTTTGCGACAGGTCGAAACTTCGTATCATTGCGTGAGACGTTGTCTTGACTCGCCGAACGTATCATGCGATGGTACGTCCATTGGATTTGAGTCATGATACGCTCGTTCAAGGACAAGACCAGCGAAGCCGTCTCGAACGGCAAGGCTCCAAAGGGTTTCCCTTCGGATCTTGTCCGGTCAGCCCAACGCAAGCTGTTCATGATCGACAACGCGGCCGAACTGTCCGACCTCAAGACGCCTCCCGGCAACAGGCTTGAGCTCCTGAAAGGCAACCGTGCCGGTCAGCATTCGATCCGTATCAACGATCAGTTTCGCATCTGCTTTCGCTGGGTGGACGGACAAGCCGAGGATGTCGAAATAACCGACTATCATTGAAGGACAGGTTTCAATGCTGAACATCAACCCGCCTATTCATCCCGGAGAAATTCTCCGCGAGGAATATCTCATACCGCTTGGCCTGAAGCCTTACACACTGGCCAAAAAGCTGCATGTGCCGCGCACGCGTATCGAGCGCCTGGCAAGCGAGGCGACACCAGTGACGCCCGACACCGCGCTGCGCCTTGCCAAGTTCTTCGGGACCACGCCGCAGTTCTGGATGAACATGCAAGCGAGTTATGATCTTGCGGTTGAGGGGGAGGCCAAAAAAGCCGACCTTGAAACGATCGAGCGCATGGAGGCGGCTGCCTGAAGTAGCGCATCACACCGATCGCAGAAACGGCTACAAAAAATTTCGACGATCTGTCGGATCGCCTGAACCTGCCTCGTCCTTGGGATGCCGACACGATGATGCCGGCTTCATCTGAGGAGAAAGCATCATGTCCATTCTGTCATCCCTGGGTCGCGTTGCCTCCCGTTACGCACAGAACCGAGCCCGCCACCGCAGCGAACGTGAGCTGCTGTCCCTGCCGATCGAACTGCGCAAGGATATCGGCTGGCCGGAAATCGTCATCGACGCACAAAACAGTCCGCGGATCCGCAGGGCACCCTGACCATGCGGTCGGAAAATATCGATGCAGGCCGCGGCGGGGCGACCATTGCTCAATCATGCGTGTCGCCGGAGAGCGGCGTCGCCTGCATCGATCCGCGCTTTTCGAAAGCGTCGAACCAGCGCGCCAGCCGCGCTCGCGCATGGAAAGCCGGCAGGTTTCGGAACGCCATCCAGGACAGCGTGGTGGCGAGCGCTATGTGGCCGAGATGGAGCGGCGATTCGTCGTCCAGCGTGCTTTCGATCCAGTCGTAGCTCGCCTCGATCTTGTCGCGGTAACCCTGCGCAAGAGCGTCATAGCGCAGCGGCTCGGGCCGTCTTTCCGTCTCCCAGCGCAAGGCGATGCCCGTCTGCGCCAGGCCTTGGGCGACCGACTGCAGCCGCAATGCCTGCCAGCGCGCCTCGCCCTCTTGCGGCAACAGCTTGCGGACGTCATGCAGCGTGTCGAGATAGGCGCAGATGACATCGGAATCGAAGATCGCCGATGCGCCGGGCCGCAGCAGCACCGGCACTTTGCCGAGCGGGTTTTCGGCGTAGACACGAGCGTTGCGCAAGGTCGGACTGGTCTCGTGATGAATGACCTCAAGCCGATCGGCAATGCCGGCCTCATGCGCGAAGACGAGCGCCTTGCGCGCGAAAGGTGAGTGGGTCTGGTAGTAGAGGATCATTGTCGTCTCGGGAGTGAGGAAGCGGCGCGATCCACCCGTTCTAGCCTGCGCGCTGCGAGAATTGCGCTCTGATTGGGGGCCGCAGGCGCAAGTTCGTTTCACGCCTTCTTGCACGGCCGGCCCGGAGCCGGCCCGCCAGAAAAATTTCGCGGCCATGTAGGATTGCCGCCACCTCGTGCGTCCTAGGGCTCGCAAGGCCAAACCAGACGCAAAGAGGAGCAAGACATGACTGACCAGACCCCCGTTCAGCCCAGGGCAGAAGTGCTCGGCGGATTGACCCCTTATCTGCAGGTTGACGGCGCCTTCAAGGCTGCCGATTTCTACAAGAAAGCCTTCGGCGCCAAGCAGGTCTTTGCCTATCCGGCGGATGAGCAGGGCCGCACCATGCACATCCATCTCCACGTCAACGGCTCAACGCTGATGCTTGGCGACGCCTATCCCGAGCACGGCCATCCGCACAAGGCGGCGCAGGGCTACACGCTGCAACTCCATCTCGACGATGGCGACATCGACAACTGGTGGCAGCGCGCCGTCGATGCCGGCTGCGAAGTGGTCACGCCGTTGCAGGTGATGTTCTGGGGCGACCGTTGGGGCCAGCTGAACGATCCGTTCGGCGTCGCCTGGGCAATGAACGCGCCGGTGAAGTAAGGCTTTCTAGCGAGCAGGCGTCGCCCGCCTTGGGCTGACGCGCTCACCGCGCCGGGTCGTATCCCCGCCGACCCGGCGCTCGTTTTCAGCAGAGGAGAACCACATGTCCTATGTCGATGGTTTCGTGCTTGCCGTGCCAAAGGCCAAGCTCGACGACTACAAGAAGCTGGCCAACCTCGCAGGCCCCATATGGATGGAACACGGCGCGCTCGCCTATGTCGAATGTATCGGCGACGACGTGCCCTATGGCGAGTTGACCTCGTTTCCGCGGGCCGTTCAGGCAAAAGACGACGAGATCGTCGTCTTCGCCTGGGCGGTCTACGCATCCAGGCAAAGCCGCGACGCGGTGATGGCCAAGGTGATGGCCGACCCGCGTTTGACACCCGATTTAGGCCCCATGCCCTTCGATATGAAGCGCATGATCTTCGGCGGCTTCAAGCCGTTCATAGAACTGTAGGCCGTAACATCCCGACGGATCGCCAGCTGCCGCATGCCGACGCCGACAGCAGGGCGCGAAACCTCGTTCCATCTCTCAAAATAGGACCGACTTATGCGCAAACTGATCGTATTCAACAGCATATCGCTCGACGGCTATTTTACCGACGGGCACGGCGCCATGGACTGGGCGCACAGCCAAGATCCGGAATGGAACGCTTTCGTCGCCGACAATGCCAAGGGCGGCGGCATGCTGGTGCTGGGCCGGGTTACTTATGACCTGATGATCCAGTTCTGGCCGACGCCGATGGCCGCCCAGATCGCGCCAGTGGTGGCCGAGCGCATAAATGACATGCCGAAGGTCGTGTTTTCCCGCACGCTCGACACGGCGAGTTGGAACAACACCGAGTTGGTCAAAAGCGAACCGGCCGCGAAGCTTCGGGAATTAAAGCAGCAGGCAGGCAACCACATGACTATCCTGGGAAGCGGCAATCTCGTCGCTCAATTGGCCGAGGAGAATTTGATCGACGAATACCAGTTCGTCATCGTCCCGATCATGCTTGGCGCCGGCAGGACGATGTTCGAAGGCATCGGCAACCGGCTTAACGTCAAGCTGGCCCGGTCGCAGGCCTTCGGCAACGGCAACGTTTTCCTGCGCTACGAGCCGTAGGCCGGCTACGGCAATTCCAGGAAAAGTGTTTGCGGTTTTCCGTCCGGAATTGCGTCAAAACAAAGAGTTAGAGCAGTTCGCCGTTTCCGTGAAACGGTGAAATGATCTAGCGAATTTCACCCAAAAAGATCAAGACGGCGGTTCAACCAACGTCATCCTGATCCAGCGCAGGGGATTCGGCTGACCGTTCAGCCTAGCTTGTCGAGCAGCGGCTTCAGCCGAGCCTTGATACATCGCCCCAGGGAAAGCCGCCCGGCATGGTCGCCGGGAACTGCTTGCCGACCACCTTCTTCAGGATGCTGAGCTCGCCAGCGCCAAAGACCTTGCGATGGCTGGCGATGATCTGCTCGATCAGCGTCGTGCCCGACCGCGGCATGCCGACGATGAAGATCGGCGCGTCATCGGTGATCGGGCTCGGTCTGTGCTTTTCAAAGAAGCCGGCATCGAACACCGTCTTCATCGCCTCGAATTCCGCCCGCGTCCTGACGGGATCATAGTTGATCGCCTTGCGGCGAATGGCATTGTTGTCCGCCTGCCGCGATCTAGGCCATTGGCGCGTCAGGTTCAAGTCTTCGGCGTGGTTCTGCAGCTTTTCCGTCGCCGCGAAAGCGGTCAGATCAGACGGTTGGCCTCGGCAACCTGCCTGGCCCGCCTCACCGTGCCATCGGTATCGGAGATCGTTCGCCTTGCCGCCTCATCGCTTCTGATGGTCAGCCGTGCCGACTTGACGATCATCGGCTGGCCGTTGGCGCCAACGGCAATGGCATGGATGGCGATTGGCTTGATGACCGGATTGACCGCGACGGTCTTCGCCCTTGAGCTTCTTGTGGAAACCATGGTTCTGTCCTTATTCCAGAGTAAATAAAAATATGAACACTGGGAAAATACCCCAGCGCGCTCTCAAGAATTTTTAGAAATATGCCAAACCATAGCAGAATTATCGGAACATCCCCAGCGATTCTATTTTTTAGCAGCGGTTGGTTTATTTTCTGAATCGTCTTGAACAGGCGGCCTGATCGATCTACATAAGGAAGATCGTTTTGGCCAGAATTGGCATCTCGCGGCGTCAGAGGTTCTCGACCCGCCAATATCATTCCAAATCGTCGATACCGGACGCGTAGCAATTCGCCGTGCGACGATTTTTCAATTCGCGAAAGACACGCATGACCACCGGAACCGTGAAGTTCTACAATGGCCAGAAGGGTTTTGGCTTCATTCAGCCAGCCGATGGCGGCAAGGACGTTTTCGTCCATGTCAGCGCGCTGGAGCGCGCCGGATTTCCCGGCCTCGCGGAGGGCCAGAAGCTGCAGTTCGAACTGGAGCGCGACGGCAAGGGCCGCGAGTCGGCCGCCAATCTGCAACTGATCTGATCCGGCCGAATTCGATGAACGCTGACCACGGATGTACTGGCAGCTCTCGAAAGCGGCTTATTTCCAGCGATTGCCGGAAATAGGAAAGCGGGGCTCGTCCCCGCTTTTTTGCTTTCAGGCCGCTGTTTCGCATGACGCCCCAAGGTGTGAGCCAAAAAAGGCGTAAACCAATCGAAGGCCAGGGATGCCGGACCGCACCACCCATTCAATCGCCCACTTCACCGCGGCTTTCGCGCTCGGTGGGCTGGAGGGACCGTTGCCGGCTGGCGACTACGACATCGATCATGACGAAGAGCTGATCGAGGGCATGTCGCATATTGCCTGGCGCCGCGTCGCCACCTTCATTCACCTGCCGGCAAGGGCGGTGAAGAACCCGATCACCAGCCAGCTTGTCGCCATCGACCATCTCGAACTCGAAACCGCGCTGAAGCGCGACCGGGAGAATGCAGCATGATCCGTTTCCAGCAGAATACGCGTCCGCGCACCGACACGCCCTCGCACCTTTTCGCCATTGGCCAGACGGTGCGCATGAAGAGCCGCACCGGCCTCGTCCAGAAGACGGCGGAGCTGTTCGAGATCAAGAGCAGGCTGCCGGTCAAGGACGGTTCGCCGCAATACCGCATCCGCAGCGAGCAGGAGACCTACGAACGGGTCACCACGGAAGACAATCTCGAACCGGTCGACAATCCGATTGTCGCGAACAATCCGGTCGTCTGAGACCACGCCACAACGCCAAACCAGCACGCGCACGAGGAACAGTCCATGTCCAAGGGTCAACAGCGAAGCAACCGCGAAACACGCAAGCCGAAGAAGGACAAGGTCGTGGCCAAGGCCGCCGCCCCCTTCGGCTCTTCCGTCAAGCAGGCGGAGAGCAGCCTGAAGCCAAAGTCAAAGGGCTGACAGCCCCTTGGGGGCGCTTCGCATGCGCCCCTCGCCCCGCTGTGAGCAGGCGTTGAACTGACGCAACAGGTCCACGCAATGCTCTGCCACGGAGGCTTGCTTGAATTTCGTCATCGAGTTCTATCGGTCGCGCGACGCCGAGGAAGCAACACTCGACAAGGTGTCGCTGGAAGCGCCGACCCTGCGCGCCGCCCTGCAGGGCGCCACCGCACTCTTGCATACGCTGGCAATGCCGCAGATCCCCGACCGCCTGCGCATCTCCGATGAGCATGGCAGCGAGCTCTATGCCGGGCCTGCCGATGGGGCTTATCCGGCCTAGGCACCGCCCGAGCAAGTGCCTCACGACGTTGAGCCCGCAAAACTATTGCGGCAGCCCGAAATGTCCCTCGCCGTCTTGAAGGCCAAGCCCTACGTCGACGTGGGAAAATGGGCGAGGGCTTTCCTTCTCCCACGCGGAGAAGGAAAAACTCAGCACGGTCCATCGCCGACGATGCGGTAGTCCGCGGCGCGGGCTTCGCAGGCGTTGGGGAAGCTGCGCATCTCGCCGTGCCGGCGGGCGCAGACGGGCGCGTATTCGCGGGTACAGAACGTCTGCTCGTCGCCGCCACCGTCACCGCCGTCACCGCGGCAGGGGCCGTCGCGCACGATGCGGTAGCCGGCGCGGTCGGCAAGGCAGCCATTGGCGAAGGTCTGGCGATCGCCGCCGCGGCGGGCACAGACCGGTTCGTATTGCCTGGTGCAGAATTCCGGTTCGGGACGCGGGCGCGGTCCCGGCCCGTCGTCGACGACGACGGTGCAGGCGGCCAGAAGTGCCGACAGGGCCAGCACGGCAAATGCTTGCCGCGAAAAGCCAAAACCTTGCCGCGAAAAAATCGACGCCAGGAATTTCATGCTGATCTCTCCCTCGATCCCGTCTCCGATCGCGATCCTCGCCATTCCCCTGTCAAATGCAACCCGTTCGCGGCTCTCCACGGGGGAAACGGCGGTTGCAGCCATGGCGGGCAAGCCGTTCTCGCCACTGGCAATCCTGGCCCATGCGTGCCCCCTTCCGTGGGCCGATGACCCGATCCGCAACCGAGCCTATTTGCGGCCGGTCGACGCTCAGATCGGTCGATTCTTGCGTCGGGATGCGCCCAGTGCGGCGGCCCGCGGCGCTATCTTGCAACCTTCACGTTTCCGTGCGATAAATTCCGTGTTCGGGCATTTGCGACCCGGAGAGCGGAACGTTTTGGACGACCTTTCCCCGATACTGTGAATCTCTGACGGCCCCGTTTTCGGCGGGGGGTTTGACCATGCGCCAATGCATGACTGCCGAAGCAACCACCGGGAACTGCCCTCGACGCCAGGTGGCGGGCAGGACCACCAAAGACTGAACGGGTGAAGGAGTTTCCCCAATGGCCCAGACCGGCACCGTTAAATTCTTCAATGCGACCAAAGGCTTCGGTTTCATCACGCCCGACGGCGGCGCCAAGGACGTGTTCGTCCATATTTCCGCGATCGAGGCATCGGGCCTGCGCACGCTCGTCGACGGCCAGAAGGTCACCTTCGACGTCGAGCCGGACCGCATGGGCAAGGGCCCGAAGGCGGTCAACCTCCGCGCCGCCTGAACCATCGGCGGACTGCTGTCTTTGACGGCGGACGAACGAGGTTAGGAGCTTGCCCAGTCTCTGGGCACGCAAACAGATTTTTGAAAAGGCGCGGCGATTTTCGTCGCGCCTTTTTCATGTCCGCGACGCAGCATGAATGTATGTCGCCCGGAAGTGGATCCGGTTCCGGGTCAACGACATGCATCATAACAAGGGCTTAAAGCGTGACGCGCTTTAAGTGCCCGCAAAACTTTCTCTTGCCGATGACGCTAAAATAAAGGACAAATTTCCTCTCGGGCATTTGCCGGCCCGAGACTGGAGTTTATGGGATCAAAGGGAGCTTCCCATGCCGCAGACCGGCACCGTCAAATTCTTCAACCATGCCAAAGGCTTCGGCTTCATCACGCCGGACGATGGCGCGAAGGATGTCTTCGTCCATATTTCGGCCGTGCAGGCGTCGGGTCTTCCCGGTCTCGAAGATGGGCAGAAAGTGACATTCGACACCGAGCCGGACAAGCGCGGCAAGGGACCCAAGGCCGTCAACCTGTCGGTCGGCTGAACCGGCCTCAGACCGTCGGCTTCAGCAGGGCAGCCCAGCTCATTTCGAGCGTGGTTTTTGACGCCTCTTGAACACGCCATTTTGAAAAGGCCGGTCGAAATCCGTTCAGCCTCCGTTCAGCCACGGTCGCATATTAGTCTCGGGTAAAGCCGGACCGCATCCCCTGCAACACTGCACGGCCCGGTACGAAGGAGACCAAGATGAACAGAATTTTCAAGACTGCCGTGCTGTCCGCCGCCGTGGCCGGCACCATGCTTGCGGCCTTGCCCGCGGCCAACGCCGATGACTGGGGTCATCACCGCCGCCACCACAATGGCGATGCCATTGCAGCAGGCGTGCTTGGCCTCGCGGCCGGCGCGCTGATCGGTGGCGCGTTGGCCAATGACCAGCCCCCGCGCTATGCTGACCGCTACTACGATGACGGTTACTACGATCGTGACGTAGTGGTGCGCCCGGCCCCGGTCCGTCGCTATTATGTCGAGCCGCAGGTGGTCTATGCCGATCGCTACGCCGAACCGTGGACGCGCGGCTGGTACGAGTATTGCTCGGACCGCTACCGCAGCTTCAACTCCCGTACCGGCACGTTCACCGGCAATGACGGCGAACAGCATTTCTGCTCGGCCAACTGAGTGCATGTCGCCCAAAAGTGCGCAGCGGTTTTGGGATAACGACTTGCACAAAACAAAAAATTAAAGCGCGAAAGCGCTTTAGGACTTCCCTGCCCCAAACAAAAAGCGCTGACCGCAAGGCCAGCGCTTTTTTGTTGTTCGACTTCGACCGCTTTGAACCCCTTACGGGCGGGCGCGGCTTCAACCAGTAATCAAGTGAGGAACGGATTGGTCATACGTTCCTCGCCAAAGCGGCCGCCAGGGCCGTGGCCGCAGATGAAACCGATATCGTCGCCGAGCGGCAACAGCTTGTTTTTTATCGAAGCGATCAGCGTCGCATGATCGCCGCCCGGCAGGTCGGTGCGGCCGACCGAGCCACGGAACAGCACGTCGCCGACATGGGCGAACTTGGCGGCGCGGTTGTAGTAGACGACGTGGCCCGGCGCATGGCCGGGGCAATGCAGCACCTCGAACACATGGCCGCCGAACGACACGGTCTCGCCTTCGGTGAGGAACCGGTCGGGCACGCAGTTGCGCGAACCGGCAATACCGTAGCGCCTGCCCTGGTTCTCCAGATTGTCGAGCAGGGACTTGTCGGCTGCATGCGGGCCGATGATGTCGATGCCGAGCGCCTCCTTCAACTCCATGGCGCCGCCGGCATGGTCGATATGGCCATGCGTGATCCAGATCGCTTCGGCCGTGATCGCGTTGTCCTTCAGCACCGCCAGCACCTTGTCGATGTCGCCGCCCGGATCGACGACGACGCCGTGCTTGTCGTCCATGTCGAACAGGATGGTGCAGTTCTGCTGGAACGGTGTGACCGGCACGATGCCGGCATTGAGCTGACCCATGATCGTCCTTTCGATGTTCACGCGGTGATGTAGAGGCGCGAACAAAGGGCGTCCACCCCTCGAAAGACGAACAGTCAGTCGTTTTAGAACAGAAATGGGCGGCCGAAGCCGCCCATTTGAACAAACCTGAGACCGTCAGGCTTACTTCTTCATGGCGCCCAGGACCGCGCCGATGATGCCGGTCAGGATCGCGCCGCCGCCGGCGCCGCCGACGATGTTCTTGAGATCCAGAACGCTGCCCAGGCCACCAGCCGCAGTAGCTGCCGCCGCTGGGTCGATCGTGCCACCGCCAAGCAGGCTGCCGAGGATCGCCGCCCCGCCGACGCCGCCAATGGCACCGCCCAGGATTTTGGGCAGCTGACCCATCGCCGCGTTCTTGAGTGCAACACCGACCGCCTGACCACCGATGATACCCGTAATCACCTGTACAATGATCGGAAGAAGCGTGTTCATGTCCATATGATTAGTCCCTCCATAGCTGCCAGCCTCCCGGGCCGACACCATCATGAGACGCCGAATTGGATGAAAGTCAAATGCAGAAACGCTGAAATAAAAGGGGCGGCTGGAAAACCGCCCCTGCTTGCGAGAAAAGCTGTGACTATCGTTATTCTGCGGCGATCGCGTGCTTGGGCTGCACCGCGGCAGAATAGTCGTTCATAAGGTTCTTGGCGATTTCGCCAACCTCGAATCGGTAAGGGCCGATCTCCGAAACCGGCGTTACTTCCGCTGCCGTTCCGGTCAGGAAGCATTGCTCGAAACCTTCGAGTTCTTCCGGCAGGATGGCGCGTTCGATTACCTCAAGGCCACGATCCTTGGCCAGCCCAATGACCGTGCGGCGGGTGATGCCGTCGAGGAAGCAGTCGGGCTTGGGCGTATGGATCTTGCCGTCCTTGACGAAGAAGACGTTGGCGCCGGTTGCTTCGGCGACCTGGCCGCGCCAGTCGAGCATCATGGCGTCGGCATAGCCTTTGGCTTCCGCGGCGTGCTTGGACATGGTGCAGATCATGTAGAGGCCGGCGGCCTTCGACTTCGACGGCGCCGTGCGCGGGTCGGGCCGGCGCCATTCCGCCACGTCGAGGCGAATGCCCTTCAGCTTCTGCGCCGGATCGAAATAGCTTGGCCACTGCCAGATGGCGATGGCGCAGTTGATGCGGCTGTTCTGCGCCGAAACGCCCATCTGCTCGCTGCCGCGCCAGGCGATCGGCCTGACATAGGCGTCCTGGAAACCCTGCTTCTTCAACAGCGTGGTCGAGGCGTCGTTGAGCTCGGCGACCGAATAGGGAATCTTGAAGCCGAGCAGGCGCGCCGATTCATGCAGGCGCTCGGTGTGCTCGTTGAGCTTGAAAATGGCGCCGCCATAGGCGCGCTCGCCCTCGAAGACGGCGCTGGCGTAGTGCAGACCGTGCGTCAGCACATGGATCTTGGCGTCGCCCCATGGAACGAACTCGCCATTCATCCAGATGAAGCCGTCCAGCTGATCGAAGGGAACGGATGCCATGGTAACCTCCCGCGGGCAGCCGCCCGCATATCTTGGTGTCGTTGCGTGTTCTTTTTGGCCGCGCCATGCGATTGGAGACGCCGGCCGGTGTCTCGAAGCGTAGGCGGAGAATCGCGCTCTGGCAAACTCAGGAAGTTCCGGAAAAACCGGCCTGCCTTGCCTTTTTGTTCGCAATCGGCCCAAAAGCTTGTCAAAAATTACCATTGCAGGGAAATTACGTCAATAGTACTGACATAATCTCCCATTCCCTTGGAGACATGATGACGGATCGAAGCGCAGCCGCCGGAAAACCGATCAGGACCGCGATCACGGACGAGGACGGCATCGACTTCGCCATCATCGAACTGTTCTTCTTCGCCTATCGCGACTTCACCTCCGATCCCGATCAGATCCTGGCCGACTATGGCTTCGGCCGTGCCCACCACCGGGTGCTGCATTTCGTCAACCGCCGGCCGGGCCTGACGGTTGCCGAGTTGCTCGACGTGCTGAAGATCACGAAACAGAGCCTGGCGCGTGTGCTCAAGCAACTGATCGACACCGACCATGTCGTGCAGTTGCAAGGCCCGCGCGACCGCCGCCAGCGCGAACTTTATCCGACGGCGAAGGGCCGTGCGCTGGCGCTGGCGCTGGCGCGGCCACAGTCGCGCCGCATCCGTGCTGCATTGGAAGATTCCGGCGCCACCGAACGGACCTTGGTGGAACGCTTCCTCGAAGCGATGGTCAATCCGGAACTGAGAGCGCAGATTGACGTTGGGTCCGCAAAAATGTCAGGGAAAAGCCATGGAGAGCACTGAGAGGGTCGATCAGACGGCCGCACCGGACGACGATGCGCCGCATCTGCTCGTCGTCGACGACGACACCCGCATCCGCAATCTTCTCAAGCAGTATCTGACCGAGAACGGCTTTCGCGTCACCGTTGCCGGCAATGCCGGCGAAGCCAGGCGCAAGCTTGCCGGCCTCGATTTCGACCTGCTCGTGCTCGACGTGATGATGCCGGGCGAAACCGGCGTCGATCTGACCAAATCGCTGCGGGCCGAAAAGAACGTGCCGATCCTGATGCTGACGGCGCTGTCGGAAACCGACAGCCGCATCTCCGGGCTCGAAGCCGGCGCGGACGACTATTTGCCAAAGCCCTTCGACCCGCGCGAGCTGATCCTGCGCATCAACAACATTCTGCGCCGGGGCGGCCCGGCGACGACGCCCAAGGTCGAACAGCTGGTCTTCGGCCCCTACACCTTCCAGATCGCCAGGCGCGAGTTGAAGCGCGGCGGCGAGGCGCTGAAGCTGACCGACCGCGAGCAGGAGATCCTGGCGATCTTTGCCGCACGCGCTGGCGAGACCATCCCGCGCCACGAACTGGTCGGCGACGATTCCGAGGTCGGCGAGCGCACCATCGACGTCCAGATCAACCGGCTGCGCCGCAAGATCGAGCGCGACCCGTCCAACCCGGTCTGGCTGCAGACCGTGCGCGGTATTGGGTATCGGCTCAGCGTGGAATAGAATACCGCCTGCGGCCCGCTGAACGGCCGCGGATGAGCGAAAAGATCGAATGGCGACCACGGAACTGGAACAGCCGGGGAATAACGGCTTGAGCGCACGCGCCACGCGAACGCTCAAGGCGGTGCCGCGCATCTGGAACCGGTTCTGGCGCCTTGTTTCGCTCTACATGCCAAAGCGCCTCTATGCGCGCTCGCTGATCATCGTCATCGCGCCGATGATCCTGCTGCAATCGGTCGTCGCCTTCGTCTTCATGGAGCGCCATTGGGCAACCGTGACCCAGCGCCTGTCGCAGGCCACCGTGCGCGACATCGCCGCCATCATCGACCTGATCGAGACCTACCCGCACGACGCCGACTACGCCAACATCATACGCATCGCCCAGGACCGCATGCAGCTGAAGGTCGATCTGCTGCCGCCTGATCCTTTGCCGCCGCCCGGTCCAAAACCGTTCTTCTCGATCCTCGACGATGTTCTCTCGTCCGAGATCACCCGCCAGATCAACCGGCCGTTCTGGATCGACACGGTCGGCAATTCCAACATCGTCGAGGTGCGCGTCCAGCTCGAGAACAAGGTGCTGCGCGTCTTCGTGCGCCGCAGCCAGGCCTATGCTTCGAACACCCACATCTTCCTGATCTGGATGGTCGGCACCTCGCTGGTGCTGCTGATGATCGCCATCCCCTTCCTGCGCAACCAGATCCGGCCGATCCTGACGCTTGCCGAAGCCGCCGAAAGTTTTGGCAAGGGCCGGCCGATGCCGCGCGATTTTCGCCCGCGCGGCGCCGAGGAGGTTCGCCGCGCTGGCTTTGCCTTCATTCAGATGCGCGAGCGCATCGAGCGCCAGATCGACCAGCGCACCGCCATGCTGACCGGTGTCAGCCATGATCTCAGAACCATCCTCACCCGCTTCAAGCTGCAGCTGGCGCTGGCCGGCGGCAAGGCCGAGACCAAGGCGGCGCTCAACCAGGACATCGACGACATGCAGTCGATGCTGGAAGGCTATCTCGCCTTTGCTCGCGGCGAAGCCTCGGAGGATCCGGGGCGTTTCGATCTCGAAGCCTATTTCCAGAAGCTCAGCGAAGAAGCCGCCTTGCGCAAATGCAAGCTGTCGACCGCGCTTTCCGGCGATCCGACCGTGCATGTCAGGCCGAACGCTTTCGCCCGGCTGTTGTCCAACGTCATCGGCAACGCCTTCCGTTATGCCAAGACGGTGGAGGTCAGCGCCAATCACGGCCGTGGCTCGCTCGTGGTCACCGTCGACGACAACGGCCCCGGCATTCCGGCCGACAGGCGCGAGGACGTGTTCAAGCCTTTCGTGCGGCTCGACGAGGCCCGTAACCTCGACGCCAGCGGCACCGGCCTCGGCCTGTCGATCGCGCGCGACATCGCCCGCAGCCATGGCGGCGACATCACCCTCGACGACAGCCCGCTCGGTGGCCTGCGCGCCATCATCAAGGTTCCGGCCTAGCAAGCCGAATACCAAGCTTCATCCGCTCGTCATGAAATCATGGTGAAGAGCGCGCATGAAACGCGCGACATCACTTGATTCGGCTTTGCCGCCCCACTTCGACCCCGTGCCCACCCGGGTGCGCTGGAGCGAAGCGAGGGCAGCCGGCTGGTCGCCGTTCCGGCATCGTCTCAAGGCAACCGTCGACCTTTCCAGCAAAGGGCCGCCATGCGCATATTGATGGTCACCGACGCTTGGCGCCCGCAAGTCAACGGCGTCGTCCACACGCTGGAGCGGCTCACCGAAACGCTGAAATCCTTCGACGTGGCGGTGGATTTCCTGACGCCCAACATCTTTCGCACGCTGCCCCTGCCGACCTATCCCGACATCCGCCTGGCGCTGACAACGCCCGGCCATGTCGCGCGCCTGATCGATGCCTACAAGACGGACCACGTCCACATCGTCACCGAAGGCCCGCTCGGCATCATGGCGCGGCGCTATTGCCGCAACGCCGGCCGGCCGTTCACCACCAGCTATCACACGCGCTTTCCCGAATATCTCAGCGCCCGCCTGCCGGTGCCGGAGAGCTGGGCCTATCGCTGGCTGCGCGATTTCCACAATTCCGGCCAGGGCACGCTGGTCGCCACCCAGTCGCTCGCCGACGACCTTTCGGCGCGCGGCTTCAACAAGCTGAGGCCATGGACGCGCGGCGTCGACACCGACCATTTCCGCCCGGATAAGCGCAAGGACCTCGGCTTCCCCGGCCCGGTATTCCTCTGCGTCGGCCGCGTCGCCATCGAGAAGAACCTCTCCGCCTTCCTCGACCTCGACCTGCCCGGCAGCAAGGTGATCGTCGGCGAAGGACCGGAGCTTGCCAAATTGAAGGCGAAATATCCGAAGGCGCATTTCCTCGGCCATCGTCCCAATGACGAACTGGCCGAGATCTACGCCTCGGCCGACGTCTTCGTCTTCCCCAGCCGCACCGACACCTTCGGCAACGTCATCATCGAAGCGCTGGCCAGCGGCACGCCGGTCGCCGCCTATCCGGTGACCGGGCCAATCGACATTGTCGGTGACGGCATCGGCGGCGCGGTCTCCAACGATCTGCGCGAGGCGGCGTTGGCCGCCCTCAAGGTCGACCGCGCCCAGGCCAGAGAACGCGCCATGCGCTACAGCTGGAAAGCCTGTGCGGAAATGTTCCTCGACTGTGTCGAGGAAGCGCTCGGCAGGACCCGGAAACTGGCGGCCTAAAGAATAACCGGTATGTCCAGGCGGTTACGCACTCAATGGACGTCGATATTTCCCGCACCAAGATTCTTGGCCCGCCTCCTATCCAGGTGACATTCTCGGTAGACTCGTTAATGTGGCGGCGAATTTCCATATCACCAAGCGCTAAGCTTCCATCTATTGCGGGTGCGGAGTTGCCCAACACTGGGCGGAATAGAGTCGTGCATGCAGATCTTCCACAGGTTTAAAAATGTTGGTTGGAAGGCCGCAACAGTTCTGTTGTCGTTGATCCTTTACGTCGGCGCATACTCAGCCGATATAAATCACTGGATGTTATTGACATTTCCAATATTGATTACTTTGATATGCATATTCTCAACGTGGAACAGAAGGGGAAATGTAAAGAATTTTGTTATGTCGTTCCTATACCAGATTTCTGCCTATTTCGTTCTAAGCGTTGGCATTTTGGCCGACAAAAGCCTGCTGATATTAAGCTTCATTTCCGTCCTATATATTTTTGCTGGCGCAGAAAGAGTACGCCAGCTTTAAGTGCGTTTCGAATTTCTACGGCAACAACGGATTGGAGTGCGCTTAAAACAGCCGCCCGCCGTCCGGCACCTTGCGCTCGATCGCGCCGAGCACCACGGCGCCCTCCTCGTCGGGAAAGCCCAGCGTCAGCACTTCCGACATGAACGGCCCGATCTGGCGCGGCGGGAAATTGACCACGGCGAACACCTGCCGGCCGATCAGCGTCTCCGGCGTATAGTATTTGGTGATCTGCGCCGACGATTTCTTCACCCCGATCTCAGGCCCGAAATCGATCTTCAGCTTGAAGGCAGGCTTACGTGCCTCGGGAAACGGTTCGGCCTCGACGATCGTGCCGGCGCGGATGTCGACACGATCGAAATCGGCAAAACGGATCTCGGGCTTACGCTCGCTGCTCGAACTCATGTCTCTGCCTTGACGGCTCAGGCGTTGCCATAGGTCTCGAACAGCACGCCGGCGAGCGCGTCCTTGGCCGAGGTTCCCGACCAGACGACGAATTGAAAGGCCTGGAAATAGCATTCGCAGGCTTCCAGCGCCGAGGACAAGAGCACCTCGACCTGCTGACTCGACGGCTCGACCCCGCCTGCCAAAAGCAGCGACTGGCGGAACATGATCGCGCCTTCCTGCTCCCACAGGTCGAAATGGCCGAACAGCATCTGCTCGTTGATCAGCGATAACAGCCGCATCACTTCCAGCGCGCGGGTCTCCGGCACCTTGATGTCGAAGGCGCAGGCCAGGTGCAGAGCCTCGAAATCTTCCATCCAGGAGAAGGAGACGTGATAGTCGGTCCAGCTGCCGGCGACCGAGATCGAGATTTCATCATCGCCGGCCCGTTCGAAGGACCAGTCATTGTTGTGGGCCACCTGCTCGATAACATCCACCGGATGGATTTCGCGGGAGTATTCGAGTTCGAGAAGTTCCATGGAATGCTTCCTGTGTTCAGGGGGAGCGCCTCACGCTCCGCGGGGCACACACGACGAACAATCTGATCTAGAACTCGGACGGCCAGGACTTTCTTCGCGCTAGAGACTACTTCTCGACGCAAAGACCCCAGACCGGACCCCACCGCCCGGCCGCATGACCCTGCTCCGAATCATGCAACAAATTCAGTCTATTGATCGGGAGTCGCGTGAACAGCCCAATTTTTCGCACTGCGGCATTCGCATGTGGAAAGGCGCTGTCACAAAGATTCATGCAATGCCGTTAAGCGATTCACGGCAAAGCGATTTTCAGGATCGCACTATGTGGAAAAGTTTAACGATTATTTTTTTGCGCGGGGCTTCGCCGCCGCCGCTGGTGCGGCATCACCGGCCAGTTCGGCGAGCTTGGCTTCGAGCGCCTCGATGCGGGCGGCAAGCCTGCTGTTCTCGTCCCGGGCCTTGGCGGCCATCTCGCGGGCGGCCTCGAATTCCTCGCGCTGCACCACGTCCATCGAATTGAGGATGCGCTCCGCCTGCCCTTTGAAGGCGGTCTCCACCTCACGGCGCACACCCTGTGCGGCACCCGCGGCATCGGTCATCAGCTTGGCGAATTCATCGAGAATGCGGTTCGGTCCGGTCGACATGGCAAATCCTCGCTTGCTCGAAATGACGTAGTGGCGCGGAGCGCGGAATGCAAGAACGTTGAGGGCTGGTGCGGCGTCTGCGTTGCTATGGCGCATGGCGATACCATGCCTGTAGGAAGCTCTCAAACAGCCCCAAGCTGTACTTGAGAACGCCAAATCGCCTATTGTGTTTCCTCGCGTCTCGCGTCCAGCAGCGCTCGTCTCCAATCAGGGTCAACCAATGGCAACGCCCCCACGCCGACCGACAAATCCGTTCGAAGCCGCCGAAGCGGCCTTCAAGCCGGTCAAGAAGCCGGCAGCACCGCCTCGCGAACCGTCAACCGCCCCGAATGTGCGCGAGCTTGTTTCAATCCGGATCGACCGGGCCGTGCTCGACCATTTCCAGGAGGATGGCCCCGGCTGGCAGGACAGGATCAACGACGCATTGCGGCAGTTGGTGGGCGCCAAGGGTTGAGCGCAACACCCACGGCGCGGTGGCTCGCGATGGGGATCCGTCGCGACACTTGACGGCGACCAGCTTGCCTTGACCCTGCCAAAACCCTGCCGCATGGTCCGCGCCCGAACGCGACCGCAACCGAGAGCTCCCCGTTGAACGAATATTTCCTGCTGCCGCTGGCCTCGCTGCCCTTCCCCAACATCAACCCGATCCTCATCCAGATCGGGCCGCTGGCGGTGCACTGGTACGGCGTCGGCTATATCGTCGGCATCCTGTTTGCCTGGTGGTACGCCAAACGTCTCGCCGCCAACCCGAAACTGTGGCCCGACGGCATCCTGCCGATGAAACCGGAGGACCTCGACGATTTCATCGTCTGGGCGGCGATCGGCGTCGTGCTCGGCGGCCGCACCGGCTATGTGCTGTTCTACGATTTGGCGCGCTACATCGCGCACCCGCTCGACATCTTCGCCGTCTGGCAAGGCGGCATGTCGTTCCATGGCGGCCTGCTCGGCGTCATCCTCGCCATGACGCTGTTTTCCATCAAACGCGGCATCCGCACCTGGTCGTTGTTCGATGTCGTGGCCGCCGGCGTGCCGGTTGGGCTGGGCCTCGTGCGCGTCGCCAACTTCATCAATTCCGAGCTTTGGGGCCGACCGACCGATGTGCCCTGGGGAATCGAATTCCCCAATGGCGGACCGTTCACCCGCCATCCGAGCCAGCTTTACGAAGCCTTCCTCGAAGGCATCGTGCTGTTTATCGTGCTGCGCATCCTCACCCATTCGCGCTTTAAGCTGAAGACGCCGCGCTTCGTCGGCGGTGCCTTCATCTGCGGCTATGGCCTGTCGCGCATCTTCGTCGAGTTCTTCCGTGAACCCGACCAGCAGCTCGGCTATCTCCTCGGCACCAACTGGCTGACCATGGGCATGATCCTGTCGACGCCGATGGTGCTGGCCGGCATCTGGGCGATGGCGACGGCCAAGCCGGTGACGCAAGCGCAGCCACAGGCGACATGACGCGGCTGAAGACCCGCATCGTCGACCTGATCGAGGCGCTCGGCCCCCTTCCCGTCAACGAATACATGGCGCTGTGCCTGTTCGACCCCGCGGACGGCTACTACACGACGCGCGAGCCGTTCGGCGCCGCCGGCGATTTCGTCACCGCGCCGGAGATCAGCCAGATGTTCGGCGAACTCGTCGCCGTCTGGCTCTACCAGGCGTGGCTGGCCACGGGCAAACCGATGCCGGTCACCATCGCCGAGATCGGCCCGGGCCGCGGCACACTGATGAAGGACATGCTGCGCACCCTGTCCCGGCTCGATCCTGATCTGACCAATGGTGCCGCCTTCGCCATGATCGAGACCAGCCCGCGCCTGGCGGAAGTCCAAAAGCAGACGCTAGGCGCGACACCTTTCGCGGTTCGCTGGCACGAGACCATCGAGACCTTGCCCGATCAGCCGCTGCTCATCGTCGGCAACGAATTGTTCGACGCCGTGCCGATCCGCCAGTTCGTCCGCACCGGTACGGGCTGGCGCGAGCGCATGGTCGGCCTGGACGACGAGAATGCCCTTTGTTTCTACGCCGGCGCCGGCTCGGTCGACCCGACACTGCTGCCCGTCGACGCGGCTGAAGCGCCGCAAGGCGCGATCGTCGAGGTGGCGCCCGCCCGCACCGCGCTGATGGCGGCCATCGCCGAGCGCATGGCCCGCCATGGCGGCGCCGGGCTGTTTCTCGACTATGGCCATCTCCAGCCGGGTGTCGGCGACACGCTGCAGGCCTTGCGCCGGCACAATCACGAAGATGTGCTGGCCAATCCCGGCGAAGCCGACCTCACCTCGCATGTCGATTTCGCCGCCCTTGCCGCCACCGCGCGCGCGCATGGTCTCGACGCCCATCTGTCGACGCAAGGCAATTTCCTGCTCGGCATGGGCATTCTCGAGCGCGCCGGCCGGCTTGGCGCCGATGCCAGCCAGGCGGCCCGCGACAAGATCACCAGCGATGTCGAGCGCCTTGCCGGACCGCAAGCCATGGGCGAGCTGTTCAAGGTGCTCGCCGTGTTGCCGCGCGGTGTGCCGATCCGGCCCTTTGCCACGGCGGATTGACTTTTCACCGCTGCCTCTCCCAATCTCCCTCCGGCAAAAGAGCGGCCGAACCGCCGGCCACCTCGCTTCCGGACTTTTTCTTGACGAAACCGCCCACACGGACAACAACGCCCGCATGCTGAATCAGACCAAACCGGATCCCGTTCGGTCGCCGCTGCTGGACAAGGCGCAGGCACAAGGCATCCGCCACGGCTATTTCACCCGCACCGGCGGCGTCTCGACCGGCATCTACCAGGGCCTCAACATCGGCACCGGATCGGATGACGACAAGGCTCTGGTGGCCGAGAACCGCGCCCGTGTCGCCGCCTGGATGGGCGTGCCGGCGAGCCATCTGTTGACCGCCTGGCAGATCCATTCCCCTGACGTCGTCGTCGCCAGGGAACCTTTTGCCGGCGAACGTCCGAAGGCCGACGCCATCGTCACCGACCGCCCGGGCGTCGCCATCGGCGCCTCGACCGCCGACTGCGGCCCGGTGCTGTTCGCCGATGCCGGGGCGCGCATCATCGGCGCGGCGCATGCCGGCTGGAAAGGCGCTTTTACGGGCGTGCTGGAAAACACCATTGCCGCCATGGAAAGCCTGGGTGCCCGGCGCGAAAACATCGTTGCGGTGCTCGGCCCCTCGATCGGCCCCGACAATTACGAGGTCGGGCCGGAATTCGTTGCCCGCTTCGTCGAGGCCGACGCCGAAAACATCGGCTACTTCGCGCCCTCCGCCACATCAGGCCATGCCATGTTCGATCTCAACCGCTACACGGTCGACCGGCTGACCAAGGCCGGCGTAACCGCCGAGGCCCTCGGCCGCTGCACCTATGCCGAGGCAGATCTGTTTTACTCCTACCGGCGCACCACGCACCGCAAGGAGCCCGATTACGGCCGGCAGGTTTCGGCCATCGTTTTGGAGAAGGTATAATGGCGCTGCATTTTGAACGATCGGAATTTGACGCGCGGCGCGACCGCCTGATGATCGAGATGGCCGAGAAGAAGCTCGACGCCATCCTGCTGTTCGCGCAGGAGAGCATGTACTGGCTGACCGGCTACGATACGTTCGGCTTCTGCTTCTTCCAGTGCCTGGTGGTGAAGGCCGACGGCTCGATGGTGCTTTTGACTCGCTCGGCCGACCTGCGCCAGGCACGCCACACCTCGATCATCGACAACATCGTGCTGTGGACCGACCGCAACGGCGCCAACCCGGCGGTCGACCTGCGCAATCTGCTCAACGACCTCGACCTGCTCGGCGCCCGCATCGGCGTCGAATACGACACCCACGGCCTGACCGCCTACAATGGCCGCCGGCTGGACGAGCAATTGCAGACATTTGGCCAGATCGCCGACGCATCCGGCATCGTCGGCCGCCTGCGCCTGTTCAAGAGCCCGGCCGAGATCGCCAAGGCCGAGAAGGCCGCCAACCTCTCCGACGACGCGCTCGACGCGGCGCTGCCGCTAATCAAGCAGGGCGGCGACGAGGCGCTGATCCTTGCCGCCATGCAGGGCGCGGTCTTTGCCGGCGGCGGCGACTATCCGGCCAACGAGTTCATCATCGGCTCCGGCGTCGATGCCCTGCTCTGCCGCTACAAGGCGGGCCGCCGCAAGCTCACCAAGAACGACCAGCTGACGCTCGAATGGGCCGGTGTCTTCCATCACTACCACGCGCCGATGATGCGCACGGTGCTGACCGGCAAGGTGTCGAAGCGCCATCAGGAACTGTTCGACGCCGCGCGTGCCGCCCTTCTCGCGGTCGAAAAGGCGATGGCGCCGGGCAATACATTTGGCGATGTCTTCGATGCGCACGCCCGCACCATGGAGACGCACGGCCTGACCAAGCACCGGCTGAACGCCTGCGGCTACTCCGTCGGCGCTCGCTTCACGCCGTCCTGGATGGACATGCCGATGTTCTATCAGGGCAATCCCGAGCCGATCGCGCCGCACATGACGCTGTTCGCCCATATGATCATCATGGATTCCGAGACCGAGACGGCAATGACGCTTGGCCGCACCTACCTGACCACCGAATCCCAGCCGAAGCCGCTGTCCCGCCATGATCTCGACTTGATCGTACAGTGAATCCATAATGGGAGGCGTTCTTCGCCAAGGAGTTAGAAGGCAAATGAGACGATCGCATGTGACGACCGTGTCATTGCTTGTGGCATTGGCTCTTGCCTCCTGCACCAACGCAAAGGACGTTCTCGAACCTTCCGCCATCACCCCGCCGGCGACCTCGGCGCCGGCAGCACCGGGCAGCACGGCGGCCACGGTTCCCGCAACGTCACCAGCCGCGCCGGCCACCACCACCGCGCCGCTCACTTCGGCCCAGAGCGCCGCCATTCTGTCGAAGACCCGGCTGCAGATCGCGCCGATCGTCGGCGCTTCGGTGGAGGCCGCTACACCGCTGACGGCGGAATTGCAGACGCGCGCCAAGCAGCGTGGCATCACGCTTGCCGGCAGCGCCGACCAGACCGCGACGCATGTGCTGAAGGGCTATTTCTCGGCGATTTCGGAAGGCAAGGACACCACCGTCATCTATGTCTGGGACGTCTACGATCCCGCCGGCAACCGCCTGCATCGCATCAACGGCCAAATGAAGGCGCCATCGGCTGGCAATGGCGGGGGCGCCGACAGCTGGAAGGATGTCTCGTCTGCCACCATGCAGGCGATCGCCGACCAGACCATCGACCAGTTCGCGGCATTTCTCGGCGGCAAGGCGGGTTAGCAAGGCGTGCTGGAGTGTTGCCTCTCGGCGATGGCACGAACCTTTCTTGAGTTTAGCCGGCGGATTCCCGATCTCGGCGCTTGCAATACCGGCGCGGGCCGCTAAAAGCCCGGTTAACGGGCGCAGGCGAGTCCGTGAGGTCTCGCTATCCTCCACCAGGAACGGTGCATGAAACTCTTCGCGGGCAATTCCAACCGGGTGCTGGCCGAAGCGGTCGCCCGTTATCTCAATGTCCCGCTGGGCAAGGCCAGTGTCAGGCGCTTCGCCGACCAGGAAATCTTCGTCGAAATCCAGGAAAACGTGCGCGGCGAGGACGTCTTCATCCTGCAGTCGACCTCGTTCCCGACCAACGATCATTTGATGGAACTGCTCATCATGATCGACGCCTTCATGCGCTCCTCGGCCAAGCGCATCACGGCGGTGATTCCCTATTTCGGCTATGCCAGGCAGGATCGCCGCGCCTCGGGCCGCACGCCGATCTCGGCCAAGCTGGTCGCCAACATGATCACCCGCGCCGGCGTCGACCGGGTTCTGACGCTGGACCTCCATGCCGGCCAGATCCAGGGTTTCTTCGATATCCCGACCGACAATCTGTTCTCGGTGCCGGTGATGGCCCGCGACGTGAAGGCGAAATACAAACAGCTCGGCAATGTCGTGGTGGTATCGCCCGATATTGGCGGTGTGGTGCGCGCGCGTGCGCTGGCCAAGCGCTTCGATGCGCAACTCGCCATCGTCGACAAGCGCCGTGAACGCCCGGGCGAATCGGAAGTCATGAATATCATCGGCGCGGTCGCCGGCAAGGATTGCCTGCTGATCGACGACATCGTCGATTCCGGCGGCACGCTGTGCAATGCCGCCGATGCGCTGCTGGCCAATGGCGCCACCAGCGTCACCGCCTATATCACCCACGGCGTGCTGTCGGGCGGCGCTGTCGCCCGCATCAGCGGCTCGAAGCTGCAGGAACTGGTGATCACCGATTCCATCCAGCCGACGCAGGGCGTCCTCGACGCCCCCAACATCCGCGTCATCTCGATCGCCGACCTGATGGGCGAAGCGATCTCGCGCACGGCGACCGAGGAATCGGTGTCGAGCCTGTTCGACTAAACCCCTGACGGCAGCAATCTGGTTCCTGCATCGGGTGCCGCTCGCCGCGAGCTTTCGCCGCCATCGCGCGTGCCACTCATATAGCCGCGCGGCGAGGAGCCCAGCATGCGCTTGAACATGGTGATGAAGGCCGGCACGCTGTCATAGCCCAAGTCGAGCGCCACCCGGGTGATCGGCTCGCCATCGGCGAGCCGCGGCAGCGCCGCGAACAGGCAGGCCTGCTGGCGCCATGTCGACAGCGACAGGCCGGTCTGGCGCTGGAAGGCGCGCGTGAACGAGCGCCGGCTCATGCCGGCGGCATCCGCCCATTCGTCGATCGTCGCATGTGGCGAAGGTGCCGCGACAAAGCGACGGCACAGTATCGCCAGCCTCGGATCTGACGGGAATGGCAGGCCGAGCGGCCGTTCCGGCAAGGTCGGGATTTCATGCAGCAACAGGTTCATGATCAGCCCGCCGCGCCCTTGCAACTCGCCGCCTTGCGGCAGTTTCTCCGATTCCACGATCAGGCTGTGCATCAATTCGGTGACGCCGACGACGCGCAAGCCTTCCGGCAGGCCGGGAATCGCGCCCGGCATGACATAGACCGAGCGCATCGAGACATCGCCCAGCATCTCGACGGAATGCTCCGTGCCGGCCGGAATCCACATTGCGTGGTCTGGCGGCACCATCCAGCGCCCGTGCCGCGTCGTCACCAGCACGACGCCGACCAGCGCGTGCAGCAACTGGCTGCGGCTGTGGCGGTGTTGCGGCACATGGTAGCCATCGGGATATTCGGTAGGCAAAGCCACTGCCGGCCCGGCGACCTCCTCCAGCCATTGCCAGCGACTCTCATGCAATTGGCCAAGATCGGCATTGCCGGCACGAAAGATTTCCCTGCCATGTGGCATCGGCTATGGCCCACTTGCGAAACTATTGGACCAAACCACGAAAGAAGTCGCACGGCAAGCAGCCTATAAGGCAACCGTCCCTAAGGCGGCCGCACCGCCAGATTGCCTGCGGGCGTGCCCGCCAAAAAGACCACGGAGCCATCCTTGACCGATACGACAGCCGCCAGCGTCGCGCCACCAGCGCCCGCCAGTCACACTTCCGCCCAGGCGACGGCCTTCACCGTCATCCTGGCGGTGAGCTTCTGCCACTGCATCAACGACATCATGCAGTCGCTGCTATCGGCCATTTATCCCTTGCTGAAAGAGAATTACGGCCTCGATTTCTGGCAGATCGGCCTGTTGACCTTCACCTTCCAGGTGACCGCCTCGCTGCTGCAGCCGGTGATCGGCATGATCACCGACAAGCGGCCGATGCCCTATTCCCTGCCCTACGGCATGGCCTCGTCGCTGATCGGCCTGGTCGTGCTGGCCTATGCCGGGCACTACTATCTGCTGCTGATCGGCGCCTCTCTGATCGGCATCGGCTCGGCGATCTTCCATCCGGAATCCTCGCGCATCGCACGCTTCGCCTCGGGCGGCCGGTTTGGCCTGGCGCAGTCGCTGTTCCAGGTCGGCGGCAATTTCGGCCAGTCGATGGGGCCGCTGCTGGCCGCCTTCATCGTCGTGCCCTTCGGCCAGACCAGCATCGCCTGGTTCGCCGTCGGCTCGCTGATCGGCATTGTCGTTTTGTGGCAGGTCGGCGGCTGGTACAGCCGGCTGCGCGCCGCGCAAGGCACCCGCAAGGCGGCAAGCTTCGTCTCGCCCTTCCCGCGCCGCAAGGTGATGAACGCGTTGATCGTGCTGACCTTGCTGGTACTGAGCAAGAACGCCTACATCGCCAGCCTCGCCAGCTACTACACCTTCTACTCCATCCATAAGTTCGGGGTGTCGGTGCAGATGTCGCAGATCATGCTGTTCCTGTTCCTCGGCGCCTCGGCGCTCGGCATCCTGCTCGGCGGCCCGTTCGGCGACCGCTACGGACAGAAGGCAATGATCTGGTTCTCGATCGTCGGCGTGCTGCCCTTCACGCTGGCGCTGCCCTATGCCAACCTGGAATGGACCATGGTGCTGACCGTGCTGATCGGGCTGATCCTGTCGTCGGCCTTCTCCAACATCGTCGTCTTCGCGCAGGAACTGGTGCCGGGCCGCGTCGGCATGATCGCCGGGATCTTCTTCGGCTTCGCCTTCGGCATGGGCGGCATCGCGGCTGCCGTGCTCGGCGTCGTCGCCGACATGAAGGGCATCGATTTCGTCTTCCAGATCTGCTCGTATTTGCCGTTCCTGGGACTGCTGACCGTGTTCCTGCCGAACATGAAGGAAGCCCGAAAGGCTCAGGCGACCGCTTAAATTCGGCTGACCCTGAACTGATACAAAAAAGCACCCGCCAGCCGGCGGGTGCGATTCTTTTCTCTGCCGTCCCCGGGCAATTACGCCTTGAAGAAGGCCAGCAGGTCGGCGTTGATGATATCGGCATGGGTTGTCGCCATACCGTGCGGAAAGCCCTTGTAGACCTTGAGCTCGCCCTTCTTGAGCAGCTTGATCGACAGCAGCGCCGAATCGGCGATGGGAACGATCTGGTCGTCGTCGCCATGCATGACCAGCACCGGCACATCGATCGCCTTCAGATCCTCGGTGAAGTCGGTTTCCGAGAACGCCTTGATGCAATCATAATGCGCCTTGGTGCCGCCCATCATGCCCTGGCGCCACCAATTGTCGATGACGCCCTGCGAGACCTCGGCACCCGGACGGTTGAAGCCGTAGAACGGACCGGCAGGAACGTCGCGGAAGAACTGGGCCCGGTTGGCCGCCTGGGCGGCGCGGAAATCATCAAAGACCTCGATCGGCAGGCCGCCGGGATTGGCAGCTGTCTTGAGCATGATCGGCGGCACCGCCCCGATCAGCACCGCCTTGGCGACGCGACCGCCTGAGCCGTATTTCGCGACATAACGCGCCACTTCGCCGCCGCCGGTCGAATGGCCGACATGGATGGCGTTCTTGAGGTCGAGATGCGCGGCAAGTTCCGCCATATCGGCGGCATAAGTGTCCATCTCGTTGCCGATATCCGTCTGGGTCGAACGGCCATGGCCGCGCCGGTCATGGGCGATGACGCGGTAGCCTTGTGCCAGGAAGAACAGCATCTGGGCGTCCCAGTCGTCGCTGCTCAACGGCCAGCCATGATGGAAGACGATGGGCTGACCGGTTCCCCAGTCCTTGTAGAAAATCTGCGTGCCGTCCTTGGTGGTGATCGTGCCGCTGCCGGAGCCCGACTTTGTCTGCGAAGCCATCTCAATCTCCTCTGATTGTTTTCGCGATAAACAATATCGCGATACCAATATAGCTAATGCAGGTCGAAGGCCTTGTCTACAAAAAAATATATATCGCGATATCATTTTTCGTGGTATCGAATTCCTACGTCGGCAAACAAGGCCCTGCGTGGCAAACAAGGAATGCGTCGTGCCTCTCCCGTTGGACAATCAGCTCTGCTTCACGCTCTACGCCACCTCGATGGCGATCAACCGCACCTACAAGCCGATGCTGGACGAGATGGGGATCACCTATCCGCAATATCTCGTGCTCAACGCGCTTGCCGAGGCCGACGGCATGTCGGTCGGCACGATCGCGCACCGGCTCGCTTTGGAATCGAGCACCATCACACCGCTGGTGAAGCGGATGGAACAGGCCGGTCTGGTCACCCGCCAGCGCAGCCAGACCGACGAGCGCCAGGTGCAGGTCGACCTGACATCAGCCGGTCGCGCGCTGCTGGTCCAGTGCAACTGCCTCAACGAGACCTTGATCGAGCGCTCTGGCATGACGCTGGCTGAACTTGATGCGCTGAACCGCCAGATCCAGGCGCTGCGTAACGCGCTGAGCGGCAATCAGGAGTAGCCGATGCCAGGCGCTCCCCAGCGCCTGTGCCGCAACCGCAGTCGCCTCGGCGTCGCAACCACCAGTCAGATATTCTCCCGCGTATAAATTTCGAACGGCACGATGGTGGTGAAGTTGCCGCCCTCATTGGGGCTGGCGACAGCGCGCACCATGCCGCTCAGCGCTTCCTTGGCGATACGGGCGAGCGGGTGCGAAATGATGAAGGTCAGCGTGCCGTCGAGCAGCGCCGGACGGGTCGACTCCATCAGTTCGTAGCCGACGACGACGACGCTTCCGGCGCGGCCGGTGGAGCGCAGCGCGGCAATGGTGCCGGTGATACCGCCACCGGCGACATAAAGCCCGGACAGATCCGGGTTTTCGTTCAGCAGCTTCTCGGTCATCTCCTGCGCGATGGCGCTGGATTCGAAGGTCAGCAGCGGCTCGAGCAACGTGAAATCAGGCGCATGCTCACGGAAATAGGAGCGGAAGCCGCTTTCATTCATCTCCTGGCAGCGATAGCGGTGATTGCCGACGAGGATGCCGAGCTTGCCGGGCGCCTTGCAGACATGCTCGAACACCCAGGCCGCCGTGCGCCCGACCTTCCAGCCGTCCAGCCCGATATAATGAACCTGACCCGTCGCCGAGATCTGCGAGATCAGCGCAAACACCGGCACGTTGCGGGCCTGCAGCGCGTCGACCGCCTGGGTGACCAGCGGATGGACGGCGGCGACAACGCCGACGGCGTCGCATTCGGCGCCGAGCGCCAGCAGGCGCGCTCCAACGTTCTGCGGCGACAGATCGTCGAGAAACTCGATGCGCAGCTCGATCTCGCAGTCGGGCATGGCCGGCGCCACCGCGCGCAGCGCCTCGGCGATGTTGCGGTAGAAGGCGCGGCCCGGCTGGTGCAGCAGGAAGCCAAAGCGATAGTGCGGCCTTGCGGCCGCTATGCGGCTGCGCAGCGCGCCCATGCCGTAGAAGCCGATCTGCTCGGCCGCCAGCCTGACGCGCTCGCGCGTGCCCTGGCGAACGGCGCCGGCGCCGCTCAGCACCCGGTTGACGGTGGCCACCGAAACATTCGCCTCGGCGGCGACATCCCTGATCGTCGGCCGCTTGTTCTGATCCATTTCGTCTCATCCGCCTGGTGCAATTGATACGAAAATATCATTCATTAAGCCAGATTGATATGAATGACACAATCCATTTGGAACAAACATTCTATTCTTGATTCATTTTGGATCAAGATGTTTATCTCATCAAAAGCAAGCAAGGCGGACGCACCGCCAGCCCAGGGATAGCAACAGCACAGCGCAGACGGGTTTTCGCCCACCGCTCACAGGCGGTGTGAGGCAGCGCGCGCGTGCGGTCCATCCCAAGGCGTAACGGGTGCGGCATTGCGGGTGGAGGATTGCATGGACGATCTCAAATACGGCGTGCGCGACAAGCGCGGCGACTGGAAGCCGAACGGACGCATCGAGGGCGCGCCGTTGTGGAACTGGCCGCCCAGGCTGCCGAAGATCCTGGCATGGCTGCCCGGCTATATCTGGCCGTGGAATGCCTTCCACATGGCCACGGCGCTGCTCTACTGGTTCTATGTCGTGCCTGGCGTCGAGACGATGAAGACGATCAGCTGGGGCTGGGCGCTGTGGCTCTACGCCGTCAATGCCGCCGCGATCCTGATCTTCTACGGCATCTTCGAGCTGCGCTATTACATCAAGCGCACCCAGGCGACGCGGTTCAAATACAACCACAAATTCCCCGGCGATGCGCCCTCCGACGTGTTCTGGTTCCAGAGCCAGAACCTCGACAACTTCCTGCGCTCGTTCTTCGTCACCATCCCGCTGTGGACCGTGGTCGAAGTCGTCTTCCTCTGGTGTTTTGCCAATGGCTACGTGCCTTGGGTCGGCTGGTCGGATCATCCGGTCTACCTCGCCGCACTGGTGCTGGTCGCGCCGGCCATCCACGAGGTGCATTTCTTCTTCATCCACCGCCTGATCCATTGGGGTCCGCTCTATCGCTGGATCCATTCGGTCCACCACAATTCGATCAACCCCTCGCCCTGGTCGTCGCTGTCGATGCATCCGGTGGAAGGGTTCCTCTACCACGCGGTCGCCTTCTGGCACCTGGTCATCCCGTCCAATCCGATCGTCGCGCTGTTCCAGCTGCATGTTGCCGGCTTCGGCGCCGTCAATGGCCATCTCGGCTTCGACAAGCTGGAAGTGACCGACGACAAGGCCGTCGATAGCCACGCCTACGCGCATTACCTGCACCACAAATATTTCGAGGTGAATTATGGCGGCGACGGGTTGATCCCGCTCGATCGCTGGTTCGGCACCTGGCACGACGGCACCAGGGAGGGCGAAGCCAAGATGGACGCCCGCTTCCAGAAAAAGAAGGAACGCATGAACGCCAAAGCCGCGGCGAACCATTGATCACATGACGCAACGCGCAACGGGAGAGGTGCGCCTGCGGATGAATTCGATTTTTTCTAAACCCGTCTGACGACGGCAACCGGGAGGAAATGAAATGAAAACGATCACGAAACTGCTGACGGCGATCATGCTTGCGGGCGTGGCGGCGACATCTGCCACCTCGGCAATGGCTGACGGGGCGAAGATCTTTGTCATCGGCGGCAAGGCCGACGACCCGTTCTGGTCGAAGGTCAAGAAGGGCGCCGACGATGCCGGCAAGGTCGCCGAACTGACCGGCGGCTCGGTCACCTGGCTCGGCCCGCAGAACTACGACAATCTCGGTCCCGACGCGGCCAAGCTGATCCGCACCGCGCTCAGCCAGAAGCCGAGCGCCATTGTCGGCCCCGACTGGGTGCCGGAGGCCATGGATGATGCCTTCAAGGAAGTCGTTGCAGCCGGCGTACCGCTCATCATCTACAATTCCGGCGGCATGGGCGCGGCCAAGCGGCTCGGCGCCATGAACTATGTCGGCAATGAAGAATACGCGGCTGGCCTCGGCGGCGGCGCCTATTACGGCAGCCATGGCTCCAAGAACGTGTTGTGCGTCAACACCTTGCCGGGCGCCACCAACACCGAAGACCGCTGCAAGGGCATTGCCGACGCCATCGCCAAGAGCGGCGGCAAATCCAGCCAGCTGCCGCTGCCCTCGTCCAGCTTCGGCAACCCGACCGCGGTCGCCGAGGCGATCAAGGCCGCCGTGCTGAAGGACAACACCATCGACGGTGTCATCACCATCAGCGCCGGCGACGCCAACAGCGCCGCCAACGCCATCAGCCAGGCCAATGCCGGCGACAAGGTCAAGCTCGCTTCGTTCGACATGGACGAGACCGGCCTGCAGCGCATCAAGGCTGGCACGCAGATGTTCGCGGTCGACCAGCAGCCCTATCTGCAGGGCTATCTCGCCGTGTCGCTGCTGAACGGCTTCGTCAATTACGGGCTCGACCTGCCGACCAAACCGGTGCTGACCGGACCGGGAATCGTCGACGCCGCCAATGTCGACGCGACGATGGCGGGTGCCGCGGCCGGCGCTCGCTAGCTTCTGCAGACAGAATGTCCGGCCCATCCGTGGGCCGGACATCATCTGCCACGCGCCGCCGATGACTGGCCACGCCAGGCTCCCATTGTTCAAGCCAGGGACATTTCGATGACATCCCAAGCCCATCACCAATCCGCCGTGGCAGCCACCGCGCCGCCCGCGCCGCACTCTTCGATGCCCTCGATCGGCAGCCTCGTGCGCCGCCCAGAAGTCGGCTCGCTGATCGGCATGATCGCCGTGCTGGTGTTCTTCTCGATCTTCGGCGGCGCCAATTTCATGTCGGCCGGCGGTGCAGCGAGCTGGCTCAACGTCGCCTCGGAACTCGGCATCATCGCGCTTCCGATCGGCCTGCTGATGATCGCCGGGCATCTCGATCTCTCCGTCGGCTCGATGGTCCCCGCCAGTTCGATGACCATCGCCATCCTGTCGGGCCATTACGGCCTGCCGATCATCGTCGGCATCCTCGCCGCGCTCGGCCTTGGGCTCGCCGTCGGCTTCGTCAATGGCGTGCTGGTGATCCGCACCAAGGTGCCGTCCTTCGTCGTCACGCTCGCCACGCTGTTTGCGCTCGCCGGCTTGACGCTCGGCCTCTCGGTCATCCTGTCCGGCAGCACCAGCGTCGCGCTGAAGAGCGGCCCCACCGCCAAGCTCTTGTTCGGCGACTATCTCGGCGGCAAGTTCGAGGTGACGCTGTTCTGGTGGATCGCCGCCATCCTGATCGTCGGCTTCATCCTGAATTTCTCGCGCTTCGGCAACTGGATCCTGGCCATGGGCGGTGACGCCGTCAGCGCCCGCAACGCCGGCATCCCGACCGACCAGGTGACCATCGCGCTGTTCATGAGCAGCGGCCTGTGCGCCGCCTTCGTCGGCATGTCGCAAGCCATCCTCTACAACAGCGCCCAGGTGGCCGCCGGCCAGTCCTTCATCTTCAACTCTATCATCGCGGTGGTCATCGGCGGCGTGCTGCTGACAGGCGGCTATGGTTCGGTGGTCGGCATCGTCTTGGGCACGCTGACCTTCGCCATCGTCAACCAGGGCATTTTCTACACCGGCTTCGACGCCAACTGGGCAAGCCTGATCATCGGCGTCCTGCTGCTGGCGGCCGTGCTGATGAACAACACCTTCCGCACCATGGCGCTCACCTACGCACCACGTGCCAAATCGAGGGCTCGCTGATGACACCGCCCCTGCTCAGGTTGACCGGACTCAACAAGTCGTTCGGTCCTATCGACGTGCTCCACGACATCTCGCTCGAGGTCAACAGAGGCGAGGTGCTGTGCCTGCTCGGCGACAACGGCGCCGGCAAGTCGACGCTGATCAAGATCCTCTCCGGTGTCCACAAGCCGACATCGGGCACGATGGAAATGGACGGCCAATCCGTCGCCTTCGACAGTCCGCGTGATGCCAGCGACCATGGCATCGCCACCGTCCACCAGTTCGGCGGGACATTCCCGCTGATGAGCATCGGCCGCTCTTTCTTCGTCGGCGCCGAGCCGACGCGGCGCTGGGGGCCGCTGACCATCTACGATCGCAAACGGGCCAACGAGATCGCCGTCACCGAGATGCGCCAGCTCGGCATCACCCGCATCGACGATGGCGACCGCCTGGTCGGCGGACTGTCCGGAGGCGAACGCCAGGCGCTGGCGATCGCGCGCGCCGTGCATTTCGGCGCCAGCGTGCTGATCCTCGACGAGCCGACCGCCGCACTTGGCGTCAAGGAGGCGGCGCACGTGCTGCGCATTGTGCTGCAGGCGCGCCGCAAGGGCATCGCGGTGATCTTCATCACCCACAATGTCGTCCATGCGCTGACCGTCGGCGACCACTTTGCCGTCCTCATCAGAGGCGCCAAGGCCGCCGACTTCCGCAAGGGCGAGAAAAGCCGCGAGGCGATCACCGACCTGATGGCGGGCGGCGAGCAGATGGCCGAGCTCGAAGCGGAGATCGAGAGCTTCTCGGCGGCTGACAACGGGTATGCGTCGCAGGGCGCGAGCCATGCGTGACCAGTGAAGACGCCCATCTCCTCCTCCCGGGCATCTTCCTGTACGGCCGGCGGAATGCGTGGTCCGCCGGCCGCCTTTTTCAACCAACCAAAGACAGACGGCAGAGTGACAATGGCGAAATGGATCAACGCGTGCGCGACCGATGACATCGAGGAAGAGGACGTCATCCGTTTCGATCACGAAGGCCGGACATTCGCCATCTACCGCAGCCCCGACGATGCCTTCTTCTGCACCGACGGGCTATGCACGCATGAGAAGGTGCATCTGAGCGACGGGTTGGTTATGGAACACAGGATCGAATGCCCGAAGCACAACGGCGTGTTCGATTACCGGACCGGCGAAGCGCTGCGCGCACCGGTCTGCGTGAACCTGAAAACCTACACCACGAAGGTCGAGGACGGCCGCGTGTACATCGAGGTCTGACATGTCCGATACATTTACGCTTGCGGCTTGCGTCGAAATGCTCTGGCGCGACCGACCGATGGAATGGCGCGTCAAGCGCCTGACCGAAATGGGTTTTCAGGTCGGCCTCTGGAACTGGCCGGACCATGACCTTGCTATGCTGGAAAGATCCGGCGCGACCTTCTCGATCATGAACGGCTATTTGCGCGGCCGGCTTGCCGATGACGAGGGTGCCGCCGAACTGTTGAAGACCGCGAAGGAGACGGCGGCGGTCGGCAAGCGCCTCGGGGTCGCGCGGCTCAATCTGCACGGCACCGGGCTGGGCGATGGCGGCCTGCCGGTCACGCCGTGCGAGACCGTCACCGGCGCGATGTGGCTCAAGGCGCGCGAGACGCTGAACCGCATCGCCGACCTTGCCGAGGCCGAAGGCGTGACCTTCACGCTGGAGAATTTGAACCTGCCGGTCGACCATCCCGGCGTGCCGTTTGGACGCGCGGAGGACACACTAGCGCTGGTGTCGAGCGTCAACCGGCCGGGCCTGCGTCTCAATCTCGATCTCTACCACGCGCAGATCGGCGAAGGGAATTTGATCGAACTGTGCCGCGCCTGCCTGCCATGGATCGGCGAGGTCCAGGTGGCCGACGTGCCCGGGCGCATGGAGCCCGGCAGCGGCGAGATCAATTACCGGGGCATCGCCCGGGCGTTGAGGGACATGGGCTACAGCGGGCCGGTCGGCATGGAGGCGTTCGCCTCAGGTGATCCCGAGGCGGCCCTGCTGGCCTTCCGCGAAGCTTTCACCGTCTGAGGGAACAAGAATGGTCGCCAAGAGCACTCGTCCAACCGTCGCCGACATCCGCGCCATGAAGAGCCGCGGACAAAAGATTTCCATGCTCTATGTCACCTCGCTCGAAGAGGCGGCGGCGGCGGATGCTGCCGGCGTCGACATGCTGTCGATCGAGGGCCGCTTCTTCTCACCCGAGATGCGCGAGGCGGCCGGCCGCTGCTTCGTGCAGGTCGGGCTTCCCTATGGCCCCGCCGGCAATCTGGTCACAGCGGAGGACTATCTGAAAACCGCCTATCACTTCATGCGCATCGGCGGCGACTGCTTCTACTGCGCCGCCTCGCTCGATATCCAGAAGACGCTCTGCGACAACGCCGTGCCGGTCGTCGCTCATGTCGGCCTGATCCCCTCGCAATGCACCTGGACCGGCGGCTTCAAGGCCGTCGGCAGGACAGCCGAAAGTGCACGCGCGGTGTGGGACCACGTCAAGCGCCTGGCGGCCATCGGCTGCTTCGGCGCCGAGCTGGAAGTGGTGCCCGACCGGGTCGCCGAACTGATCACCCAGAGCACGCCGATGATCATGCTTGGCATGGGCGCCGGGCCGCATGCCGACGCGCAGTATCTGTTCAGCGAGGACGTGCTTGGCCACACATCAGGCCACAGACCGCGCCACGCCAAGACCTACCGCAACTTCGCCGCCGAATATGAGCGGCTGCAGCGCGAGCGCATCGCCGCCTATCGCGAATTCATCTCCGACGTGAAGACGGGCGCCTATCCCGAGCTGCAGCATGTAGTCGCCATCACCGACGACGAGCTTGCGGCTTTTAAGGCTTCTCTGGGTCTCTAACCCACGACCACGTTGTTCCGCGAGAGCCCGCTTGCGATCACGAAGCGGTGACGGCTGTAACGCAGGCCCGGTAAGCCGCGAAGACTGGGCATAGGCGCCGGGCAAAGCATTTGCGGCGTGTCCTAGCTGAAGTCTGGACGCGATCCGCCAACACCTCAAGGAATCCACGATCATGTTGAATAGGCGTACTTTTTCCACCGCGCTTGTCGCCGGGGTGGCGACGAGCATCCTGGCCGGCTCCGCCAAGGCGCGAGCCCAGACGGGCTCCAAGGTTCGCCCCGACGTCCGCCCCGAGGTCCGCCCCGAGATCCGCAATGTCGTCCTGGTCCATGGCGCCTATGCGGATGGCTCGTGCTGGTCGGAGGTGGTTGGCCTGCTGCAGCAGGCCGGCTTCAACGCAACCGTCGTCCAGCACCCGCTGACCACGCTGGACGCGGGCGTCGAGGCAACACGGCGTGCGATCGCTCTCCAGGATGGACCGACGATCCTCGTCGGACACTCCTTTGCCGGCATGATCGTCAGCGAGGCGGGAATGGATCCGAAGGTGTGCTCGCTCGTCTATGTCGCGGCGCGCGCGCCGGATGCGGGTGAAGACTACACGGCGCTCGCCAAGACTTTTGCGGCGCCGCCCGCCTCGGCGGGCCTTGTCTGGTCCGGAGGCTATGGCAAGCTCAGCGAAGAGGCTTTCCTGCGGGATTTCGCCGGTGGTATTTCGCGCGAGAAGGCGCGCATCCTCTATGCCGTCCAGGGACCGATCTCGGACACGCTTTTCTCCGGCAAGACAACCCAGGCCGCCTGGCGCTCGAAGCCAAGCTGGTATGCCGTCTCGACCGAGGATCGCACCATCAACCCGGATCTCGAGCGCTTCATGGCCAAACGCATGAACGCCAAGACCATCGAGGTGAAGGCAAGCCATTTGTCGCTGATTTCTCACCCGCGCGAGATCACCCAGCTCATCTCGCAGGCCGCAGGGCAGCTCAGTTAACGAGCTTGGTCGGGTCTGGGGCGGCATGGCATTCAGCCGCCCCGAGGCCGGCTCGTTCGAATGCCGCGAACCCCAAGCCGACCGACCGGGCACAGCGACCGTGGTGAACAGCCCCGGCGATGCTTGAACTGCGCTCGCGCAGCCAAGATCAACATCAATCAATCGCGCCGCCTTTTCGTCGGGAGCATGCAGCGCCAAAGCGGATTGAGATTGCGCCACGGCAACGTCGATGGCTTGGCGAGTGCGGGCCAGCCAATCGCGGCGCGTGTTGCGCGGACTTGCCATCAACTGGGATCGAAATGCTTCCGTCGGTCGCCCTCTAGTGTGCAGGCTGGCACAGAAGGAAATTGAGCATGAAGAGTCGCGGGGAGTTGACCTGCAGGCGCTCTATTCTGCTATAGGGTATAGCGCGAGTAATGCTTCGGCAAGGGTGAGATGTATGGGTGTCAACAGCCCCAAGATAAGCGGCTTCGTCATAACCTACAACAGTGGAGAAATTCTCAAGACTTGCTTGCGTTCATTGCGATTCGTCGATGAGCTCATTGTCGTCGACAAATCATCCACCGACGGTTCCGCTGCTGTTGCGGCCGGCTTTGCCGACAAAGTCATCTCCGTGCCGTGGTCGCCATTGCCCACCGAGACGCGGTTCGTCGCCTACGACGCCTGTTCGCACGACTTCATACTCTACCTGGATCATGACGAATGCCTCAGCGTCGAAGCCATTCGCTGGATAAGGGAGAATGCCGGCTCCTACCCGGCTGGCGTGTTTCGCTTCCCCAAGCGCGAATACATTATGGGACGCCACGACGATAACGCCTATTACTGGCCGTCCTACAATGTGCGCGCCTTTCGCCGCGGCGCGGCAGAATTCGTTTCGACCCTGCATGAAGAGGTCGGACGAATAACGGGCGAGGTCTGCGATGTCCCGCATGACGGAGGCGTGTGCATCCACAATTTGTCGCATCGGGATGCGCATCAATGGATTGAAAAAACCAATCGGTATACGAGCGAGCGAGACAGGGTCTCGTTCTTCGACGCCAACACTCCCCTGGAGACGTTCGGGCAAAAGCGCATAGCGTACTGGCTGGCTCAGTCCAGGTCGCGGTCGGACTACGTTGTCGCCACCGCGCTGCTGCGGGCGGTCTACGATATAGTGGACCGGGTGAAACTATGGGAAGCACAGGATGGCCTTGATGGCGACGCGGCATTCGCCGCCGTCTGCTCGGAATTGGAGGCAACCTACGATATTGCCGAACGGGCGAAGCTCTGGGAGACCCCCGGTGGACCCGAGGAAGCGGCAATATTCGCCGCCGTCCGCAAGGAGATGGAAGCGTTTCATGACCCGTTGAGGTCCGACCGCCGTCAAACGTCGGCGCAAGCCGCCGGACAGAAGGTTCGACCGAAGCCACCATCCCGTCTCAAAAAGACCTTGAAAAAAATCCGCTCGCGCTTGACGGGAAGAAGGCGTTGACGCCGGAAAGCGGCGCGCCTGGATCGGCCATGCACTTGCAGCCGCTTCGTGTTTTGACCCTGATGGCGCGTCACGGGACCGAGAAGTATCCGACCGCATGGCAGGACTTGCGCGCCATGTTCGCTGACCAGATGCCGGACGTTGCGCATCGCTTGCTGGTGATCGACAATTCGCTGCCAGTCGGTCACGGCTCCGATCTCGACTGCTGGGTCGAACTGATCGGCGCGTCGAACGACGATTGGGAGTTCTCCGCGTGGGACCGCGGTATCAATCATACCGGCGCCAAACTTCAGCACTATGATCTGGTTCACTTGGCCACTTCGGCTTTCGCGGCATCCGCATCCGACCATCTCAAATTGATGGATGGCGGCTTGTTGCGGTCGTTGCTTGACTTGCAAGGGGCGCTGGGCCGCATTGATTTTCACGGCGAGGCCATCTCGATTTTCGGAATCCCTTCGCAGGCCTGGCTCCGCAGTTCGTTCATCCTGATGCACCCGCGGCAACTCAGCGGCCTGGGATCTCTGGTAAGCGTCAGCTGGAACGCGCCGATTTTCAGCGGCAATCCCCGGCAGCCCTTCCGTGAAGACGCTGCGATCTCGCAAGGATATCAGCAGTTTTTGCTGCGTTGGCTCACCGGCGACGGAGCCGGCAACGGGCCAGTCTGGCATTCAAGGTTCGATCTTACGCCTGAAACGCTGCCGTTTTTCGAAAGCAAGGCCCGAGCTATTCTCAATGAGCAGATGCTCACCAACCGGTTGCTGGCCAATGGCTGCGCGCCTGTCGACGTGACATGGCTGGCACGGAAGGCTCGGGCGACGGGCACGCAATCCCAGAATGATATTCCGGACTGGCGCGTGCAGGTCAGTTCCCGAGCGCCAGCCAAACGCACGTTGACCCAAAAGCTCCGCCGCCGGTTGTCTAAACTTATGTCGTGGCAATGATGCCTGCCATCGCTGGTGCCCCCGCAGGCATGGCCAGCCCAACCGCTTGCACCTGTGGCCGCCTTCCGCTATAGAGCCGCCACCCGCGTAGACACCCTTGGAGGCAACGCGGCGGAAGGCCGCCTCACCCGGCGGCTTTCGACGTTTACGGTCCAGGCGCATTGCCCGCCGCGAACGCTCCAGAACAAACCGAAAGGAAATGCCATGAGCCACGACACTTACGAGCTCAAGGCCGAAGCACGCGAACAGGTCGGTAAGGGGTCCGCCCGTGCAGTTCGCCGCAACGGTAAAGTGCCTGCAGTAATCTATGGTGACAAGCAGCCTCCCCTGGCAATCGCTCTCACCTATAAGGACATCTACTACAAGATCCATGGCGGCGGGTTCCTGACCACGATCGCCACGATCGATGTCGACGGCAAGAAGATCCAGGTCCTGCCGAAGGACTTCCAGCTCGACCCGGTCAAGGATTTCCCTGTCCATGTCGACTTCCTGCGCATCGGCAAGGACACCGAAGTCAACGTCGACGTGCCTGTCCACTTCATCAATGAGGACAAGTCGCCCGGCATCAAGCGCGGCGGCGTGCTCAACATCGTGCGTCACGAAGTCGAGTTCCACTGCCCGGCCAATGCGATCCCGGAATTCATCACCGTCGATCTCACCGGCACCAACATCGGCGACTCGATCCACATCTCGGCGGTCAAGCTGCCGGCCGGCGTCAAGCCGGTCATCTCCGATCGCGACTTCACCATCGCGACCATTGCCGGCTCGTCGGCAATGAAGCCGGAGACGGAAGAGACGGTCGAAGTGGCTGCACCTGAAGCGGCTCCTGCCGCCGAAGAGAAGTAATCCCTTTCCGCCCGGAGCTGACGATGCTGCTGTTTGCAGGACTCGGCAATCCGGGCGCGAAATACGCTGGCAACCGGCACAATGTCGGTTTCATGGCGGCGGACGCTATCGCCCGCCGCCATTCCTTTTCGCCCTGGTCAAAGAAATTCCAGGGCCTGATTTCAGAAGGCACGCTCGGCGGCGAGAAGATCGTCCTGATCAAGCCGCAGACCTTCATGAACCTGTCCGGCCAGTCGGTCGGCGAAGCGCTGCGCTTCTACAAGCTCGACCTTTCCGCGCTCACCGTCTTCTATGACGAGATCGATCTTGCCGAAGGCAAGCTGCGCATCAAGACCGGCGGCGGCGCCGGCGGCCATAACGGCATCCGCTCGATCGACGGCCATATCGGCAACGCCTACCGCCGCGTGCGCATCGGCGTCGGCCATCCCGGCGTCAAGGAAATGGTCCAGCATCACGTACTCGGCGATTTCGCCAAGGCCGACCGCGAATGGCTCGATCCCTTGCTCGATGCGATCGCCGACAACGCCGCCATGATCGTCAAGGGCGACGAATCCGGCTTCATGAACAAGGCCGCCCTCGCCGTCCAGGGCAAGGCGGCGCCCGAGCCGGAAAAGCCGGCGCAAAAGCCGGTTCCAAAACAGCAGAGCCACATCCGCCAGGCACGCCCGCAGCAGGCGCCCGCCAAGCTGCCGGAATCCGGGCCGATGGCCGCCATGCTGAAGAAACTGTTCGGCAACAAGGACTGAGCGCGCACGCATGCGGCCTTACGGGGCTTGACGTTGATCACCCCTATCGCCCATAGCCCTCATCAAATTTCGCTTTTCCCGATAGGACTGGACACAATGGGTTTCAAATGCGGCATCGTTGGCTTGCCCAACGTCGGCAAGTCGACGCTTTTCAACGCGTTGACCAGGACGGCGGCGGCGCAGGCCGCCAACTATCCGTTCTGCACCATCGAACCGAACACTGGCGAAGTTGCGGTGCCCGACCCGCGCCTGCAGAAGATCGCCGCGATCGGCAAGTCGAAGGAGATCATTCCGACCCGCATCTCCTTCGTCGACATCGCCGGCCTGGTGCGCGGCGCCTCGAAGGGCGAAGGGCTGGGCAACCAGTTCCTCGCCAACATCCGCGAAGTCGACGCCATCGTGCATGTGCTGCGCTGCTTCGAGGATGACGACATCACCCATGTCGAGGGCCGCATCGACCCTGTCGCCGACGCCGAGACGGTCGAGACCGAGCTGATGCTCGCCGACCTCGACAGCCTGGAGCGCCGCATCGTCCAGATCCGCAAGCGCGCCTCGACCAAGGACAAGGAAGCGACCACCGTCCTGCCGATGATGGAGGCCGCGCTCGAACTGCTGCAGGCCGGCAAGCCGACCCGCATCCTGCTCAAGGGCATCTCGGCGGAGGATTTGCGCATCCTGCAGGGGCTGAACCTACTGACCTCGCACCCCGTGCTCTATGTCTGCAACGTCGCCGAGGCCGACGCCGCCACCGGCAACGAGCACACCCAAGCCGTGGAAAAGATGGCCACCGCGCAGGGCGCCGGCACCGTGGTGATCTCGGCGGCGATCGAGGCCGAAGTCGCCCAGCTCTCGGATGAGGAAGAGATGGAATTCCTGTCCTCGCTCGGCCTCGACGAACCCGGACTGAACAAGGTCATCCGCGCCGGCTACGATCTGTTGCACCTGATCACCTATTTCACCGTCGGGCCGAAGGAAACGCGCGCCTGGACCATCCACAAGGGCGACAAGGCCCCGCAAGCCGCCGGTGTCATCCACACCGATTTCGAACGCGGCTTCATCCGCGCCCAGACCATCGCCTATATCGACTACATCACGTTGGGCGGCGAAGTGGCGGCCAAGGAAGCCGGCAAGGCGCGTGACGAAGGCAAGGAATATGTCGTCCAGGACGGCGACATCCTGCTGTTCAAGTTCAACACCTGATCTAGAAAAAATTATCGCCGCTGGATCTCAGGGCCTATGGCTGCGCGCTGGCAATTCGAATTTTGAGGATCTTAACCGCCAAGCAATCGGTGCGTGCTATCGGTGATTGATGCGCTCCGATATTGGCCCACATCTGTCACCACTAGCTTTAGCAACCTATGCGATTGCGATCGGGAGCCTTCTGCTGCGTTTTGTCTATGAGAAGGGTGTTCTTGTGGGGCTCTTCGTGTTGTGCGTATTGCTCGCGACATACGGGACTTGGATATGTTTCAAGGGCTGGCAAAGATCGACTTCCACAGGCCACAAACGCAGCACTGTAGCGCTGCTTTCCATAATTCTGGGAATTAGTCTATGGGGCGGATACATGTCGCTGAGGGACATTCTCAGGTGAGGCCATATGACGCCAGTATGGCGGCGTGACATCCGCTATAACATCGGCGAGACCTGGATAGAGCCTTTTCTCGAACGCTACGGGCCACCGCAAGCAGAGCCGGCCAAGCTTTCCGGGTATCGGCTCCTCGACGAGTTTTTCTGAGCGGCCGATGCCGGCCCGCCCGACCCGGGCTTGTCTTGATTTTGTCATCCCACAGGTCTAAGCGGCAGGCACACGCTCGACGCATGCGACGAAGCGCTGCGCAATCCGACACCAGCGTCAATCTGAACAAACCTTATCTGGCAGGGGAGATCTGGCGATGATCAAGGCATTTGTCGTGGACAATGATCGCCTGCGCGTCGTCGACGACCTGCTGGCCGATGGCGACAGGGTCGTCTGGGCCGACCTGGTCAGTCCGACCAAGGAGGAAGAGGCCACCATCGAAGGCTGGCTCGGCGTCGCCATCCCGACCCGCGAAGAGATGGAGGAGATCGAGATTTCGAGCCGTCTCTACATCGAGGACGGCGCCTACTTCATGACCGCCACTTTGCCCGCCCAGACCGAAGTCGATGATCCCTTGATGTCGCCGGTCACCTTCGCGCTCGCCGGCAAAAGGCTGATCACCATCCGCTATCATGAACCGAAGGCGTTCAAGACCTTCCCGCTGCGCGCCGAGAAGGTGGCGACCGGCTGCACCAGCGGCGACACCATCCTGATCGGCCTGCTGGAAGCGATCGTCGACCGTCTCGCCGACATCCTCGAGCGCGCCGGCCGCGACATCGAGGCGATATCGCGCGACATTTTCGAGGCACGCTCGACCAAGGTGTCGAAGCGCAACCGCGACTTCCAGGAGCTGCTGAAAGCCATCGGCCGCAAGGAAGACATCGCCTCGTCCGTCCGCGACAGCCTGATCTCCTTGCAGCGCCTGGCCGGCTTCCTCGCCCATGTCGCCACCCAGACCAAGATGAGCAAGGACGTCCGCGCCCGCATCAAGACCTTGTCGCGCGACGTGCTGTCGCTCGCCGACCACGCCACCTTCCTGTCGCAGAAGATCTCCTTCCTGCTCGACGCCACGCTCGGCATGATCTCGATCGAGCAGAACGCCATCATCAAGATCTTCTCGGTCGCCGCCGTCATCTTCCTGCCGCCGACGCTGGTCGCCTCGATCTACGGCATGAATTTCGACATCATTCCGGAGCTGAAATGGCAGCTCGGCTATCCCTTTGCCATCGGCCTGATGATCCTGTCGGCGATCCTGCCCTTCTGGTATTTCCGCCGCCGCGGCTGGCTCTGACCGCTGCCGCCGGTGCCGGCTGCCTCAGGCTGGCTCACCAGAAAGGACTTGACCAAATCGCGCGCTGCCTGCATCCGGGTTCGCCGATCCATACGGATCGCGCATTCTGCAGGGATGCCAGACCATGAGCGCAAAGACATGGGCCTATGAGGATTTCGTCGAGGGCGCCTCGTTCGACCTCGGCGCAAAAGAGGTGAGCGCGGCCGAGATCGTCGAGTTCGCCAGCGAATTCGACGCCCAGCCGATGCATCTCGACGAGGAGGCCGGCAAGGCCAGCATCCTGGGCGGCCTGTCGGCTTCGGGCTGGCACACCTGCGCCATATTCATGCGCATGCTGTGCGATGCCTTCCTGCTGGACTCCACCTGCCAGGGCGCGCCCGGCGTCGATCAGGTCAAGTGGAAGAAACCGGTCCTGGCCGGCGATACGCTCAGAGGCAACCTGGTTGTCCTGGCCAAGCGCCTGTCGAAATCGAAGCCGCAACTCGGCTTCGTCACCATGCGCAGCGAACTGGTCAACCAGCGTGGCGAAGGCGTCTTCGAGCTTGAGAATTCCGTCATGTTCCTGACGCGCGATGGCGCGGGGAATGCCGCATGACCCTGGATGAATTCTTCTGCATCGGCACCACGGTGACGCTGGGCTCGCACACATTCGAGCCCGAGGCGATCAAGGCCTTTGCTCGCAAATATGACCCGCAGATCTTCCATATCGACGAGGAGGCCGCCAAGAAGAGCGTGCTCGGCGGGCTCTGCGCCTCCGGCTGGCACACCGCCGCCACCTGGATGAAACTCAACCTCGAAGCCCGCATGGACGCCGAGGGCGCCAACTGGAACGGCCCCGGACCGATGCCCGAATTCGGCCCCTCGCCCGGCTTCAAGAACCTGAAATGGCTGAAGCCCGTCTATGCCGGCGAGACCGTCACCTTCACACGCACAGCGGTCTCCCACCGCCCAATCTCATCGCGCCCCGGCTGGCGGCTGCTGGCGCTGCGCTGCGAGGCTTTCGCCGCGACCGGCGACAAGGTGCTGGAGTTCGAGAGCGCCGTGCTGGTGAAGACAGAGTAGCAGCGGTTCTTCCCTTCTCCCCTTGTGGGAGAAGGTGGCCTCGCGAAGCGAGGTCGGATGAGGGGTGCTCCAGCTTGGCATCGACCGCGATCTGTCACCCACCCCTCATCCGTCTCGGCGCTGCGCGCCGATCCACCTTCTCCCACAAGGGGAGAAGAAAAAATGCGCCTCAATGCCCCTCAAACCCGATCAGTGTCCGCACCGGAACACCCAGCGCCTCGAGCTTGGCGCGCCCACCGAGATCCGGCAGGTCGATGACGAAACAGGCCGCCAGTATATCGGCGCCGATCTGGCGCAGCAGCTTGACCGCCGCTTCCGCCGTGCCGCCAGTGGCGATCAGGTCGTCGACCAGGATCACCTTCTCACCAGGGGCAATGCCGTCCTTGTGCATCTCCATCTCGTCCAGCCCGTATTCCAGGCTGTAGGCGACGCGCACGGTCTCGAAGGGCAGCTTGCCCTTCTTGCGGATCGGCACGAAGCCAGCCGAGAGCTGATGGGCGACGGCGCCACCGAGGATGAAGCCGCGCGCCTCGATGCCGGCGATCTTGTCGACCTTCTGCCCGGCATAGGGATGCACCAGCTCGTCGATGGCGCGGCGGAAGGCGCGCGCATTGCCGAGCAGCGTGGTGATGTCGCGAAACAGGATGCCGGGCTTCGGATAGTCCGGAATGGTGCGGATCGCGGCCAGCAGCGTGTCTTCGAGCGAAGGTTTCATGAGGCGGCTCCAGATGATCCAGCTGGCAAGTGCGAACGGCGCAGGGACCAAACCCGACGCGACCGACAACGGCTAGCGCGATGTGACGCCCGAGACAAGCGCATCCGGCAAAGGATTGGCCTGGCCGGCGCGGCTATCTTCCGCGCCGATGCTGTCTCGCCACGGCTTGCTCCTGCTCTGCTGGTTACCGGAAGCGCAGATTCTCGCGAGACAATTGTCCGATCGAACCGCAGCCCATCAGTCTCATGCCGCGTTCGATCTCGACCCGCATCTGTTCGAGCGCCCTTTCGACGCCCGGCTGGCCGGCCGCCGCCAGCGGGAACAGATAGTAACGGCCAATGCCGACCGCCTTGGCGCCGAGCGAGAGGGCCTTCAGCACATGTGTGCCGCGCTGCACGCCGCCATCCATGATGACGTCGATCCGGTCGCCGACGGCATCGACGATCTCGGCCAACTGGTCGAATGCCGCCCGCGAGCCGTCCAGCTGCCGGCCTGCATGGTTCGACAGCACAATGCCGCTGCAGCCGATATCGGCTGCGCGTTTGGCGTCCTCCACCGACATGATGCCCTTGAGGCAGAACGGCCCCGACCACTGCCCGACCATCTCGGCGACGTCGTCCCAATTCATCGACGGATCAAGCATTTCGGTGAAATAGCGGCTGATCGACATTGTGCCGCCGCCCATGTCGACATGCTCGTCGAGCTGCGGCAGCTTGAATCCTTCGTGCGTGAAATAGTTGATCGCCCAGGCCGGCTTGAGCGCGAACTGCGCCATCCCCGCCAGGTTGAGCTTGAAGGGGATGGCAAAGCCGGTGCGCTTGTCGCGCTCGCGGTTTCCTCCGGTGATGCTGTCGACGGTCAGCATCATCACCTCGACGCCAACTTGCTTCGCCCGCTGCATCATCGCCCGGTTGAGACCGCGATCCCGGTGGAAATAGAACTGATAGACCTGCGGACTGGCGCTGATCCTGCGCGCCTCCTCGAGGCTGACGGTGCCAAGCGAAGAGACACCGAACATGGTGCCGTATTTGGCCGCCGCTCTGGCGACCGCCCGCTCGCCCTGATGATGGAAAAGCCGCTGCAACGCGGTCGGCGAGCAGTAGACGGGCATCGCCAGCTTCTGCCCCATCACCGTCACCGACATGTCGATCTCGCTCACCCCGCGCAGCACGTTGGGAACAAGGTCGCAGGTCTCGAAGCTTTCGGTGTTGCGGCGACAGGTGACCTCGTCGTCGGCCGCTCCATCGATGTAGTCGAAGATCGGCCCCGGCAGCCTTTGCTGCGCCATGCGCCGGAAATCGGAATAGTTATGACAGTCGCTGAGCCGCATCGTCGTTTTCCAAGGCCAGGCGGGAGAAGCCATGCGTCGCCGTTTGATGCTTCGAATATCAATCGGATGCCGCCATGCCAACGGACTAATTTTTGAGCTCCGGCAGAACATGGCCGTGAACAGCAAAGAGGCGCCTGAGGCGCCCCTTTCGTCGAAGCCGACTTTTGACGAAGACTTACATGCCGAGGTCGGAACGAAGCTCGGCCTTGGCCACTTCGTATTCGGCCTTGAAGTCGTCCCGGTTGAGCAGGATCGCGGCAATGACGCTGCCGGAAATCTTGCCCATCTCGACGTCGGATGCATAGTGGATACCGCCGACCTCACGGTTGTGGGCGTATTCGGCCGCGCGCGCCATGATCTCGGCGCGCTTCTCCGGAACCATGTCGGCTAGGATGATGCCCATCATGGTGCCGACGGTGGCGTGGCCGGACGGCCAGGAGCCGGAGCTCGACAGCTTGACAGCCGGCTTGACAAGGTCGCTGAGCTGGTGCGGACGCGGGCGCTTCCAGACATCCTTGGCCGGATCGACGACAGCGCCTTCGGTCTCAACGACGCGATCGAAGAAGGCGCTGAACTTCGGCAGCTTATCCTTGTTGAAATTTGGCCCCATGACGTTGGCGAAGCGCCAGACATTCTCCTCCGCATCGGCAACAGCACTGGCCACCATCTCGGGCGTGCGCGTTACTTGCAGCGTCAGCACCTCGCCGAGTTCGGCCTTGGTCTGCGCCGAATCGTTCGCCGGCGGTGGCGGCAGAATCATCGTCAGGTCGATATCCTTGTTGGTGACGAAGGGTTTTGCGTCTTCGGCCTGGGCGGCCGAGCCGATGATCAGCAGCAGCAGACCAGCCGTCAGCGATGCGTATTTCTTCATGGGTGCGATCCTTTGGTGGCAATGACGCAGGATCACCATGGGCGATGACGGCCATGTGACGGGACCGCCTCCGAAACGCGAAAGGGCGCCTCGAGGCGCCCTTTCGTAGTCCTGTGTAGCTTTGGCGCGATTTAGTGCGCCACGCCTTCCCACACCTTGCGCTTGACGAGGTAGACCAGCGCACCGAACACAAGCAGGAAAAACAGCACGTTGATGCCGGTATGCTTGCGGGCTTCCATGTGCGGCTCGGCCGCCCACATCAGGAAGGCGGATATGTCGCGGGAATATTGGTCGACCGTCTGCGGTGCGCCGTCATCATAGGTCACCTGGCCGTCGGAGAGCGGCTTGGGCATTTTCAGCGACACGCCCGACATGAAGTACGGGTTGTAGTGTGTGCCTTCGGGGATGACCATGCCGGCAGGCGGCGTCTGGTCGTAGCCGGTCAGCAGCGAATGAATGTAGTCGGGGCCGCCGGCATCATACTGGGTGAAAATGTCGAAGACGAACTGCGGAAAGCCGCGCTCGACGCCGCGCGCCTTGGCCAGCAGCGACATGTCGGGAGGGGCCGCGCCGCCATTGGCGGCCGCGGCGGCCTCTACATTGGCGAACGGCGCCGGGAAATAGTCCGATGGCTTGCCGGGACGGTCGAACATCTCGCCGGCATCGTTGGGGCCGTCATGGATGGTGTAGGTCGCTGCCAAGGACTTGATCTGCGCATCCGAATAACCAAGCCCCGTTGGGCCCGCGAGTGTCCGGAACGCCACCAGATTCATCGAATGGCAGGCCGAGCAGACTTCCTTGTAGACCTTCAGGCCGCGCTGCAGCTGGCCCTTGTCATAGGTACCGATCGGACCTGTGAAGCTCCAGCTCATCTCCTTCGGTTCATTGATCGGGAAATGCGTCGGCGCTGCCGCATTGTGCGCCTCTTCGGCGGCGAAGGCCGCAGTGCCGGCGGCCACAAGGCCGATCAGCGCCAGCGAGGTGAGAATCTTCTTCATGCCAAATCCCCTTAGATTCTCTACCGCTCAGCCCTTGGTCTCTGGCGCGGCCGTGGCGCCCGCCGGATGCCCGCTGCCGCCCTTGTTCTTTTCGAGCACCGCCTCGGTGATCGAGTTCGGCAGCCTGCGCGGCGTCTCGATGAGGCCAAGCACCGGCAGCGCGATCAGGAAGAAGGCGAAATAGAACAGCGTCGCCGCTTGAGCGTAGCCAACGTAGTTGCCCGCAAACTCACCTATCAGGAGGGTCAACAGACCGCCGCCTTCCGCCGGCTGCGAGCCCAGCCAGCCAAGCAGGATGGCGTCGGCCACGAACAGCCAGAAGAACAGCTTGTACCAGGGCCGGTAGACCGCCGAGCGCACCTTGGAGGTGTCGAGCCACGGCACCAGGAACAGCATGACGATGGCGCCGAACATGCACAGCACGCCGCCGAGCTTGGAGTTGATCGGCCCGATGTTGAAGGTGATGGCGCGCAGGATCGCGTAGAACGGCAGGAAGTACCATTCCGGCACGATGTGGGCCGGCGTCTTCAGCGGGTTGGCGACGATGTAATTGTCGGGATGGCCGAGATAATTCGGCAGGAAGAAGATGAAATAGGCGAAGATGAACAGGAACACGATCATGCCGAACGCGTCCTTGATGGTCGCGTAGGGGGTGAAGGCGACGGTGTCGGTCTTCGACTTCACCTCGATGCCGGTCGGGTTCGACTGGCCGACGACATGCAGCGCCCAGACGTGCAGCACGACGACGCCAGCGATCATGAACGGCAGCAGATAGTGCAGCGCGAAGAAGCGGTTCAGCGTCGGGTCGTCGACGGAGAAGCCGCCGAGCAGCAGCTGCTGGATCCAGTTGCCGACCAGCGGAATGGCACTGAAGAAGCCGGTGATAACGGTGGCGCCCCAGAAGCTCATCTGCCCCCATGGCAGCACGTAGCCCATGAAGCCGGTCGCCATCATCAGCAGGTAGATGATGCAGCCGAGTATCCAGAGCAGCTCGCGCGGCGCCTTGTAGGAGCCGTAATAGAGGCCACGGAAGATGTGGAGATAGACGGCGATGAAGAAGAACGAGGCGCCGTTGGCATGCATGTAGCGCAACAGCCAGCCGGAATTAACGTCACGCATGATCTTCTCGACCGAACCGAAGGCGAGATTGGTGTCGGACGTGTAGTGCATGGCCAGCACGATGCCGGTCAGGATCTGCGCCACCAGCATGATCGCCAGGATGCCGCCGAAGGTCCACATGTAGTTCAGGTTGCGCGGCACCGGATAGGCGATGAAGCTGTCATAGACCATCCTGGGCAGCGGCATGCGGGCGTCGAACCAGCGTTCGATACCGGTTTTGGGCGTATAGGTCGAGTGTCCCTCGCTCATCGAAATATCCCCCTGCCTCAACCGATAAGGATCTTGGTATCGGAAATGAATTTGAATACCGGCACAGCCATATTCTCAGGTGCCGGGCCTTTGCGGATGCGGCCGGCGGTGTCGTATTGCGAACCATGGCACGGGCAGAACCAGCCGCCGAAATCGCCTTCCTGGCCGAGCGGAATGCAGCCCAGATGCGTGCAGACCTGAACCATCACCATCCAGGCTTCCTTGCCGGGCGTGGTGCGGTTGGCGTCGGTCGCCGGCGCATCGGCCGGCAAATTGGCGTTGCGAGCGATCGGATCCTTGAGATCGGAGAGGCTGACGGCCTCGCCGTCCTTCATTTCCTTTTCGGTGCGGTTGCGCACCACGACCGGCTTGCCGCGCCATTTGACGATCAGCGAACTACCAGGCGTCAGCGAAGCGACATCGACTTCAACAGAAGCGAGTGCCAGCGTCGAGGCATCAGGGCGCATCTGGTCGATGAACGGCCAGGCGAAGGCACCGGCGCCGACAACGGCGGCCATGCCCGTGGCGACATAAAGAAAATCTCGACGATTGGGATCGTGGATGTCGGTTGCGCTCACGGGTGCCTGATCCTTTCGCCTCTTCCGCGCCGGTGGCCGAGCCTTGTTCCCCGCTCAATCACGCCAACCCGACAGCGCATGGCGAACAGGCTAGCGAATTCCTCCGGCATTTGGACTTCGGTTTATGCGTGAAGCCCGTTTTTGTCCAGACGGGTGAAGGCACAAGGGCAGATTGTCGCGGGGACAAAATCCCCTATTGCCCGGCGGGACGGCGAATGGCCGCAAAAGGCGGCTAAACAACCGGGAAATATCAGCAAAATCCGAGGTTCTGGCTTGCCTCGACAGAGGGCGTTGGTGTGATCTATCTTCCCAGGCATGGCACACGTCATAGACCGTGAGGAATGGGCAGTTCGCTCCGACCACTGGAAGGGCGAGTTGCAATGCGGTGCCTTCGGCTCCAACTCCTGCCTGATCTTCAACTACTTGCCTGATGAAGGCGGCGGCCCGCGGCTGCACTCCCATCCCTACACAGAGATCTTCATCATCCGCCAGGGTACCGGCCTGTTCACCGTCGGCGATAAGGAAATCGAGGCTTCCGCCGGCCAGATCGTCATCGTGCCGCCCAACACGCCGCACAAATTCACCAATCTCGGTCCGGGTCCACTGGAAACCACTGACATTCACGAGAACGGCAAGTTCATCACCGAATGGCTCGAGTGATCCTTACATCGCTCCCAACCGGACAAGCACCGCCTTGGGTATGCCATACTCGCGGATGACGGCCTCGTGCCTGCGCAGGCCGCAAAGTTCGCGCTGGATGAAATAGGCGTGCACGGCCGCGGCAGCCTCCTTGAGAAACCGGGGACGCAGTTCCTCGTCTGCATTGTCGCTTAGCCGAGCCAGCGTTTCCTGGACCTTTTGGCCGGCCCGGCCGAGTGCCGCCGCCTTCTCGGCGAGGATTTCATGGCCAAGCGCGTCGAAGGCCGCTTCAGCGGCCGAAGAGCCGGTAAGTTGAGATGGCGGACGCAAGGACATTTCAGTTCCCCTTCCCGAACACCATGCGATGGGTGACGAATTCTTCGCCTGCCACGGGCTGAAAGCCAAGCCTTTCATAGAAGCCGAAGGCTTCCGGCGGCGCGCGGGTGTTCAACACGGTGAAATACTGGCGAGCCCGATCGATGACGGTCTCGACCAGCATGCGGCCAAGGCCGGCACGGCGGTGAGGCGCGCTGACGAACAGGTGCCGGACCCGGCCCTGCTCCCTGCCCTCGAAATAAGGATCGATGTTCAGCCCGCAGACACCGGCGAGGTCCCGGCCATGCCATGACCCGTAAAGCGCCTCGCCCCGCTTCCGGAACTTGTTGCGGCCACCTGACCAGCCATCCGCCAGGCGCACCAGCATCCAGTAGCCTTCCAGCCGGCTCTCGTCCTTCAGCCTGTCGAAGGCCGGCGTGGTTGGCCGGAGCCGCCTGAGCCCATAACCGATCTCTGGACTGGTCTTTGGCGATCCCATGCGCCTACTCCGCCGGCCGCGTCTCTTCGAGCACGCTTTCCTCGTGGTAGAGGAAGCCGCCGGACTGTCGCTTCCACAGCCGCGCATAAAGCCCGTCGAGCGCCACCAGTTCGTCATGCGTGCCTTGCTCGACGATGCGCCCGCCGTCCAGCACGACAAGGCGGTCGAGTGCGGCTATCGTCGACAACCGGTGGGCGATGGCGATGACCGTCTTGTTCTCCATCAGCCGGGTGAGGTTTTCCTGGATCGCCGCCTCGATGTCGGAATCGAGCGCCGAGGTTGCCTCGTCGAGGATCAGGATCGGCGCGTCCTTGAGGAAGACACGCGCGATCGCCACGCGCTGGCGCTGGCCGCCCGACAGTTTCACGCCGCGCTCGCCGACAAAGGCTTCGTAGCCGGCACGATCCCGGTTATCACGCAGGCCCAGGATGAACTCGTGCGCCTCGGCCTTCCTAGCCGCCGCGATGACCTCCGCATCGGTCGCGTCTGGCATGCCGAGCTTGATGTTGTCGCGCAGCGAACGGTGGAACAGGGCAGTGTCCTGGCTGACGACGCCGATATTGGCGCGCAGCGAATTCTGCTTGACATCGGCGACATCCTGCCCGTCGATCAGGATCTTGCCGCTCTCGAGGTCGTAAAGGCGCAGGATCAGATTGGCGAGCGTCGTCTTGCCCGCGCCCGATGGCCCGACCAGCCCGACCTTCTCGCCCGGCTTGACGACGAGGTCGATGCCGTTCAGCACGCCGAACCCCTTGCCGTAGTGGAACTCGACATTTTTCACGTCGATGCGCCCGCCGGCAACGACAAGCTCCCTGGCATCGGGCGCGTCGATGAGCCCGAGCGGCTGCGAGATCAGCGCCTTGGAGTTCTCCAGCACGCCAAGGTTCCGAAGAATGCCGTTGAGCTGCATCATCACTCGGCCAAGCAGCATGTTGAGCCGCAGCACCAGCGACAGCGTGAAGGCGACCGCGCCGACGGTGATCGAGCCCTCCACCCAGAGATAGACGGCAAAACAGCCGATCGCCGTGATCACGATGCCCGACAGCGTCGTCAGCGCCATGCGCACGCCGGTGAGCCGGCGGGTGAAGGGCCGCAGCGCGTCGAGATAGATGTCGAAGCCGTTGCGGATGTAATGGTCGTCGCCATCGGCCGAGAACAGCTTCAGCGTCTGCACGTTGGAATAGGAATCGACGATGCGGCCATTGATCATCGAGCCTGCTTCGGCCGTGGCCTCCGCATGCTTGCGGATCGCCGGCAGATAGAGTTTTGCCAGCAAGCCGAAGGCCGCGATCCAGATCACCACCAGCGCCGCCAGCCGCCAGTCAAGGCTGGCGACCAACGCCAGTGTCGTCACCGTGTAGATAAGCATGAACCAGATGACTTCGATGAAGCTTTCCATCAGGTCGCCGGTCGCCTGCCCCGCCTGCCAGACTTTTGTCGCGATGCGGCCGGCGAAATCGTTCTGGAAGAAGGCATAGGACTGGCGCGATACGTGCCGGTGCGCCTGCCAGCGCACCAGATTGTAGAAGCCGGGCGTGATCGTCTGCTCGTCGACCAGCGCCGACAGGCCGACGACGATGGTGCGGATGACCAGCACCACCGCGATCATGAACACCAGCTCCGGGCCGGCGGCGGTCCACAGCGCATGCCAGCTGCGTTCGCTGGGAAGCTGGTCGAGAATGTCGACCAGCCGCCCGACGAAATAGAACAGGCCGGCCTCGACCAGCGGCGCGATGCCGCCGATGACCAGCATGGCGAAAAAGGCGAACTTCGCCTGGCCGACATAGTGCCAGAGAAATCCGCCGACGCTCGACGGTGGCCGAAGATTCGCCGGCTCCCTGAACGGATAGACCCAGTTCTCGAACCAGCGATAGATGGCTGTCATCATGCGGCGGCCATCATTCTGCGGCTTGCCCCTTTGCTATTGCGTCGTTGGCGATTTCGGCCGGGATGTCCTCGAGCAGGAACCCGCCCGACTGGCGCTGCCAGAGCTGCGCGTAGAGCCCGCCCTTGGCGACCAGGTCCTCGTGCGAACCTTCCTCGATGACCCGACCCTGGTCCATGACCACAAGCCTGTCCATCGCTGCGATGGTCGACAGCCGGTGGGCGATGGCGATGACGGTCTTGCCCTGCATGAGTTTGTAGAGGTTCTCCTGGATGGCCGCTTCCGCCTCGGAATCCAGCGCCGACGTCGCCTCGTCAAGGATAAGTATCGGTGCGTCCTTCAACATAACGCGAGCAATGGCGATGCGTTGCCGCTGGCCGCCGGACAATTTGACGCCGCGGTCACCGACATAGGCATCGAAACCCTTGCGGTCCTTGTGGTCAGAAAGCCCACTGATGAAGTCCAGTGCCTCAGCGCGCCGCGCCGCCTCGACAAGCATCTCTTCAGTAGCGTCCGGTCGGCCATAGAGGATGTTCTCACGCACCGAACGATGCAGCAGCGAGGTGTCCTGCGTGACCATGCCGATCTGGGCCCGCAGCGAATCCTGCTTCACACCGGCAATCTCCTGGCCGTCGATCAGGATCCGGCCGCTCTCCAAATCGTAGAAGCGCAGCAGCAGATTGACCAGCGTCGACTTGCCGGCGCCCGAGCGGCCGACAATGCCGACCTTCTCGCCCGGCTTCACCGCGAGCGACAGGTTTTCGATGACGCCCTTCTGCTTGCCGTAGTGGAAGCGGATGTCCTCGAAGCGGATCTCACCCTTGGCAACGCTGATCTCCTTCGCATCCGGCCTGTCCTCGACCAGGCGCGGCAGCGAAATCGAAGCAATTCCGTCCTGCACCGTGCCGATATTCTCGAACAGGCCCGACATTTCCCACATGATCCATTGCGACATGCCCCACATTCTGAGCACCAGGCCGATGACCACGGCAACCGCGCCGATCGTCACCACTTGCCCCATCCACAGCCACAGCGAGATGGCGGTGACCGAGAACAACAGAAGCGCGTTCAGGATGTAGAGCGAACCGAAAAGCACCGTCACCAGCCGCATCGACCGATAGACCGTGTCGAGGAAGCCCGTCATGCCTTCCCTCGCGAAGGTGGCCTCGCGCTTGGCATGACTGAACAGCTTGACCGTCTGGATGTTGGAGTAGCTGTCGACGACGCGGCCGGTCATGACCGAGCGCGCATTGGCCTGCTCCTCGCCGACCTTGCCCAGACGCGGGATGAAATAGCGCAGCAACAGGATGTAGCCGACCAGCCAGACGCCGAGCGGCGCCGCCAGCCGCCAGTCAGCGGAGCCGACGATCCACAGCATGCCGAGGAAATAGACGATGACGTAGTTCAGGACGTCGATCACCTTGATGACGCATTCGCGCACGGCGAGTGCGGTCTGCATCAGCTTGGTGGCGATGCGGCCGGCGAACTCGTCCTGGTAGAAGCTCATCGACTGCTTGAGCAGATAGCGGTGCACCTGCCAGCGGATACGCATGGGATAGTTGCCCATCAGCGTCTGCTGGTTGAGCAGCGAATGCAGCCACACCGTGCCCGGCAGCGCGAACAGCACGATGAAGGCCATCGCGGCGAGCTTCCAGCCTTCCGTCTGCAGGAAGGTCTCGCGGTTCTGTGCCGACAGCCAGTCGACGATGCGGCCGAGGAAGCCGAACATCCACACTTCCGCGATGGCGATCGCCGTCACCAGCACCGCATCGACAAGGATATAGGGCCATGCGCCGCGCGTGTAATGCAGGCAGAAGGCGACCAGCGTCTTGGGCGGCTCGACCGGTTCCGCTGCCGGGAACGGATCAAGCCTTCTTTCAAACCAGCTAAACAACAACATGGGTCATGCCTGTGAAATCTGTTTTCCGCTTACGCGGCTTGGCCACGTACGAAGCTCCCGGGCCGTGTGGCGCCGAGGGCCGACGGTCCGGAATCATCCGGACCGTCGGCCCTGCTTCGCGCAATATAGGGGCTCGCGGGCTTTTCGCCGACAGACTCGTTTGTCGATCCTGACGGTGCGGTGTCGACAAGCCGGATTTTCGCACCCGGCCGGATCAGCCGGATGATCCGGCGCACCAGCGAAGGCCGGCTCGGGTCGGGGACTGCGCGCGAAAAATCGACATCCGGCAGCATGCCGCGATGCGGCCGACGGCGGACTTCGGCATGGACCGCCGACGAATAGGTGTCGCCGATCAGCAGCGCCCAGGTCGGCAGTCGGTGGATATGCAGGCTCCTCGAGCCAGGTATTCTGGGATCGAACATCGGTCCGTCCTCCGTATGAAAATAGAGATGAAAAGGCGAAGCAACATCGTCCGCCGGCATTCGGCCGGAGGGATGGATTGCGTCTGTCTGGACACGACAAGTGTCGGTCGGGACATGCTCAGTTCGGGCGTTCAGCCCTTTTGACTTTTTGAAAAACATCGCAGGATTCCTTCGAGAGCCGAAAAATCGTTTCGGCGGGAATCGGTGCGATCAAGTCTTAGAGAGTCAGGAGAATTGTCGCACCGAAACCGCCGGCAGGCAGGTAAGCCCACGAGAGGGGCGCTGGATGTGCATGGTCATCATGAGTTTCCCCTCCATCGGTTCGGGTTGACAATGCTGGCCGTATACCCGACTTCGAAAAAAATGGCCACCCGCAGGTCCCGCAATTTCCAAAACCACGACCCCGCTGTTGCCGATCTGCCACTTATTAGAAGGACGCGGAAATGAACTGTCGTCTCCGCATCGCGCTCTACCAGCCGGACATTGCCGGCAATACCGGGACAATCCTGCGCTTCGCCGCGTGCCTCGGACTTGGCGTCGATATCATAGAGCCGGCCGGCTTTCCGCTCTCCGACAAGGCGCTCAAGCGCGCCGGCATGGACTACCTCGAAATGGCTGCTCTGACCCGGCACATTGACTGGAACGCCTTCGAGGACTGGCGCAAGCAAGACGGGCGCCGGCTGGTGCTTCTGTCGACCAAAGCGACGATCCCCTACACCAGCTTCAGCTTCGCGGACGGCGACATCCTGCTGTTCGGCCGCGAATCCGCAGGCGTGCCGGATGCGGTCCATCAGGCGGCGGATGCGCGGCTGACCATCCCGATGCAAGGTGCCGCGCGCAGCATCAATGTCGCGCTGTCCGTCGCCATGGTGGCGGGCGAAGCCGTCCGGCAGCTCGGCTAGCGTTTCGCCGGCAACTCCGTTTTCCGTCAATCTCACCCAGGCGCACATCGCCTTCTCCTGTCATTTGCCCAATCAACATTTCTTCGCTACAAGCTCAACTTAACTTGAGGTCAAGCGGAAAATGGGACATGGCTCCAGTAACGGAATTGACGGTCGGTCAGGTGGCCATGCGCAGTGGCGTCGCGGTGTCGGCGCTGCATTTCTATGAGACGCGCGGATTGATCCGCAGCCACCGCACGTCAGGTAACCAGCGCCGCTACGGCCGCGACGTGCTGCGGCGGGTGGCGATCATCAAGGTTGCACAGGAGGTCGGCATCTCGCTGGCCGAGATCGGCGAGGCACTGGCATCACTGCCCGAGGGCCGCACGCCGACGCGCGACGACTGGAACCTTTTGTCGACCGCCTGGCGCGACGGGCTCGACCAAAAGATCGCCCAGTTGAAGAAACTGCGCGACGGGCTCACCGACTGCATCGGCTGCGGCTGCATGTCGATCGACAAATGCCCGCTGCGGAACAAGGGCGACCGGTTGGCAAGGGAAGGCACCGGCGCGCGGAGGCTGGTTCTTCCTTCTCCCCGTTCACGGGGAGAAGGTGCCTGAAAGGCGGATGAGGGGCAGCGCCAGCATACGAAGGTTGGCGCTGCCCCTAACCTGCCTGCCGGCATTCTCTCCCCGTAAACGGGGCGAGGAAATCCTAATCCGCCACCGGCAACCGCCTGATGGTGAACTCGATCAAATCGCCCGGCCGCTCGAACCAGCTTTCGATCTCGGTCCAGTAGGCCTGCTTGGGAAAGCGCTCGAACCATTCCTTGGCCTTGAGCCGCGCATCGGAGCGCGGCAGCACGAAGGTTTCGCGCAAAAAACCGTCGCGCGGCATGCGTGCGCGTTCGGCACGACTTTGGTCGAGCCTTTTCTTCAGGCCATCCAGCGGCGGTCTTGCCGGCGTGCGCACGAAACAACTCCTTGCACAGCAGCGCATGACCCCGAAACCGGATTTCGGAAAGGATCATGCGCAAAACCAAAGTGACTTGACCCTGTCTCTTAAGAGATTAGGGATCGCGCCCGGAAAAGACGAGTCTTTTGTCGACTCACCGCCCCGCAACCGGAGACGGCGCTTTGGAACGACCTGAAATACAAGCTGGCTTGCCCGCCGACATCGAAGAGAAGAAGATGAAGGCACGCCTGTGGTTCGAGGCGCTGCGCGAACGCATCTGCGGCGCCTTCGAGCAGATCGAGCAGGATCTCCAGGGCCCGCTCGCCTCATGGTCGCCGGGCCGGTTCGAAAAGACGCCGTGGGAGCGGGACCAGGGCAAGGGCGGTGGCGGCACCATGTCGATGATGCATGGCCGCGTCTTCGAGAAGGTCGGCGTCCACACCTCGACCGTCTATGGCGAGTTCTCGCCCGAATTCAGGAAGCAGATGCCCGGCGCCGAGGAAGACCCGCGCTTCTGGGCTTCCGGCATTTCGCTGATCGCGCACCCCTGGAATCCCAACGTTCCTGCCGTGCACATGAACACGCGCATGGTCGTCACCTCCAGGCAATGGTTCGGTGGCGGCGCCGATCTGACGCCGGTGCTCGACCGCCGCCGCACCCAGGAGGATCCGGATACTGTCGCTTTCCACCGTGCCATGCAGTTCGCTTGCGAGAAGAACGCTGACGTTGCCGACTACCCAAAATTCAAGGCCTGGTGCGACGAATACTTCTATCTGTCGCACCGCAACGAGCCGCGCGGCACCGGCGGCATCTTCTTCGACTGGCTGCATTCGGGTGAGGACAAAGGCGGCTGGAATGCCGACTTCAACTTCGTCCAGGATGTCGGGCGCTCCTTCCTCGTCGTCTACGGCCATCTCGTGCGCGCCAACTTCAACGAGAACTGGACCGACGGCGACCGCGACGAACAACTCATCCGCCGTGGCCGCTACGTCGAATTCAACCTGCTGCACGATCGCGGCACCATTTTCGGCCTGAAGACCGGCGGCAATGTCGCGTCGATCCTGTCCAGCCTGCCGCCGGAGGTCCGCTGGCCGTAACATCAGCCAGGGCAATTCGGTCTGGAATTGGCGGCTGAGCGGGCGGTGCACGATGCTTTGATGCAACCAGACCGCTCCTCCCGTGTTATAGTCTTCGCCCCGCTCACGTCCGGGAATTCAAATCTGGAATGGACCGTGAGCCAAAAAAATGGCGGAGCCTCGATTGGCTCCCCGGAGGAAAAGGAGAAATCCGATGAAGGCATTCCACTGCGGGTCGCTCGTTCCCGGCTGTGACTGGCACACCCGTGCCGACGAGGAAGCCGAAGTGATGCGCCGCGCCGTCGAGCATATGCGCGAGACGCATGGCGAGACTGTTATCCGCGAGACGATGGTCGAGGCGATCCGGTCGCGCATCGAGAAGGTTCGCGACGCCGCTTAGGCTTTCGCCCGTCTTTGCTTCGTGGGCGGCGGCAAGCGAACCGCGTCGGCGCTCACCTTTGGGGACAAAAACAGCTTGGGGCCGCGACGCCCGTGACTCGCGTTTGACGCCATCGCGGTCGCGGCGGGAGGCAGATTTTTTCAGGTCGAAAAATTATATTTGCCTCCGCTAAAGTAAACCCTGCGGTAACCGAACCCGTGCCAATGTCGCGCGGATAATCCGGCTACAGTGGGCTGCCAGAGAAGCCCGTCGCCACCAGGCACTGATCCGGACGGTGGGGCGAGGTGTTTCGCGCATGCGCGAAAAGTCCGGCAATCGAGTGCGTTTCGGCACGGCGGCGCTCCTGCTTTGCGCGCTCGTCGGGGCATCCCCGTCTATTGCCCAGGAAATGACGACATCGTTGGTCGACATCCACCAGGGTTCGGCGCTCAGCGATCGCGCGAGGGGCCTGGGCAATGGCGGTTACGAACTGCAGAACGGAACCTTTGTCTCGTTCAACCAATGGTACCGCGCGAGCTGGGTCGACATGCATGTGGACCTGCTGACACAGGTCACCGAGGATACCGGCATCCTTTGGGGTTTCGGGACTGGAGAAGAGGGCGAGAAGTATCGGATCGAGCCCAGCCTCAAGCTTGGCTTCCTCACCCAGATGCATCCCAATCCCAACAGTACCCTTTCCCTGTCGTTCACCACGACCTTCGGCGGCAAGCTCACCGAAAAGTCCTGCGAAGCCGACTATGGCGATCTGGGCAGCTACAGCGTCAATTGCCGGCTCGCGGCCAGCCAGATGGCGCCTGAGGAAACCTTGAAATATCTGGTTAATGCTAAACCGGAAAGCCAGCATCTCTGGTTGAATTACCGTGTTACTTTCTGATCGCCGCGAGGTTGCAAATGCAGAATTTATCTCGCCCCGAAAGCGATCGCTCATCTTGGTTCTTGTCTGACTGGAGTAGGAACATGTCGGGTACTTGCATGAAGTTCGGCCTCGCCGCCGCCCTTGTCATCCTTTCGGCGCCATTCGCATCGGCGCAGGAGGCCCTCGACGCTGATGAAATGGCCGCGCTCTGCCACGGTGGCGGATCCATATGCGTGAGCGCGACGATCCCAGCCGCACCGGCGACGCAGGCGCTACAGAACTGGATGAGCCCCGACGTCGGCGCCGCGTGGGCGGCAGGCTACAAGGGCAAGGGCGTCACCATTACCATGGTCGACGACTTCAGCAGTTCGTCGCGCTTTTCCGGCAATTTCGGCCTCGGGGTTCAAACCCAGCGGCACGGTGAATGGACCCGCGAGGAAGCCAGCATGGTTGCGCCACTGGCGACCATAAGGTCGAAAGACTTCACCACCGGTTCATACGTCCCGCTGGCGAGCGGCCTGAACGTGCTCAATCTGAGCTACGGCATGTACGCCAAGGCGGGCTACAGCTCAAACCAGATCGGGTGGGCACCGGAGGAAGCTTCGATCATCTCCTACGCCGCCAAAGGGCTGGCCGCTGTCTCCAAGGCGGCTGGCAACGACTCGGTTGCCGTGGGCGGCGTCACCGGCGGCCAGCAGGATTATCTCGACATCGCCTTGATCGGCAAACCCTCGGCGATTTTCGTCGGCGCGCTGTCCACCAACGGCACGACGTCCAACAAGGCCCAGCTTGCCTGGTATTCCAACTACGCCGGCTCCAACACGGCTGTGCAGAGCCATTTCCTCGTCGTGGGTGTCACCGGCGACAAGACCGGCCTTTACGGCACGTCCTTCGCCGCGCCGATCATTTCAGGATACGCGGCGATCATCGGCAGCAAATTCACCAAGGCCACGCCGACCCAGATCACCAACGATCTGCTCAATACGGCTCGTACCGACACGCTGGTCAACTACAGTGCATCCGTCTACGGCAAGGGAGAGGCGAGCCTCTCACGCGCCCTGGCTCCCGTAGCAATCAGGTAGGCGCGTAGCGCTTCGCTCGACGAGCGCGTCGCCTGTATCCGTTCGAGTGCGACGCTTTAGGTTTCCAGCGCCTTTGCCGCGCGTTCGAGCAGCGCGCCGCGATCGGGCGCAAACCCGGCTTCGATCCATTCCGCCTCGAGGTTCTTGAGGATTTCGCCCAGTTTCGGCCCCGGCGTTGCGCCGAGCGCCGCCACATCGGCGCCTTTCAGCGGGAACACCGGCTTTTCCCATTTGAGCGCGAAGGCCAGCAGGCGCGAAAAGCCGCCGGCTTCGAGCAGCGCCGCATTGTCCTCGACAGCCCGCACCCGCGCGGCAGCGAGCGCCAGCCGCAGGCGATCGACAAACCCTTGCTTGTCGCCGCGATAAAGCCTTTTCGCCAGCTCGCCCTCGGTCGTCTTCGGCTCCACGGCGGTGGTGAGTGCCCAGTGGCGCAAACGGTCTGATTCCGCGGTCGAAAACCTCAGCCGCTCGGCGAGTATCTTCATGCGCGCGGCATCGGGCGGCACGATCGCCTCCAGCCGCAGCATGGGATCGGCCATCCAGCCCAGATCCTTCTCGGCCTTGGTCAGCCCATGGATGGCATCGATGCCCCATTTCTCGCTTTCCGGCAGCGCGGTGGTCAGCACACTTGCCTGCCGCATCCACAGCAGCGCCCGCGACGGGTCAGGCGCCGACAAGAGCTTCTTCAGTTCGGACCAGACGCGCTCCGCCGAGAGTTGGGCCAGGCCCTCCTTCAGCCGGGCGCAGGCCTTCAGCCCCTCGGCGTCAGGCCGGCCTTCGCCATACCAGGCGAAGAAGCGGAAGAAGCGCAGGATGCGCAGATAATCCTCGCGGATGCGCGCTTCCGCATCACCGATGAAGCGCAACCGCCGCGCCTCGATGTCGGCGATGCCGCCGACAAGGTCGACGACCCGGCCATCGGCCTCAGCATAGAGTGCATTGATGGCGAAGTCGCGCCGCGAGGCATCCAGCTTCCAGTCGCGTCCGAACGACACTTTGGCGCGGCGGCCGTCGGTCTCGACATCGGCGCGCAAGGTGGTGATTTCATAGGGTTTTCCGCCGGCGACCACCGTAATCGTGCCGTGCTCGATGCCGGTCGGCACCGCCTTGAAGCCCTCCGCCTCGGCGCGGCGGATGGTTTCCTCAGGCAGGCAGGTGGTGGCGATGTCGATATCGGCGACCGGCTGGCCCATCAGCGTGTTGCGCACGGCACCACCGGCGATACGCGCCTCTTCACCGCCTTCAGCCAGGGCGGCAAGCAGGCGCTGCAAATGCTTGTCGGCGAGCCAGTCGGCCCTGCCCGCGATCGAAACACTCACGCATAGAGCCTTTCATAGAGCGTACGGATGATGCCGGCGGTGACGCCCCAGATGCGCCGGTCGCCATAGGGCATGTCGTAGAAGAACCATTCGAGATCGTTCCACATACGGCTGTCGCGCTTGTGGTTCACCGGGTCCATCAGGAACCGCAGCGGCACTTCGAAGGCGGCATCGACCTCCTCGGCGTTCAAGCTCAGCTGGAAGCCGGGCTGCACGATGCCCAGCACCGGTGCGATGCGGTAGCCACTGCCGGCGACATAGTCTGGCATGCGGCCGATGACCTCGATGCGGTCCTGGCCGAGGCCGATCTCCTCGAAGGTCTCGCGCAGCGCCGCCGCCTCCGGGCTGGCGTCGTTGGAATCGATGGTGCCGCCGGGGAAGGCCACCTGTCCCGAATGGCTCCGCAGCTTTTCGGCCCGTTTGGTCAGCAAAACCGTCGCCTCGCCATCATGATCGACCACCGGGATCAGCACTGCGGCATTGCGCAGCGGCTTGCCCTGGTTGAGGCGTGGATGGCCCGGATTGAAGCGATGGTCGCCATAGTCGTCGCTGGCATGCGCGTCCGGCTGCACGGCAAAGCGCGCGCGAAAATCCGCCGACGAAAACGGCACCGACGATGCCTGGTCCATCATGCGCTCAGCCGTTTCAACTGGTCCGCCGGCATGATCGGGAACACAGCGCCCTTCGAGCGCACGGCAAACATCGTCTTGCCGCCGATTTCGATCTCCTCGCCATGCCCGACCAGTTCATACATGACAGGCCGCCCCACCAGCGCCTCCAGCCGGCCGCGCACCAGCACATAGGGCTTCAGACCGCCGGTCTCGTTCTCGTCGACGAAGCGCAGTGGCCGCTCCGGCCCGGCTTCGACCACGTCGCCGACATTGGTGCGGAAGGTGATGATCTGTTCGTCGCCACTGCCCGAAACATCCATTTCGACGGCGACGAAGGGCGCGTCGGCGACGCGGATGCCGACCTTTTCCACAGGCGTCACCAGATAGGTCCTGCCATCGGCGTCCTTGCGCAGCACGGAGGAGAAAAGCTGCACCAGCGGCATGCGCCCGATCGGCGTGCCCAGATAGAACCAGGTGCCGTCGGCCTTGATCTCCATGTCGAGATCGCCGCAAAAGTCGGGATTCCAGCGCTCGACGGGTGCTGCGCCCTTGCCGGCACGCGCCGCGCGCGAGATCAACGCCTCCAGGCCGCGCGCCTCGGTGGCGCTCGTAAGGCTTTGTTCGCGATGTTCGTCGTGTTCCGCCATCGTCACGAAATAGTCACTGTTGTTCCGCTTGTCAGCCTAAGTCTGTGATTTAAGTTCGACCATAGGCGCTACGCGAGGCCGAATCGCGGCAACCTATGATATGATGCGGGCCGGTATTTCCAACCAAAGGGATCGATGCGGCATGAGCGTGATGGTCAAGGAAAGCCCGATCAGCGAAACGGAGATGGTCGCCGAGGCCGAGAAGGCGCTGGCCGACATTTCCAGGATCCGCGACGGGGTCGGCCGGGTGATCTTCGGCCAGGAGAACGTCGTCGAGCGTACGCTGGTGGCGGTCCTGGCTGGTGGCCATGCGCTACTGGTCGGCGTTCCCGGCCTCGCCAAGACCAAGCTGGTCGAGACGCTGGGCATCGTGCTCGGCCTCGATTCGCGCCGCATCCAGTTCACGCCCGACCTGATGCCGTCAGACATCCTCGGCTCCGAGGTCATGGAGCAGGACGAGACCGGCAAGCGCTCCTTCCGCTTCATCTCCGGGCCGATCTTCGCCCAGCTGCTGATGGCCGACGAGATCAACCGCGCCTCGCCGCGCACCCAGTCGGCGCTGCTGCAGGCCATGCAGGAATACCATGTCACCATTGCCGGCGCCCGCTACGACCTGCCGGCGCCCTTCCATGTGCTGGCGACGCAGAATCCGCTGGAACAGGAAGGCACCTATCCGCTGCCCGAAGCCCAGCTCGACCGCTTCCTGATGCAGGTCGACATCCTCTATCCCGAAATCGAGGCCGAGCGCCGCATCCTGCTGGAGACCACCGGCATCGAGGACGCCAAGGCCCAGAACGTGCTGCAGCCGGCACGCCTGAAGGAAATCCAGACGCTGATCCGCCGCATGCCGGTTCCCGAAAGCGTCGTCGAGGCGATCCTGACCCTGGTGCGCTCGGCGCGTCCCGGCCAGGGCAATGCCGAGACTGACAAGCATGTCGCCTGGGGGCCCGGCCCGCGCGCCAGCCAGGCTCTGATGCTGTGCACCCGCGCTCGCGCGCTCTACGATGGGCGGCTGGCACCATCGGTAGACGATGTGCGGGCTCTGGCCGAACCGGTGCTGCAGCACCGCATGGCGCTGACCTTCGCCGCCCGCGCCGAAGGCACCAGCGTGCGCGACGTGGTGGCAAAGCTCGTGAAAGGAATTTGATGGCGCGTATCGGCGAAGTCCAGGCTCCGGCAGCGACGCGTGACGCGCTCGCCCGTGGCCGGTTGCGGGCTTCGCTTGTGCCCGACCTGCTGGTCGAGGCGCGCCGCATCGTCAACACCGTGATCGCCGGTTGGCATGGTCGCCGCAAGCGCGGCATCGGTGAGAATTTCTGGCAGTTCCGGCCCTATGTCGAAGGCGATTCCTCGCGCATCGACTGGCGCCGCTCGGCCCGCGACGACCATACCTATGTGCGCGACCGCGAATGGGAAGCCGCCCATACGGTGTGGCTGTGGGCCGACCCCTCGCCCTCCATGCTCTACAAATCGACCGGCGCCAGCGTCTCCAAGCAATCGCGCGCGCTGGTGCTGGCGCTGGCCATGGCCGAACTGTTGTCGCGCAGCGGCGAGCGCATCGCCTGGCCGGGCCTGACCGATCCCTTCACCGCCCGCAACGGCGCCGAACGCATCGCCGCCCAGCTGATGCATGTCGGCGACCTGCCGGCCAAGCCTGACCTCGCGGACATCAGGCGCTTCTGCGACATCGTCATCGCCAGCGATTTCCTCGATCCCGTCGAAGAGACGATGGAATGGCTCGACGTGCTTGCCCGCCACGGCGTGCGCGCCCATCTGATCGAGGTTGCCGACCCGGCCGAGGAAACCTTTCCCTACGCCGGCCGCACCGAGTTCACCGACCCCGAGACCGGCGACAAGCTGACCGCCGGACGCGCCGAGATGCTGGGCGACGAATACCGCCTGCTCTACACCGCCCGTCGTCAGGAGCTGGCCGCCTGGTGCAAGCGGCTCGGCTGGAGCTTTACCGTCAACCACACCGATCGGCTCGCCTCCGACGCGCTGGTGCGCCTGCACATGGCAATGACCGCTGACGGCGGTTATGCCGGGCCGACCGCAGGTCGTGCCGGTAGCGGTCGTACCAGTCAGCCCGGGCCGACCACCGCTCGTGCCGACATGACCGCCGGTGGCGGTCAGCCCAGGCCGACCGCCACCGGCGGTCGTGCCGGAAAGGTGGTTGGCGCATGAGCTGGCTGCCGCTCTCCTTTGGCGCCCCCATGGTGCTGTGGGGCCTGCTGGCGCTGCCGGTGATCTGGTGGCTGCTCAGGCTGACGCCGCCCAAGCCGCAGGCCGAAATCTTCCCACCGCTGAAGATCCTGGCGCGCGTCTTGAAGCGCGAGGAGACACCGCATCAAAGCCCCTGGTGGCTGACGCTGCTCAGGCTGCTGATGGCGGGCCTCATCGTCGCGGCCCTTGCCGAACCGGTCTTCAACCCGCGTGAAAAACTGCCGGCCGAGGGTGCGGCCCTAGCGCTGGTCATCGACAATGACTGGGCCAGCGCCGCCGACTGGAACAAACGCGTCGCCACCGCCGAGCGGCTGATCAAGGACGCCGGCTCGAACGGCGTGCCTGTCATCATCGCCTTCACCGCCGAAAAGGCCAATGCCGAGATTGGCCCCTTCGATGCCGCCGCCGCACTCGACCGGCTGCGCGCCGCCAAGCCGCGGCCGATCCCGACCGACCGGCCCGCCGTCTACGCTCGCGTCGCCGGCGTGCTGGAGACCTTGCCCGGCGCCAGCGTCGCCGTGCTGGCCGATGGCCTGGCGGCCAAGGGCGACGAGGCCGCCTTCAACACGCTGTTGTCGAAAAATGCAGCTCGTGTCGTCTGGGCCGTTGCCGACCGGCTTTCGCTGACCGGTCTGACCGGCGCCGACAACCAGGTCGACGGCTTTGCGCTCACCGCCATCCGCGCGCCGGGTGACCCGGCACCGGCACAAGTCACCGCCGGCGCCTTCGACGACAAAGGGCGCCGCATCGCCGATGCAACGCTGACCTTCGCGCCGGGCGAAGCCACCGCCACCGGGACGATGGCGGTGCCGTTCGAGCTGCGCAACGACTTCGCCTCGATCGCGCTCGACGGCGAGCGCCAGGCGGGTGCGGTGCGCGTGCTCGACGAAAGCACCAAGCGCCGCCGTGTCGGGCTGTTGTCGCAGGCCGAGGCCGACCAGGCGCAGCCGCTGCTGTCGCCGCTCTACTACATCAGGCGCGCGCTGCAGCCTTTCGCCGATCTGGTCGAGCCGTCGAGCGCCGATCTCGCCGACGCCATCCCGCAGATCCTCGACCAGAAGCCGGCGATGATCATCATGGCCGACGTCGGCACCATCCCGACGCAGGTCCGGCAAAGGCTGGTCGACTGGGTCGACAATGGCGGCACGCTGGTGCGTTTCGCCGGCTCGCGGCTGGCGGCCGCCGGCAATGATGACGATCTGCTGCCGGTCCGCCTGCGCACCGGCGAGCGTTCGCTGGGCGGCGCGCTGTCATGGACGTCGCCGCAGCCTGTCACCGAATTTCCCAAGGCAGGCCCCTTCGCCGATCTGTCGCCGCCGACCGAGGTGACCGTGAACAGGCAGGTGCTGGCCGAGCCGACACCCGATATTGTCGAACGTACATGGGCAGCGCTCGCCGATGGCACGCCGCTGGTCACCGGACTGAAGAAAGGCAAGGGCACGCTGGTGCTGTTCCACGTCACGCCGGAGGCGACCTGGTCGAACCTGCCGATCTCTGGCAGCTTCGTCGAGATGCTGCGCCGTATCGTCCAGCTGTCGCGCAACCAGGGCGCGGCGATCGCCAATGCCGAAGCCGCCGCCACATCGCTGGCGCCCTACCGCATGATCGCGGCCGACGGCTCGCTGGTGCCGCCGACGCCGGATGCGAGGCCGCTGGTGCCCGGCGCCGGCGCGCTGCCGGTGACCTTCGAGAACCCGCCCGGCCTCTACGGGTCCGAGACCGGCGTCTTCGCCCATAATTTGCTCGATACTGCCAGCACGCTTGCGCCGCTGGCGCGCCCGCAAATCGCTATTCCGGTCACCACGATCCAGTATGCCTTCGACGAATCGCGCAATCTGAAGGGTTCGCTGGTCGCGGCCGCCCTGGTGCTTATGCTGCTCGACACGCTGGCGGTGTTCTGGATGGGCGGCCTGTTCTCGCGCCGGCCGCGCCGCGCCGGCGCGGTGGCCATCACCGCAGCGATCCTGATTGCGCTTGGCGCATTGTTCGGCCATGCCGATTTCGCCCGGGCCGACGATGCCAAGCCGGGCGACGATGCAGCTATCGAGGCGATTTCGAAGACCCGCATCGCCTATGTGCTGACCGGCGTGCCTGGCGACGATTCGATCAGCCGCGCCGGGCTCGAAGGCCTGACCCGCTTCCTGATCGAGAAGACCGCGCTCGAACCCGGCGCACCCGCCGGCGTCGACATTTCGAAGGACGAACTGTCCTTCTATCCCTTGATCTACTGGCCGATCGACCCGGCGGCACCGATGCCGAGCCAGGCGGCGATCGCCCGCATCGACGCTTATATGCAACAAGGCGGCACGGTGCTGTTCGACACGCGCGACCAGTTCGCCAACGGCATCGGCGCCGATTCCACCAGTCCGGCGACCGAGCGGCTGCGCGACATCCTCGGCAACCTCAACGTGCCGCCGCTGGAGCCGGTGCCGTCGGACCATGTGCTGACCAAGTCCTTCTTCATCCTGCCGGAATTTCCCGGCCGCTTCGCCGGCAGCCCGCTTTGGGTCGAGGCATCGCTCGAAGCCAGCAATGCCGACAACCGTCCGGTGCGCACCGGCGACGGCGTCTCGCCGATCATGATCACCGCCAATGATTTCGCCGGCGCCTGGGCGGTCGACGAGAATGGCGACCCGCTGCTGCCGACCGTGCCGAACGACCCGATGCAGCGCATCTATGCGCTGCGCGCCGGCGTCAACATCATGATGTACATGCTGACCGGCAACTACAAATCCGACCAGGTGCATGTGCCGATACTGCTCGAACGGCTGGGGCAGTAAGATATGAATTGGGCGATCTCCTTCGAACCGCTGATCTCCTGGCCATTGCTGGCTCTGGTGCTGGTGCCGCTGGCGCTGCTTGCGCTTGTCGGCCTGTGGTTTCGCCAGCGAGGCGGTGTCCTGCGCTTCGTCGCCCTGCTGGCGCTCGCCGCCGCTTTGTTCAACCCGGTGTTCCTCAATGAGGAGCGCGAGCCGCTGAAGAGTGTTGTCGCGCTCATCGTCGACCGCAGCCAGAGCCAGGACATTGGCGACCGCACCAGGCAGACCGATGAGGCGGTGGCCGGGCTGCAGCAGCGTCTTGGCCGCTTCAAGCAGTTCGACGTCCGCGTCGTCGAGGCCGGCAAGTCCGATGCCGCCGAGGAGCGTACCGAAACGCGGCTGTTCGGCGCACTGGAAGGCGCCTTCCGCGACGTGCCGCCGTCGCGCATCGGCGGCGCCATCATGATCACCGACGGCGAAGTGCATGACGCCCCCCCGGCCGCGCCCGACTTCAACGCCCCGCTGCACGCTTTGATCACCGGCAATGACCACGAAAAAGACCGCCGCATCCGCTTCGAGAACGCGCCGCGTTTCGGCATCGTCGGCAAGCCGCTCGACATGACCTACCGCGTCATCTCGACGGAAAACGAGGCTGGCCCGGTCGATGTGCGCGTCTCGGTCAATGGCGAGCAGGTCTCGGTCGAGCATGCCACGGTCGGCCAGCCAATGCCGCTGCAGGTGACCATCCCCGGCGCCGGCCGCAACATCATCGAACTCGCCATCGACCGCGAACCGGGCGAACTGACCGACACCAACAACCGCGCCATCGCGCTGGTCGACGGCATCCGCGAGAATTTGCGGGTGTTGCTCGTATCGGGCGAGCCGCATGCGGGCGAGCGCACCTGGCGCAATCTGTTGAAATCCGACGCCTCGGTCGATCTCGTCCATTTCACCATCCTGCGGCCGCCGGAAAAGCAGGACGGCACGCCAATCAACGAATTGTCGCTGATCGCCTTCCCGACCCGCGAGCTGTTCGTCGAGAAGATCAAGGATTTCGACCTCATCATCTTCGACCGCTACCAGCACCGCGACGTGCTGCCGATCCTCTACTACGACTACATCTCCGAATATGTTGAAAAGGGCGGCGCGCTGCTGATCGCCGCCGGCCCCGAATATGCCGGCGAGGCTTCGATCGCACGCACGCCGCTGATGTCGGCCCTGCCGGCGATGCCTACCGGCGAGGTGGTCGAAAAGGCCTTCTATCCGCGGCTGACCGAACTCGGCCAGCGTCATCCGGTGACCCGCGGCCTCGACGGTTCGGCCACCGAACCGCCGCACTGGAGCCGCTGGTTCCGCACCATCGGCGTGGAGAACCCGCAAGGCGAAGTCGTGATGAAGGGTGCCGACAACCGGCCCTTGCTCCTGCTCGACCGCAAGGGCGAAGGCCGCGTCGGCATGCTTCTGTCCGATCAGGGCTGGCTGTGGGCGCGCGGCTTCGAGGGCGGCGGGCCGCATGTCCAGCTCTACCGGCGCATCGCCCACTGGCTGATGAAGGAGCCCGAACTCGAGGAAGAGCGGCTGACCGCCGAGGGGCGCGGCATGGTGCTGGAGATCCGCCGCCAGACCATGGCCGACGATCCCGGCCCGGCGCAGATCATCACCCCGTCCGGCAAGACCGTGACCGTCAAGCTCGACAAATCCGAGCCCGGCGTCTTCCTGGGCAGTGTCCAGACCAGTGAGATCGGCCTGTTCCAGGTCGCCAATGGCGATCTCACCGCGCTCGCCCATGTCGGGCCGGTCAATGCGCCGGAATTCGCCGACGTCGTCTCCACCGAGAACCGGCTGAGGGCGCCGGCGGAAGCCACCGGCGGCAGCGTGCGCCGGCTGGCCTCGTCCACGGCCCTCGGCAGCGACGTGACCTTGCCTTCCATCGTGCCGGTGCGCTCTGCCGGCGAAGCGTCGGGCAGCGACTGGATCGGCCTGCGCACCACCGACGACAGCGTGCTCAAGGCCGTCTCGCGCGTGCCGCTGTTCGGCGGCTTCCTCGGCCTCGGCCTGCTGCTGCTGGCAATGGGCTCGATGTGGTACCGCGAGGGACGGTGAGAGCCTCTTCCTTCTCCCCTTGTGGGAGAAGGTGGATCGGCGCGCAGCGCCGAGACGGTTGAGGGGTGTTCCAGGGAACACCACGTCTCACTCCGCTGGAACACCCCTCATCCGACCTCGCTTCGCGAGGCCACCTTCTCCCACAGGGGGGAGAAGGAAGGGCGCGCCCGGCCCCTGCCCTCCGCTATGGCTCCGGGCGTTCGAAACTCAAAAAGCCAAATCGTTGGCTTTTTGCCGGCCTATGGGCCGGACGTTTCTCACTCCTCCGGCTCCGTCGTGAACAGCAGCGGATAGCCCTTGGCCTTGCCGGCATCGGTGGCCCGCGTTGCCTTTGTCTCGGCGACATCCCTGGTGAACACCGCGACCACGCAGACACCGAGCCGGTGCGCGGTGATCATCACCCGGTGCGCCTGGTCCTCGCTGAGCTTGAACTCGCCCTTCAGCACCGTCACGACGAATTCGCGCGGCGTGAAGTCATCGTTGATCAGGATGACCTTGTAGAGCTTCGGCCGCTCGGTCTGCGGCTTGACCTTGGTACGCGGTTTTGTGGTGATTTCAGGCATCGGGACCGACAGTTTCGCGATCGGGCTTCACCGCGCATTTTGCCGCGGGCAGCAGCGATCGTCCATTTTGATTAGCGCACGGACCACCGGCGGGGGAGCCCGATCATTCACAATCATGTGGGGAATTGTCGGGCGCGGTTCAACGGCCCTGACGGCCGAAGACGCGGTGATGCGCGGCGGCATCCGCCCGGCGCTCCAACCACGCCGCGATCGGCCATCCGGCAACGCAGACCAGCGTCACGGCAAGGAGCACGATCAGCAGCCACGCCTGGACAGGCGTAATGTAGTCCCAGTTGCTGGAAATTATCGGCGCGAACAGCGAGGGTTCGGTGCGGCCGCTGGCCGGGTCGGGCACGGGGCTGGCGGTGAGCAGAATCAGCGCCCTGGCGACACCGGTGGCCACGAGGCCGCCAATCACCATGGAACGCAAAATGGACGAAAGCCGCTTCTTCATGCGGATTGTCCTACATGGCCGGCGTTGAAAACGGGTTAAGTCAGATCGAGGTGGCTGGCGGTGAGCCGCCGGTGTTCAGCCGCTCGATCGGATGCTTGGCAGAAGGCCGCCCCAGCCAGTGCGGCTGGAACGGCCTTGATAGAACAGGCTTTAGACCGATCAGGGCTTCTTCGGTGCAGCCTTCGGAGCAGCAGCCATCGGCGCCGCCTTCGCAGGGGCCTTCTTGACCGGGCACTTGTGCTTCTTGGTCACCTTGCAGACGGTCTTCTTCGCGACCTTCTTCGGAGCAGCCTTGGCCGGAGCGGTGGTCGTCGCGGCAGCAGCCGGAGCGGTGGTCGTGGTGGCAGCAGCAGCCGGGGCAGCGGTCGTGGTGGCGGCAGCGTTGCCGAGAACCGGCATCGAGAAGGCGAGAGCAACGGAGAGGCCGAGGGCGGACAGGAGGGACTTTTTCATGGCTTCGTTTTCCTTTTTTTGTGCTGGTCAGGTTTTGAGTGTCATTGAACCGGATCGTTCGGCGTCACTCCAAGCAGCTTCAAAGCGTTGGCGAGCATCCGGATGCCCTGCGCCTGTTTCTTGGCGGCGCAGTACCGGTTGCCCTTTCTCTGAAGTGCCTTCGCCGCGGTGACCTGCGTTGCCGTGGCGTGGGTTTCGAGGGCTTCATCAAATTGGTGGCTGAGATTGGCGCACCGTTCGCTCCGGGTGAGCGGGGCCTTTGCGTCCGATTGTCCGACAGCGGCAGTGACCAGGCCGAGACCCAGCAACGCACCCAACAAACTGATCGACAAGCCTGGCATCGGTTTTTCCGTGAACCCGGAGATTAGCGTCGCAGCCGATAACCTGACCGCCACGGCACCGTTATGCCGCCTTACCTTTTCAGGAGTTTTTCCCGATTGTAGAATTTTGTTTCTGGATTGTGTCTGGCCGGAGCGCCGCGAAGAGGCCATAGCTTTCCATGTGGAGAAGGCGGGGAATTCATTCTCCCTTGAAAAGCAAGGCACTGGCCAACATATGGCCCGAATTCTATCGTGTGGCTCACCAGCCAGAATACTTGGCCGGCAATCGAGACAGGGCACCCCGTGAAATCCGACGCACACATACTGATCGTCGACGACGACAAGGGCATCCGCGATCTGCTTCAGGAGTTCTTCCAGAAGCGGGGCCTGCACACTTCGGTTGCCGCCGACGGCATCGAGATGGAGACCATCCTGCGCCGCTCGCAGGTGGATCTCATCGTGCTCGACGTGATGCTGCCCGGCAAGAGCGGGCTGGAATTGTGCCGCGACCTGCGCGCCCAATATACGACGCCGATCATCATGCTGACCGCCGTAACCGAGACCACCGACCGCGTGGTCGGCCTGGAGATGGGCGCCGACGACTATGTGCCCAAACCCTTCGATCCGCGCGAACTGCTGGCACGCATCCGCGCCGTGCTGCGGCGCAACGGCACCTCCGAGCCGAAACGCGCCACCACCAAGCAGATCTACCATTTCGCCGGCTGGACCATGGACTGTTCGCGGCGCCGGCTGACGGCGCCCGACGATGTCAGGGTCGAGCTGACCATGGCCGAGTTCAACCTGCTGCAGACCTTCGTCAAGAGCGCCCAGCGCGTGCTGACCCGCGACCAGCTGATCGAACTCTCCGGCGGCGACAGTGACTATTCCTTCGACCGCAGCATCGACATCCTGGTCAGCCGGCTGCGGCGCAAGATGGAAGATGACCCGAAAACGCCGAAACTGATCCTGACGGTGCGCAGCGGCGGCTACCAGTTCCTGCCCGAGATAACCTCCGAATGAGACGTTTCCTGCCGCAGACCTTGCCTGTCTGGGTGCTGCTGATCGTCATTGCCGGCCTCTTGATCAGCCAGGTCGCGACCCTCTACATCGTGTCGCGCGACCGCGCCGCCGCCAACGATGTGGTCGATCTCTATCGTCTCAACGACCGCGCCTTCTCGCTGGTGCAGTTGATGAGCGGCGCCACGCCCGAGGAGCGCAAGGCAACCGCGGCGGGCCTGTTCAACGCGACTTACGCCCTTACCGTCTCGGACACGCCCGCCGTCACCTCCTCGATCGCCGGCGACGATGAGCTGGCCGAACTCGAGGACATCCTTGTCGGCCGGCTGTCGAAGTTCGGCGTCACCGACGCGCGCGTGCGGCGCGATCCGGCGACGCGCGAGGCCGACGACGCCAGCGGCACCGTATCCGGTCCCGATATCGGCCAGGTCGAGCGCGACCTTCTGGTGTTGGCCGCCGACTTCGCCCAGAGCGACAAGCTGACGGCTTCGCTGCGCTTCGCCGACGGCCAGTGGCTGAACTTCACCGAGCCGATCACGCCCGTTGGCCCGATCCTGAGCTTCGACAGCCTGCCGCTCTATTCGCTGATCGCCGGACTGGTGGTGATCATGTCGATCTGGTCGCTGCGCCGGCTGACCGCGCCCTACCGGATGATGGAAACCGCCGTGAACCGGATCGGCAAAGACTTGAAGAGCCCGCCGATCGCCGAGTCGGGCAGCCGCGAGGTTCGTGCCGCCGCCAGAGCAATCAACGCCATGCAGGCGAGGTTGCGTGAATATGTCGAGGACCGCGAACATCTGGCCGCGGCGCTCGCGCATGATTTGCGCACGCCGATGACGCGCATGCGGCTGCGGCTCGAACTGTTGCGCAAATCGGCGGTTCGCGAGGCGTTGGCGCACGATCTTGCCGATGTCGAGAGCATCGCCAGTTCCGTGATCGACTTCGCCACTTTCGAGGTCAACGAGGAAAAGACCGAGCGCATCGATTTCTGGTCGCTGGTGGAATCGATCGCCGACCCCTATCCGGAGGTCTCGTTCGACAATGACGATACCCGTTCGCGCGGCCTAATCTGCATCGCGCGGCCGGTGGCGCTCAAACGCTGCGTCACCAATCTGGTGCAGAACGCGGTCACCTACGGCAAGAAGGCGCATCTCAGCCTGCACCGCTCGGACGGCACGATCACGCTCACCATCCGCGACGAAGGACCGGGCATACCGCAGGCCCAGATCGATGCCGTGTTCGGTTCCTTCGTGCGCCTCGAGCATTCCCGCAACCGCCAGACCGGTGGTCTTGGCCTCGGCCTCACCATCGCCCGCAACATAGCGCGTGCCGCCGGCGGCGAGATCCGCCTGTCCAACCATCCGGACGGCGGGCTGCTGACTGAGCTGCGCCTGCCGCTGGCTGCCTGAACCGCTTTACCTTCTCAGTACCGCGCTCAGCACATCCCTGATGCCGATGGCGCCGACGAAGCGCGACTGGTCGTCGAACAGCGCGACGGGCGCCGTCTGCGAGCGGTGCATGGCGAGCATCACGGTTTTCAGCGAGGTGCCGGGATTGGCCCAGAACACTTGCGCTGTTTCCTCCGGCTGGGCCTCGACATCGGCGCAGGAGACCCACACCGCCGGCTTGCCGTCGCGTTCGGCCGCTGCCACCAGCCCATGCTCGTCGATCTTGAAGCGCGTCGTCTTGCGCCGGTCGAGCCACACCCAGCCATTGTCGCCATGTTCGAGGTCGCGGCGGTCGCGCATGACGTTCCAGGCGGTCAGCACCGACAGCGGGTTCACATTGGCGATGAAATCGCGGACGTAATCGTTGGCGGGGCGCAGCACGATGTCTTCCGGCGCGCCGGTCTGGACGATACGGCCGCCCTCCATGATGGTGATGTGGCTGCCGATCTTCAGCGCCTCTTCCAGATCGTGGCTGACGAAGATGATGGTCTTCTTCAGTTCGGCCTGCAGCTGCAGCAATTCATCCTGCAGCTTGGTGCGGATCAGCGGATCGAGCGCAGAGAATGGCTCGTCCATCAACAGGATCGGCGCCTCGGTGGCGAACGCCCGCGCCAGGCCGACACGCTGCTGCATGCCGCCCGAAAGCTCGTGGGCATATTTCTTCGACCATTGGTCGAGATTGACCAGCTTGAGCTGGCGGTGCACGCGTTCCTTGCGCTCGGCTTCCGGTACGCCGGCGAGTTCGAGGCCGAGGCCGACATTTTCCTCCACCGTGCGCCACGGCAGCAGGCCGAACTGCTGGAACACCATCGCCACCTGCTTCTGCCGCAGCCGCCGCAAGGTCGCCTCGTCGCAGGTGACGACGTCGACGGTCTTGTCGCCGTCCTTGACCAGCACCTGGCCGCGCGACACCACGTTCAGCCGATTGACCGCCCGAAGCAGCGTCGACTTGCCCGAACCGGACAGGCCCATCAGCACGGAAATCTCGCCCTCGTTGACGGTCAGGCTGGCGCCTGCACAACCCAGCACATTGCCGGTTTTCTCGAGAATTTCGGCGCGCGTGGCACCCTTGTCGATCATCGCCAGCGATCCAGCCTGATCGGCGCCGAAGACGATATCGACATTCCTGAAATCAACGGCGACGGTCATTTCTTGCCTCCAACGGCAATGCGGGTCATCCGGTCGAGCACGATGGCGAGTACGACGATGGCGAGGCCCGCCTCAAGCCCGAGGTCGATGCGGCGCGAGCCAAGCGCCCGGTTGATTTCGGTGCCGAGGCCGCCGGCGCCAATCAGCGCTGCAAACACCACCATCGACAGCGACAACATGATCGACTGCGTCAGGCCGGCCATGATGGTCGGCAGCGCCGAGGGCAATTCGACTTTCCACAGCAGTTGGCTCTTGGTGGCGCCGAAGGCCTCGCCGGCCTCGACGATCGACTTCGGCACCGAAACGACGCCGAGATGGGTGAGCCTGACCGCAGTCGGAATGACGAAGATGATGGTGACGATCAGGCCGGGCGCATTGCCCAGTCCGAACAGCGTCAGCACCGGGATCAGATAGACGAAGGTCGGCAGCGTCTGCATCAAATCGAGCACCGGCAACATGATCCGGTAGACCTTCGGCTTGTGCGCCGCCCAGATACCGAGCGGCACACCGATGGCCATCGCCATGGCGGCTGCGGCGACGACCAGCACCAGCGTCTGCACCGTCTGCTTCCACAGGTTCTGGTTGATGATGAAGATCAGGCCGAGGAAGACGCCGATGGCCAGCGGCCGTGAGCGTTGCAGCAGCCAGGCGATAACAGCGATGACCAGCGCCAGCAGCACCGGTGGCACCATCAGCAGGATGTTGACCAGCCCGTCGAGAAGGAAATTGAGGCCATTGGAGAAGGCCCTGAAGATGGTGTCGAAATTGTCGGTCAGGAAGCCGAAGAACGCCTTTCCCCAGGCCCCTATCGGGATCTTGTGATCGACCATGAATTGCGAAATCGGATCCATTTCACCCCTCTTCGTCCAGGAGCCGCCCTGCTCTCGGCTCGCGCAACGTCATCTTGTCACAGGATATGAAAAAGGGCAGCCTTTTCTAAGATGGCTGCCCTTCCTGGTTCGGCCTTGCCGAATTCAGTCGGCTCAGCTTCCGAGAGCGGTCTTGATGGCCGCTGCCGCGTCGCCACCGTCAAAGGTGGTCACGCCGGCGATCCAGGGGGCTACCGCGCCCGGATTTTTCTTCAGCCAATCGGTCGCCACCGTGGTGGCATCGCCGCCCTTGAGGATCGCGTCCATCATCTGGCCTTCCATATCCAGATTGAACTTCAAATTGGCGATCAGCTTGCCGGCATTCGGGCATTCGGTGGTGTAGCCCTTACGCACATTGGTGAACACGGTGGCAGCGCCGAAGCCGCTGTCGCCCATGCCGTCGAGATAGGTGATCTTCATCGCACCCATCACCGGATGCGGCGTCCAGCCGAGGAAGGCGATCCACTCATTGTTCTTCATCGACTGCTCGGCCTGCGTCAGCATGCCGGCCTCCGAGGATTCGACCAGCTCGAAGCCGTCGAGCTTGTCGGCGGGATTCTTGATCATGTCGAGGATGATGCGGTTGCCGTCATTGCCGGCCTCGATGCCGTAGATCTTGCCGTTGAACTTGTCCTTGAACTTGCCAAGGTCGGTCAGCGACTTGACGCCGGCATCCGCGACATAGGTTGGCACGACGATGCCGTAGCCGGCGCCGGTGAGGTTCGTGCTGATGGTCTCGACCGAGCCATCGGCGGTATAATCCTTGATGTCGTTGGTCATCGACGGCATCCAGTTGCCGAGGAAGACGTCAAGATCCTTGTTCTTCAGCGACGCCATGGTCACCGGCACCGACAGCTGGATCACCTTCGGCTCGTAGCCGAGCGCGGTGAGCAGCACCGAGGCAACACCGGTGGTGGCCTGGATGTCGGTCCAGCCGACATCGGAAAGACGCACGGTCTTGCAGCTTGCGGCGTCACCAGCGAAGGCGGCGCTCGTGGACAACAAAGCCGCCAGGCCGAGGCCGGCGGCGAAGGAATTCATACGCGACATAGTTAGTCTCCCATTGTGATTCTTTGGCGAAGCGTAGTTACGGTTTCTCTGCCCGCCTTGTTTCGTCAGCCAAACACCATTCTGGTGTGGATTCAAGCGTTAAGGCAATCACGATCAACGGCGCGGACTGGCCAATCAGCGACACGGTTGACGCTTTTGTTATGCAAGGCTGCTTTTTCGGGGGAATGCGGTGACGGGCCCTCCCCGCGCGGAGGCAAGTCGGCTTAAAAGAGCGGCATGGCCAAGCTCTATTTCCACTACGCAACGATGAATGCCGGCAAGACGACGATGCTCTTGCAGGCGTCGTATAATTATCGCGAGCGCGGCATGACGACGATGCTGTTCGTCGCCGGCCACTACCGCAAGGGCGACAGCGGCCTGATCTCATCGCGCATCGGGCTGGAGACCGAGGCCGAGATGTTCCGCGACGGCGACGATTTGTTCGCCCGCGTCGCCGAACATCACGACCATACGACGGTGCATTGTGTCTTCGTCGACGAGGCGCAGTTTCTCGAGGAAGAGCAGGTCTGGCAATTGGCCCGCATCGCCGATCGGCTGAACATCCCGGTGATGTGCTACGGCCTGCGCACCGATTTCCAGGGCAAGCTGTTTTCCGGCTCGCGTGCGCTGCTGGCGATATCAGACGATTTGCGCGAGGTGCGCACCATCTGCCGCTGCGGCCGCAAGGCAACGATGGTCGTGCGCCTTGGCGCCGATGGCAAGGTGGCCCGCCAGGGCGAACAGGTGGCGATCGGCAAGGATGTCTATGTCTCGCTCTGCCGCCGTCACTGGGAGGAAGAAATGGGCCGCGCCGCGCCCGACGATTTCATCGGCTTCATGAAATCCTGACTCGCGATTCGCGTCCGGCCGCCGAGACACGCCGACGCGAAAACCGCCATCCCAGCCGGACGCCGAGCGTCGCCACGGCGATCAGCACCATGCCGGCGGCCTGTGCCGGCCCGAGCGGATGCCCGTAGACCGCCCAGTCGATGATAATGGCAACGACCGGATAGATGAAGGTGATGATGCCGATCACCGGCGTTGTCAGGCGCGGAAAGGCCGAGTTCATCAGCACATAGGCAATGCCGGTGTGCAGCACGCCGATGCTGATCAGCCAGCCCCATGAATGCGCGGGAACAGGCTGGCCGATCCCGGCGAAAGGCGCGAGCATGACAATCCCGACGATGGTCTGGCAAAGCACCGTGACCTCCGCGCGCTGCTGGCCCAGGCCTTTGGCGAGGATCGTCGCCACCGCATAGAGCAGCGCGGCAACCAGCGTCAGCGCGATGCCCAGCGCCCATGTCGTGCTGGCCTGCGCATGAGCAGGCGAAACCACCAGCCCGCTGGCCAGCACGACGCCAAGGAACGCGCCAAGCATCCACAGAATCTGGTCGAGCGAGATGCGCTCCTTGAGGAAGACCACCCCGATGATGACCACGAAGAAGGGCTGGACGTGATAGACGATCGTCGTCGTGGCGATCGACGTCATGGCGAAGCCGGCGAAGAAGGCCGTCCAGCTCAGCACCATGCAGGCGCCGGCAAGTGCGGCCAGCGCGAGGCGGGTCGGGGACAGGGTGCGGTCCGGCAGATAGCCGCGCAGAAAGCACCATGCGCCGAGGAACATGGCGCCGAAGACGCAGCGCCAGAACACGATCGTCACGGGATGAAGCCCCGCTTCCGTCACGAAGGCGCCAACCGTGCCGGCGATCGTCATCGCAAAGGCCAGACTCGCGGCCGGAAAACGGGAGGTGGGCAGGTCCTTCATCGACGATCCTCAGACGACGAGACCCATCTGGCCAGCAGGATAGCTTTCAAACAAGCGAATAGATTTGGACCTAGCTATTCGATATGCTGATAGCACCATGGCTGCTCCACTTGACCTCAATTTGCTGAAAACCTTCGTCGCCGTCGTCGAGAGCGGCAGCTTGTCCAATGCGGCACCCCGGGTCGGCCGCAGCCAGTCGGCGGTCAGCATGCAGATGCAGCGGCTGGAGGAGATGGTCGGCAACCAGCTTCTGGTGCGAGGACCGAGAACCGTTACCCCCAACGCCATCGGCGAGGATTTTCTCATCTATGCACGCCGGCTGTTGAAGCTGTCGGATGAGGCCTGGGCGAGCGTCACCCGCCCGAAGGAGACGGGCAGCGTGCGCCTTGGCGTACCGGACGACTATGCGGCCTTCCTGCTGCCGCCGGTCCTGTCGCGCTTCGCCCAGGATCATCCGCTGGTGACGGTGGAATTGATCTGCGAACAATCGACCGCGCTGGTGAAAACCCTGGCGGAAGGGCGGCTCGATCTGGCGATCGTCACCCGTTTGCCGGAGCAGGCGCTCGAGGTGATCCGGCTGGAACGTTTCGTCTGGGTCGCCTCGCCAAACCATGTCGCGTGGCAGACCGATCCCTTGCCCGTCGCGCTGTTCGAGCCCGGCTGCGCCGCCAGGATGAACGTCCTGCAGGCACTTGGCGAAGCCGACCGGTCCTACCGCTGCACCTATTCCAGCGCCTCGCTGCTTGGCCTGATCGCGGTCGTGCAGGCTGGGCTCGCGGTCGCAGGTCTCGCTCAGCGCAGCGTGCCGCCATCGCTGCGCATCATCGGCGGCAATGAAGGGCTTCCCGTGCTGCCGGATCTCGAAATCGGCATTTTGCGCAACCCGGTGTCGACGACACCGGCCGTCGATCGGCTGCATGACTTCCTGCGCCGCGACCTCGCGCAGCAGGCCTGAGATCATCGTCCAGGCCTTGCCAATCCGCCACGATGCAGCGTTTGTTAAGGGCTCGGTCCTATAAGGCCGTCAGCCAGAGCTCTCCGGGGTCAGCCATGCTTCGAGCCGTTTCCTCAGCCGCCCTTCTTCTCCTTGCCACCTCCATTGCCGCACATGCCGGCGGCGACCCCGCGCAGGGCAAGCACGTCTTCAACCGCTGCATCGCCTGCCATGAAGCAGCCAGCGACCGCGACAAGGTCGGCCCGCATCTGCAGGGTGTCGTCGGCCGCACCGCCGGTACGGCCGAGAGCTTCCTTGGCCATTATTCAGAGGCAATGAAGGCTGCGGGCGCGGCCGGTCTCGTCTGGGACGAGGCAAATCTTGCCGAATATCTCAGGGCTCCCAAGCTCAAGGTTCCCGGCAACAAAATGGCTTTTGGCGGCCTGACCAATGACGACGATATCGCCAATGTCATCGCTTATCTGAAGGCCGATCCGAAGCCCTGAGTGAGCGCCAGTGCGCCGCATGACGGCGCTGGCTTTGCCTGCAACGGGTTCAATTTCCTGCCGAATTCAGCATCTCCGCGTCGACGGGAACCGGTTGCTTTGCCGGCATGAAAGTTCAATGACAGTTGAACTAAACCAAGCCGGCTGGCTAATCACGCCATGACCCCACCTTCATTGTCTTTCAAGGCCTTGGCGGATTCTTTTGTTTTCACGCCGCCTCTATCTTCACGTCTTTCAATCCCCGGATGCCCCACATATATTCGCCGCTGTTCGCAACCAGCGATCGGAAGCCGAAGCGGGAGGCCCCTATGGCGACATTGCAGAATTTCGATGCCGAAATTGCCAAGACCAAGCAGGTCGTCCAGGACATGCGCACCAAGATCGAGCAGTCCGGCACCGTGCTCGACACGCTTGCCACCGCGGACAAGAAGATCGGCGACGCCAATTTCGACATCGAGAACGCCCGCATCGAGGATGTGCTGAAGCAGCAGAAGGTGATGGAAGGCAACATCGCCGACCTGATCATCGGCCTTGAGGACGCCACCAATGTCTTCGGCGCCGAGTTCGAGAGCATGAAGAACTATTCCGGCTGGGAAAATTTCGTCGGCATCTTTTCGGCGCAGCGCAAGCAGCGCATGCGCACCGACCGCGTCCGCAACATGTCGCTGGCCGGCAATCTGCAGGAACTGCTGGCCAAGTCCGACACCATCGTCGGCATCCTCAAGGCGCAGAAAGAGGTTCTCGACCAGCGCTACAAGACCTCCGAGGCCAGCCTGTCGCAGGTCATCGAGCGCCGCAAGACCACCATGTCCAACCTTGAAGCCGTGCAGAAGCGCATCGAGGAACTCAACCCGATGTTGCTCGACATCGAGAACAAGATCGCCGCCTCGACGAACCAGAAGGACCGCACACAGCTCGAAGGCGAACGCTCCCAGCTCGCCACCGAATACAACGAGAAGCAGGCCAAGGAACAGGAACTGCTGGCCGAAAGCCAGACGCTGGAGCGCTACACCTCGATGTTCCAGACCTTCGTCGATTCGCTGAACAACCAGATCGCCGCGCAGTCGACGCTGATCAACAAGCTGACCATCGATACCGAGCAGCGCATCGTGCTCTACAAAGCGCTGGAAGATTCGCTGAAGACCGCAGCCCAGCAGGACGTCGCCCACAAGATCAACACGCTGGGCAGCCAGGTCGACAACACGGCGGAAGAAACCATGGCCGGCATTGGTGCGGCTTCGCAAAAGCACATCGGCGACCTGCTCGAGATGCACGAGAAGAACATGGTCGCCAGCGCCGATATCCAGCGCCGCAAGAAGCTGGCCGACGATGCCTTCGCCCGCCGCTTCGACGAGGTGCTGAAGAAGCACAATTCGGCCAACTACGTGCAGTCATAATTGCCGCGCGCACCGGTGCGACAATCCCAGGGCTGACAGCATGACCCCCGAAAACGACGCGGCGGCGCGGTATTTCTCGGCAATCACGGCCGCGCTCAGCGGCCTTGAAGTGTTCATGCGCGACGACCGCTCGCCGCTCTACCGGCACGGCATCGTCGCCAAGATCGTTGCCGAGTACATCGCCCGGCTCGACAAGTCCTTCTCCTGCTGGCGCAACCGGCTGGGCTTCATGGACACGTTCCGCATTTCGCGCGCCGAAAGCGGCTTCCCGGTGTTCCAGAACCTGCTCGAACTGGAAAACGACCGCCGCCAGGCCGACGCGCGACTTGCCAACATCCCGCTGGCCGGCGAGTTGCGCGAGGAGATGGCCGACTTCATCCTGCGCCACAAGGAATTCCCCGAGGCGCTGCAGAAGTCGATGGCCGAGCGGCTCTATCTCGAGGACGTCAAGAGCGAGCAGACTTTCGGGCCGTTCACGCTGGCGCAGACAGCCAAGGTCTCGGTCAATCCGAAGACGGCGCGGCCCTATTATCTCGTCCATTGGGCGACCTTCGACGGCAGTGCCAACCTGCCCCTGGTCTACATGGTGACGGTGGAGGATTCCTCGGAAAGCATGATCCGCCAGCTCGTCGACAGCAACGGCAAGCTCAACGACAAGGTCGACATCCCGCTGCCGGTCGACGGTCTGCTCAATCCCGAGCTTGCCCACCGCTTCGACGATTTCACCGAGAAGAACTCCGCCTACACGCTGTCGCCGGCGACCATCGCCGTCAACCTCGACAAGGATTTCGAACCGCTGCATCCCAAGCAGCTGCGCCGCGTCGTGCTCGGCCCTTTCTATTCGGCCGGCATTACCGACAACAATTCGACTGTGACCGAGGTGCTGGCCAAGGTGCGCAAGCCGGAAAACGCCTGGCTGCTGACCTGGACCATCCAGGAGGTCTATTCCAAGGGCGAAAAGCCCGGCCGCAAGGGACTGTTTTCCAGCGAAAAGACGACGCAGGAATTCTTCATCAACACCGATGATCTGGAAGCCGCGCGCCAGGGCGTGTCGAGCTACGAGAACCACGCGCTGATCCCGCACGAGGCCTATCAGGCGCTCTACGCCGCCGGCGAGGCACAGAAGATCTTTGCCGGCTACAAGGTCCACATCCTGTCCAACGGGCAGGTCATTTCAGACGTCTGACCGTAACACCACGGAGCACACTTCATGGACACCGGCCTGACCACCATCCCGGAAGCAGCGATCGAGAAGCACCGCGCCACCGCGCAGAGTTTTATCACCCGCATCGTCGTGCTGGAGGATCCCTCACGCGAATCGGGCACGGCCTTGGCCGGCACCAACCGCCGCTTCGTCTCCACCGTCTCGGTCGGCTCGGTGCGCCGCACCCGCGAGGTCGAGTTGACGAAGACCGTCGGCGCCGTCCATCCCGACGACCAGTTGCTCACCATACCGCAGCATACGCTTTTGTTCCGCGCCCGGCGCGGCACGGCGATTGCACTCGCCGTATCGGATGTCTTTGCCGAAGGCTCCGACCTCGAAAGCCTGCAGGCGAAAAACACCCGCGCCCCGCTCGAAGGCGACGAAGCCTCCGCCTTCAAGAAACTCCTGTCGGCCTCGGCCTACATTTCGGCTTTCAGCCTCGCTTCCTATCTGTTCCAGCTGATCGACAGCGATGGCGAGGCGCCCAACGACATCCCCGAGCCGGACTTTCTCTTCGACACGCCGCAGGACGCGGTGAAGTCGATCCTCGCCGGCCTCGACAAGGCAATAGCGGGCTCGAAGGACGATGCCGACTTAGGCACGCGGGCACGCGCTTTCGCCCGCGTCGCCATCGACGGGCTGTTGGCCAGAAAAGGCCGCTTCGACGGCATCGGCCCGTTCGAGAACGCCCATATCCGCATCGATGCCGACGATTTCACCCTCGATGGCTTCGACGTCGCGCCGGGCAAGCGCTCCAAGCCGCTGGTGATGACCTTCAAGAAGCCGGAAGAGGTCGTCGGCAACCACATCGCCAAATACCAGTCGGTCAAGCTCGCCAAGATGCTGATGGCGTATGATTTCGAGCGCGAGCTGAACCCCTTCGTCGAACTCGGCGGCTTCCTGTTCACCTTCATCGGCGACGGCGCGCCCGGCACCGGCAAGACGACGCTGATCCAGATGATCGCCGGCCTCGTCAACGGCTATTGCCAGGTCGCCGGCTATCCCTTCGCCTATGAGAATTTCGGCGTCGACCAGATCTCGTCCTATCAGGGCAAGTCGGGCCAGAACTGCCGCCAGTTCATCAACAATGTGCTCAATCCCCGCGTCATCGGCTTCGGCACCATCGACGACATCGACCAGGTGGCCGCTAGACGTTCCGACGACCGCGCCTCGGCCGGCCAGCAGGAGATCACCGGCGTCTTGATGGATGCCTTCGCCGGCGCATCAACCGTGGTGCGCGGCAACTGCTCGTTCGGCATGTTCTCCAACTATCCCGAAAATGTCGACGACGCGCTGCGCCAGCGTGCCGGCGCTCGCTGGCTGGTCGACGGACCGCAGACCCGCGACGACTATATCGACATCTTCGTGCTGCTGGCCGGCAAGAACCACGAGATCCCTCTGGGCAAGCACGAACTCTACGCCGCGCAGGAGATCCAGAGCGCCGTGACCGAGGCCTATGAGGAGCATGAGAAGCCGCAAGAGGACGGGCTGATGAAGGTCTACGAGCGCTACATGAAGGAGAATGGCGCGCCCAAGACCATGGCCGATATCGGCACCTATCTGCACCTGATCAAGGATGCCGAACCCCGCTTCACCGGCCGCGCCATCAAGAACGTCACCGACGCCATCAAGATGCGGGCCATGGACATCGAGCTTCCCGACGACTGGTTCGAGAAACCCGAAGCCTTCATGCACAAGGGCTATGACGAGAAGAAAGCCATGATCGAGGAACTGCGCGGGCCGTTTTCGATGGACATGGTCATGCAGGAGATCAACCGCTACGCCGACTCGGAGTTCCGCTATTCCGACAAATCCGACGATGCCGCGGTGGAGAAGCTTCTGCGCGACGCACGGCTGCGGGAACGGGCGGCGCGCGAGATGGAGGAGATGAAGAAGAAGGGCAATTGGAATGCGTAGACCTTCGTCGACGGTGGAAGACGCGCCGCACGCAGCCAAGAAACCCGACCTTCTGCGCGACAACGAACTCATCTATGGCCGGCTGCTGACCGTCGACGAGCCGCATCTGATCGATCGCTACAACAAGGCGCTGGCCGCGTTCGGCAAGAAGCCCACCAAGCTGAAAAGTTTCCAGATAGACCGCACCGGTTTCTCGCCCGAGATCGCCGACGAATGCGGCGACCCGGACTACCTCGACCCTGACGAGGTCAACCGCCGCTTCATCATCCTGACGCCGTCGCAGATCGACCTGCCGGTGGTGCACACCGCCTTTTCCAACACCTCGCTGCTGATGTTCGAGTTCATGTCCAAGAACCAGCGCGCCATCGACGCGCTGACCATCAAGGACGTCATCTACGGCGAGATCGAGGATTCCGTTCCCAAGGTCAACGACATCGAGGACCTGCTGTCGATCAACCAGGTCGAGTTCAAGGTGCTGTCGGCGGAGGATGTGCTGGGCAAGGCCGCCGAACTCGGCAAACTTGTCGACCGGCTGAAGCAGGAACCCGACGCCTGGCGCGACAATGCCATGCTGACCCGCATGGTGGAGCTGGCGAAAATCTGCGGCGATATCCGCGAAAATGCGCTGGTGCCCGACCAGGTGATCTTCCGTCACAACGCCTACTGGACCAGCCATTTCGGCGGGCTCTACGTGTTCGTCGACCCCGACATGACGACGGTGATCAGCGATCCGTCGGCCCCTGGCTTCCGCCGCTCGCGGCCATGGCAGGTCAGCTACCTCTCGATCAACGACGCAGACAAGGTGTTCAAGTTCCTGGCCTCCACCGGCCGCATCGAATTGCCGCGTGCCTCCTGGGTCGAAGCCTCGGGTTATCTCGAACACCGGGCCGAGATGGTGGTGCGCGCGCTGATCCGTGACGCCGAGCCGGACCGCAATCTGACCGATGTCGACAAGGTCTGGCTGCAGACCTGGATCCAGAGCCATGCCGACCTGATCACCAAGGACGGCAATTTCCCCTTCCTCAACGCCGCCAAGCGCGAGATCGCCCAGCTCGGCCACCTCAAGATCGACGATGTTTTCCCGCAGCAGCGCTTCCTGGTGATCCGCGCCAAGCCGGACCATCCCGACGCCTGGCTGACCAACCGGCTGATCTCGGATTTCGTGCCGTCGGACTTCGTCTCGCGCTACATCTTCAACAAGGACGGCTTCTACAAGGATTATGACGGCTTCAGCGACGCCTGGCGATCGCATGTTGTGGACGTTCTGAAAACCACATATTTGAAGGACAAGGTGGCGTTTCGCACACGCCTCTACGGCCTGACTGACTAGAACGAAATGAACCGTCATTTCGTTCTAACTTATTGTTTGGCGCATGATTTTATCCAGAAAGTCTGCAACTTTTTGGCATCATGCTTTGAGGGGATGACACAGCCATGCTCGATCCGATCGTGAACTTCTTCACCCGGATTTTCCAAGGGATCGGCCGCGGCATCGGCCTTTTGATCGGCGTCATCCTGTGGCCGTTCCTATGGGCCGGCCGCTGGTACACGCAGCGCGGCTGGATCCTCAAGGCCGTGGTCGGACTGGCTCTGCTGGTGCTGATCGGCCTCTACGCCAACTTCTTCTATGCCACCCAGTGGTGGAACAATTTCAACCCGAACTATCCCGACACCTACACGTTCGAGAAGCGCAATATCTCCGCCGGCGAGCAGGTGGCCGCCGGTGCGGGCACCGATACGGCCAAGACTTGCGGCAACTCGGGCATCGCCCAGGTGGCAGCAGACCTGACCGATTTCAACGTCAACCAGAATGCCTGGGTCTCGTCGATGATCCTCTACAAGGTCGGCCTGTTCGGCATCGACTGGGACGATACACCATGGATGGACAACAAGGCCTCGTTCCAGCGCGGCATCAACCAAGCGGTGCGGCGCACGGCGACCGAGCTTGCCGACAATCTCGGCCGCGTGCGCACGACTTCGCAAATCGACGCTGACCTGCAGGATGCGCGCGGCAATCTGCAGTTCGACGAATACACCTGGTATTTCGGCGTCAGCCCGTTCGGTCCGAAGACGCCGACGCCGAGCTATTATCGTGACGCGGTGCGCAAGCTGCGCTCGTTCAACGCACGGCTGGCCACCTGCCAGGCCACTTTCGATGCCCGCGCCGACAATCTGAAGCAGTATATCGACCGTATCGCGTCGGACATCGGCTCGACCTCGGCCATCCTCAAGGAGCGTGCCGAAAACCACAACAATGGCTGGTTCGACACCCGCGCCGACGACCGCTACTGGTTCGCCTACGGCCAGCTCTATGCCTATTACGGCCTGATGAAGGGTGCCCAGGCCGATTTCGAGGACGTCATCAAGGAAAAGCACCTGCAGAGCCTGTGGGATACGATGGACGCGCAATTCGTCTCGGCGCTGCGCATTCAGCCCTTCATCATCGCCAATGGCCGCGAGGATGGCTGGCTGCTGCCGACGCATCTGACGACGATGGGCTTCTACATCCTGCGCGTGCGCTCCAACATGGTCGAAATCAGCAACGTGCTGACGCAGTAACCCTTTGGGCTTCGGCCCAGGCGATGGCGGATTTGCGTCGTCGCCTCTGTCGCATTCCGTGCATTGTGCGGCTGTTTTGAGACGGCGGAAGCGCCCTTGCTCTGGCTTCTATACGGCGCGGCAAGCGGAGCCAGAAAGAACCGAGGACAGGTCGGCCGGCCGCAAAAGAATTTTCTCTATAGGAAACATAGTTGCATGGAAGTTGACGCCACGGCAGCGACAGGGTTAGAACATGCCCGCGCGCCCGGTTCCAACCTGCTTGCGAGTGAGATCAACCCCGTCCCCTCCACCGTCCAATCCAGAGGAAAGCCGTCATGGCCGAAGTGAAGTCCGACATCGAGATCGCGCGCGCCGCCAAGAAAAAGCAGATCCAGGAGATCGGCCAGAAGATCGGCATTCCAACCGAACATCTGCTGCCCTACGGCCACGACAAGGCCAAGATCTCCGCCGAATTCATCAAATCGGTGAAAGGCAACAAGGACGGCAAGCTGATCCTGGTCACCGCCATCAACCCGACCCCGGCCGGCGAAGGCAAGACCACCACCACCGTCGGCCTCGGCGACGGCCTCAACCGCATCGGCAAGAAGGCGATCGTCTGCATCCGCGAAGCCTCGCTCGGTCCGAATTTCGGCGTCAAGGGCGGTGCCGCCGGCGGCGGCTATGCACAGGTCGTGCCGATGGAGGACATGAACCTCCACTTCACCGGCGACTTCCACGCGATCACCACCGCGCACAATCTGCTTTCGGCGCTGATCGACAACCACATCTACTGGGGCAATGAGCTCGGCATCGACACCCGCCGCGTTGTCTGGCGCCGCGTCATGGACATGAACGACCGGGCGCTGCGCGAGATGATCTGTTCGCTCGGCGGCGTCGCCAACGGCTTTCCGCGTGAGGGCGGCTTCGACATTACCGTCGCTTCCGAAGTCATGGCGATCCTGTGCCTGTCGACCGACCTCAAGGATCTGGAAAAGCGCCTCGGCGACATCATCGTTGCCTACCGCCGCGACAAGTCGCCGGTCTACGCCCGCGACCTCAAGGCCGACGGCGCCATGGCCGTGCTCTTGAAGGACGCCATGCAGCCCAATCTGGTGCAGACGCTGGAGAACAACCCGGCCTTTGTCCATGGCGGCCCGTTCGCCAACATCGCCCATGGCTGTAACTCGGTCGTCGCCACCACGACGGCGCTGAAGCTCGCCGACTATGTCGTCACCGAAGCCGGCTTCGGCGCCGACCTCGGTGCTGAAAAGTTCTTCGACATCAAGTGCCGCAAGGCAGGCCTCAAGCCGGCGGCCGCCGTCATCGTCGCCACCGTGCGCGCCATGAAGATGAATGGCGGCGTCAAGAAGGAAGATCTCGGCAAGGAAAACATCGAGGCGGTGAAAAAGGGTTGCGCCAATCTCGGCCGCCACATCGAAAACATCCGCCAGTTCGGCGTGCCGGCGGTGGTTGCCATCAACCACTTCTATTCCGACACCGACGCCGAAATCCAGGCGATGAAGGACTATGTCGCCTCGATGGGCGAAGAGGCGATCCTGTGCAAGCATTGGGCCAAGGGCTCGGCCGGCATCGAGGAGCTTGCCAACAAGGTGGTGGCGCTAGCCGAATCCGGCGCCTCGCAGTTCGCGCCGCTTTATCCCGACGCGATGCCGCTGTTCGAGAAGATCAACACCATCGTCCAGCGCATCTATCGCGGCTCGGAAGCGATCGCCGACAAGTCGGTGCGCGACCAGTTGCACGCCTGGGAGCAGGCCGGCTACGGCCACCTGCCGGTGTGCATGGCCAAGACGCAGTATTCTTTCTCGACCGATCCGAACCTGCGCGGCGCGCCAACCGGCCACACCGTGCCGGTGCGCGAGGTCAGGCTTTCGGCGGGTGCGGGCTTCGTCGTCATCATCTGCGGCGAGGTCATGACCATGCCCGGCCTGCCCAAGGCACCGTCCTCGGAGAAGATCTTCCTCAACGAAATGGGCCAGATCGAAGGCCTGTTCTAAAATCCTTCAATTCCAAACAGAAAGGGCGCCGTAGCGATGCGGCGCCCTTTCTGTTTCCAGGGATATTACGCAGCGCTGCGCGCCAGCGCCCGCTGGTTGGAGGCGTAGATCGTGTCGCGCTCCGGCAAGGCGCCGGTCTTCAGGCACTCGACCCATTCGGCGGTCTTGAGCACGGCCGCAAAGCGTGACTGCAGGATGATCGTCACCACGCGGTGGATCTCCTCGGCCGAGGCATAGCCGGCGCTGTTGGCATAAGGCACCGAGCCGGTCGCATCCGACAGGAACTCGACGGCAAAGCCCATATGCACGGCATGGATGATGGTCGACAGGTCACAATTGTGCGTCATGTAGCCGACCACCGTAAGCGTATCGATGGAATTGGCGCGCAGCCACGCCTCGAGATCGGTGCCGGTGAAGGCCGAGGGCAGCATCTTCTCGACATAGTGGTCGCGATTGCGCCTGGCGATCTCCGGATGCAACTCGCCGCCGTGACTGCCCTTGGCGAAGATCGGCGACGTCTCGGGCGCCATCTGCTTGACCACCACGACCTTGATGCCGGCGGCCGCCGCGGCGTCCATGGCCCGTGCCACATTGACGACGCTGTCGCGGAACGGCGGATGCTGGATGGCCAGATTGCCGCCATCATAGTCGTTCTGGACATCGACGACGATCAACGCGCGGCGCGGTGGGGTGTTGGCTGGGTCAGACATGGTGTTTCCTTTCCGGCTTGAATGCGATGGGCCGAAGATAGGCCGGTCGGTGAGCAGCCAAAAGTGGCCCGATTGACATCATTCGAAAGAATTGGGACAATCCGTATTCGCCTGCAGGAAGCTCCCATGACTGATCAGATCATCGCTGTTCTCGCCTTCGACGGCATCAGCCCATTTCATCTCTCCGTGCCATGCCTGGTGTTTGGGGAGGACAGGACGAAGCTCGGCCTGCCGCGCTTCGAGTTCCGCATCTGTGCGCTTAAGGCCGGCCCCGTCCATACCGAAGCCGGGCTAACGGTTGCGGCGCCGCATGGGCTCGAAGGGCTCGACGGCGCCGACATCGTCATTGTCCCAAGCTGGCATCATCTCGACGAGCCGCCGTCGCCGCTGCTGGTGGCGGCGCTGCGCCAGGCGCACCGGCGCGGCGCGTTGATCGTCGGCCTGTGTCTCGGGACCTTTGCCGTCGCCGCTGCCGGGCTGCTTTCGGGACGCCGTGCCGCGACGCACTGGGCCTATTCCGAGCGGCTGCAGAAACTTCATCCCGACATCGCTGTGGATGCCACGGTGCTCTATGTCGATAATGGCGATGTCGTGACCTCGGCCGGCGTCGCCGCCGGGCTGGACTGCTGTCTCCACATCGTGCGCGCCCGCTATGGCGCGGAAGCAGCACTGCGGCTTGCCCGCCAGATTGTGCTGTCCCCGCATCGGCAGGGCGGGCAGGCACAGTTCATCGAGCATCCGGTGGCAAGAAGCGCCAACGCCGACCGCTTCACCCAGGCCCTCGACGCCGTGCGCGCGACACTCGGCGAGACGCACAGCCTCGACAGCGTCGCCGAGGCCGCCGGCCTGACAAGGCGCACCTTCACCCGCCGCTTCCAGAAATCGATCGGCACCAGTTTTGGCGATTGGCTGACCAGCCAGCGCATCGAACTGGCGCAACTGCTGCTGGAAGCGACGGAGAAATCGATGGATATCGTCGCCTTCGAAGCCGGCTTCGGCAGCGCCACCTCGCTGCGCCAGCACTTTGCCGCAAGGCTCAGGACATCGCCTGTGCAGTATCGGCGCGAATTCTCCAGGCGGGCCGACCGGGAAGAGCGGATGGCGCACGCTTGATCGCTTGCGCCCGGAATTCAGTCGCGCTTGACCGGACGTGCCGGATTGCCAACCACCGTGGTGTTCGCAAGCACATCGCGCGTCACCACGGCACCGGCGCCGACGATGGCGCCCTCGCCGATGCTGATGCCGCCAAGGATGATGGCGCTGCCGCCGATCCAGGCATTGGCGCCGATCTCGACCGGCCTGGCGATCTCCAGTCCCGCCTGCCGCCCTGCAGCTTCCTTGTGGTGCTCGGCGCAGTAGATCTGCACATTGGGGCCGAGCAGCGTTCCCTTGCCGATGCGCACGCTCGCCGTGTCGAGAATGGTGCAGCCGGCATTGAGGAAAACGCCGTCGCCAAGAACGATGTTGAAGCCATAAGCGCAGTGGAACGGCGCTTCGATGCGGGCGCCTTCGCCCACGCTGCCAAGCAGTGCCTTGAGGCCCGGTCCGAGATTGCCGCGCTGCCTCGGCGGCAATGAGTTGTGCTCGAACACCGCGTCGCGCGCGGTGACACGCAACGCCTCCAACTCGTCATCGAGGCAAGTGTACCATTCGCCGGCCGCCATCTTCGCGCGCTCGCTTCCAGCCATGCGGGGTCTCCAATTGACGTCATTGCAAAGCATAGTTGCGGCCAGCAGAAAAGCGCCAATCCAAGTACTGGTCAAATATCGGACCTATGGTAGCCTGCCGCCTCAAGGCCGTCCTGGCCGGGTGATCGAGGGGATCAACATGCTCTATCTTCTTGCACTTCTGATCGGCGTCATTGCCGGTCTGCGCGCCATGACGGCGCCGGCCGCGGTCGCCTGGGGCGCCTGGCTCGGCTGGCTGCCGGTTGCCGGCACCTGGGCGAGCTTCATGAGCCATTGGGCTGCTGTCGGCATCTTCACCATCCTCGCCATCGTCGAGCTCGTCACCGACCAGCTGCCGTCGACGCCAAGCCGTAAAGTGCCGCAGCAATTCGGCGCCCGCATCATCTTGGGCGCCTTCAGCGGTGCGGTGATCGGCGCCACCGGTGGTGCCACCATCGGCGGCCTGATCGCTGGCGCCACCGGCGCGGTCATCGGCACGTATGGCGGTGCCGAGGCGCGCGGTCGGCTGGCGGCCGCCTTCGGCAAGGATCCGCCCGCCGCCTTCATCGAGGACGCGGTGGCGATCATCGGCGGCCTGCTGATCGTGGCGGCGGTGGCATGACGGCAAAAAGCTTCGACGCCATCATCATCGGCGCCGGCCAGGCCGGCACACCGCTCGCCGGCAGGCTGAACGCAGCCGGCATGAGCGTGGCGCTGATCGAGCGCAAGCTGGTCGGCGGCACCTGCGTCAACACCGGCTGCATCCCGACCAAGACGATGGTGGCGAGCGCCTATGCCGCGCATCTGGCGCGGCGCGCCGCCGACTATGGCGTAACGCTCAGTGGCCCCGTCAGCGTCGATTATAAGGCGATCAAGGCGCGCAAGGACAAAGTGTCGGGCGCCTCCCGCACCGGGCTGGAAAGCTGGATCGCCGGCATGGACAAATGCACGCTTTACCGCGGCCATGCGCGCTTCGAATCCGCCAACACGGTGCGCGTCGGCGACGAGCTTCTGACCGCCGAAAAAATCTTCCTGAACACCGGCGGCCGCGCCTCGGTGCCGGACCTGCCCGGCATCCACGACATCGACTATCTGACCAATTCCTCGATGATGGATCTCGATGTCCTGCCGCGCCATCTCGTCGTCGTCGGCGGCAGCTATATCTCGCTCGAATTCGCGCAGATGTTTCGTCGTTTCGGCTCGGACGTCACCGTCATCGAGAAGAGCCCACGCCTGACCGGCCGTGAGGACGAGGACGTCTCGGCCACTATCCTGTCCATTCTCGAAAACGAAGGCATAGCGGTCCATGTCGGTGCCGACGACATCGGCTTCGCCAAACAAGGTAACGATATCGCCGTGACCTTCTCGTCCGGCAAGCCGCCGACCGTCGGTTCTCATGTGCTGCTGGCGCTCGGCCGAACACTCAACACCGACGATCTCGGCCTCGACAGAGCCGGCGTCGCCGTCGACAAGCGTGGTGCCGTTATCGTCGACGACCAGTTGCGCAGCAGTGTGCCAGGTATCTGGGCGATGGGCGACTGCAACGGCAAGGGCGCCTTCACCCACACCTCCTACAATGACTACGAGATCGTCGCCGCCAACCTGCTCGACAATGATCCGCGCAAAGTCAGCGACCGCATCGAGGCCTACGCGCTTTACATCGACCCGCCGCTCGGCCGCTGCGGCATGACCGAGGCGGCGGTGAAGAAATCCGGACGCCGCGCGCTGGTCGGCCAGCGACCGATGACCCGCGTCGGACGCGCCGTCGAAAAGGGCGAAACGCAAGGCTTCATGAAGATCCTCGTCGATGCCGACACCAGGGAGATCCTCGGCTGTTCGGTGCTTGGCCCCGGTGGCGACGAGGCGGTGCATTGCGTGCTCGATTTGATGTACGCCAAGGCCCCGGTCGACACGCTGGCGCGCGCGGTGCACATCCATCCCACCGTCTCGGAACTGCTGCCCACGATTGCGCAGGAGTTGAAGCCGCTGGTCTGAGACCTTTCGAGCTCTGGACTTTCTGCATCGGTGCATTGCAGCAATGTGCATTGCGCATAGCTCAACTCCTCGCGCAATCTCTGGATTGAACCGATTCAGTCTGGACGCCCCATGCCTTTGCCGATCCTTGCGCTTGCCATTGCGTCCTTCTGCATCGGCACCACCGAATTCGTCATCATGGGCCTGCTGCCCGAGGTCGCCGCCGACCTCGGCGTATCGATCCCGTCGGCCGGGCTGCTGGTCACCGGCTATGCGCTCGGCGTCGTCTTCGGCGCTCCGATCGTCGCCATGGCCACCGCGCATTTGCCGCGCAAGCCTGTGCTGGTCGGGCTGACCGCTTCGTTCGTCGTCGGCAATCTGTTCTGCGCCGTCGCGCCAGACTATTGGACGCTGATGGCGGCGCGCGTCTTCACCGCCTTTGGCCACGGCGCTTTTTTCGGCATCGGCTCGGTCGTCGCCGCCAGTCTGGTGCCGCGCAACAAGCGCGCCAGCGCCATGGCGCTGATGTTTGCCGGCCTGACGCTTTCCAACATTCTGGGCGTTCCTGCCGGCACAGCCCTTGGCGAAGCCTTCGGCTGGCGCGCCACCTTCATCGCCGTGGTCGGCATCGGTCTGATCTCGGTCGCGGCAATAGCCTGGCTGGTGCCGTCAGATGTCGCCGAGCCGAGCGGCGGCGGCCTGCGCGGCGAGTTGCGGGTGCTGGGCAAGCTGCAGGTCTGGCTGGCGATGCTGATCGCGTCGCTGGCATCGGCCAGCCTGTTTGCCGTCTTCACCTACATAAAGCCCTACCTCACCGACGTGTCCGGCCTGTCCACTTCAGCGGTCACCTGGGTGCTGTTGCTGTTCGGCGCCGGCATGACCATCGGCAACATCATCGGCGGCCGGCTGGCAGACTGGAAGCTGATGCCGACCGTCATCGGCACGCTGCTGTTGATGGCGGTGCTGTTCGTTGGCTTCATGCAGTTCGGCGCCATTGCCAGCGTCGCCATCGGCATCGTCTTCCTCTGGGGACTGCTGATCTTCGTCGTCGTGCCGCCGCTGCAGATCCGCGTCGTCGAGGCGGCCTCCGATGGCCCGAACCTTGCCGCCACGCTGAACCAGGGCGCCTTCAATGTCGGCAATGCCAGCGGCGCCTGGATCGGCGGCGTGGCCCTGTCCTCCGGCGTTTCCTATGCCCACCTGCCTTTGGTTGGCGCGGTGCTCGCTTTGCTGGCGGTCACCGTCGCGGTGCTGTCGCAAGCGCTGGACCGGCGGGCACCTGTCCCGCTTCAGGCTGCCGCGGAGTAACTGCCTGTCGCCCAAAAGCATGTCCACGGGCTTGATCGAGGGTGCGCAGCGGTTTTGGGACAACGACATGCAGCAAGGCAAAAGACCACCCTTGCGCCCATAGCGCGACCGGCTGGACCAATCGACATCAGTACTTTCAAATGGGCATGTCTTCTTGCTCTTGATGGAGGAAGTCATGCAGAAATCGATCGAACGCATCGCCGGTGACAGCGACGGCGTTTCCTACGAATTCCCGGTATTCCGCTTCGCCGGCGCCGACAAGGCGGCACCCTCAGCCTATCTGCAGGCGGCCCTCCACGCCGGCGAGTTGCCAGGCGTCGTCGCCATCGACGCGTTGATGCCGGCGCTGAACAAGGCCGCGGCCGAGGGCCGCATCAAGGGCAACATCACCATCGTGCCCTGGGCCAACCCGATCGGCCGCGCGCAATATCATTTCGGCGAACACCAGGGCCGCTTTCACCTGGGCACCCGCACCAATTTCAACCGCGCCTTTCCGCTGCTTGCCGCACCCGACGCCAAGCTCTTGCCCGACACCACTTTCGGTGGCGCCGATCAGCGCCTGAAGTCCCGCCTGGTACAGCTCTCGCTCGGCCACGACATCGTGCTCGACCTGCACTGCGACGACGAAGGTCTCGCCTATCTCTACATCCACACCAGCCTGTGGCCGGCGATGGCCGATTGCGCCGCCGCCATGGGCATCGATGCGGTGGTGCTGTGGAGCGAAGACAGCGACGGCACCTTCGAGGGCGCCTCGATCATGCCCTACCAGAACGTTCCCGCCGATGTGGCGAAGTTCGACCGCCGCGTCGCCACCACGGTCGAATATCGCGGTATCCTCGATGTCGATGGCGCGCTGGCTAGCGCTGATGCCGAAGGCCTCTACCGGCTGCTGGTGGCGCGCGGCGTGATCACCGACAGCGCGCTCCCCGCACCCGGTCCGTTCAAGGGCATCGTCGCCCCATTGGAAAACATCGACATGATGCCGTCGCCCCGGGCCGGCGCTGTCCTCTATGACGTGAAGCCCGGCGACCGCGTCGCCAGGGGCGATCGTCTCGCCACCATCGTCCACGCGCCAGGCGAGACTGATGGCCGCGCGGAAGTGTTCGCGCCGCAGGACGGCATCATCCTGACCCGCCGCTCGCGCCGCATCATCCGCGCCGGCGAGGATCTGCTGAAGCTCGTCGGCGACAGGAAGAGCGCCGATGCAAGATCAGGGACGCTGGAGGACTGAACTAACCCGAGATTGCCAGCCGCGCCTTGGCCTCCAGCCATTCCGCCATCTGCCGGTACGGCACAGGGCCGTGGCTGATGCGGGCGACGCCGAGTTCGGCCAGCCGCTGGCGCGGCGGCACATGCGCCAGCGCGATGATGTTGACCGGCAGGCTCGTCGACTTGCAGAGCGTCTCGATAAGACCCTCGTCACCAAGACCCGGCGCGAAAAAGCCGTTCGCTCCAGCCTTTTCGTAGGCCTGCGCCCGCTCGATGGCCTGGTCGAGCAACTCGTCGTCATGCGCATCCGGCTTCGCCTTGAGGAAAATGTCGGTGCGGGCGTTGATAAACGCCGGGATGCCGGAAGCCTTCACGGCAGCGGCGGCGGCTTCGATACGTGTCACCTGGACGTCAATGTCGTGCAGGCCGCTGCCACCGACAATCTGGTCTTCGAAATTGAATCCGATGGCGCCGGCACGCAACGCCAGCGTTACCGTACGGGCAACGAATTCCGGATCGACCCCGTAGCCGCCCTCGAGGTCCATGGTCACCGGCAGGTCGACCGCTGCCACGATGCGCTTGATGTTGTCGAGCGCCAGCTCCAGCGGAATCTTCTCGCCATCGGCATAGCCAAAGGCGGCCGCCACCGGCCAGCTTCCCGTGGCGATCGCCTTGGCGCCCGCCTTCTCGACGATCCTGGCCGAACCCGGATCCCAGGCATTGTAGAGAACGACCGGGTTACCCTTGACGTGGAGGGAATGGAAGGTCCGCGCGCGCTCGGCCTGGTCGGTCATTGGTGTTTTCCCGTCTTCGTGTTGTTGGATATCCAGCCTAGTCGGGACTGCCGCCTGTGACGATGTGCCATGAGCCCGGGAAGCGGCGGCCAACGGACAGACTTTTCAAACCTGTTGCGCATCCGGTCTTTCGCCGCTATGGATTTCGCCATGAACATGCGTTCGACCAAGACCATTTGGTGGTGGGCCTGCTGACAGCGGCCTGTTCGAACGCGCGTGCGTGAAAAGAGAGGGTGGCCGCAACGGAAAGTCCGGGCGGCCATTTGTTTTTTCCAAGCCAGTCCCGGGTCCGTTGCCCCAACAAGCTGATGGAGACGGCAATGACGATGCAGGTTCTGGACAACGGTGCTGAACGTTTCGTGACCGGGGGTGGCATCACCATCACCCGCGAGCGCCACGACCGGCCCTATGCAGGCGCGATCGACGCTTACGTCGACGGCCTGAATTCGCGCCGTGGCGCCGTGTTTTCCTCGAATTACGAATATCCCGGCCGCTACACGCGCTGGGACACCGCCATCATCGATCCGCCGGTGGTCATCTCCGCACGTGGCCGCGCCATGCGCATCGAGGCGCTGAACGGTCGTGGCGAGGCACTGTTGCCGGTAATCGGCAAGACGCTGGGCGGCCTTGCCGACATCACCATCGCAGAGACGACGAAGACGCTGATCCGCCTCGACGTCGCCAAGCCCGGAAGGGTCTTCACCGAGGAGGAACGCAGCCGCGTGCCTTCGGTGTTTACCGTGCTGCGCGCCATCACGGCCCTGTTCAAGACCGCGGAAGACGCCAATCTCGGCCTTTACGGCGCCTTCGGCTACGACCTTGCCTTCCAGTTCGACCCGGTCGACTACAAGCTTGAGCGCAAGCCGAGCCAGCGCGACCTTGTCCTGTTCCTGCCCGACGAGATCCTCGTCGTCGATCATTATTCGGCCAAGGCCTGGACCGACCGCTACGACTATTCAGGCGAGGGTTTTTCGACCGAAGGCCTGCCGCGCGACGAAATCGCCGAGCCGTTCAAGACCGCCGACCGCATCCCGCCGCGCGGTGACCACGAGCCCGGCGAATATGCCAATCTGGTGCGCAAGGCGATGGATAGTTTCAAGCGCGGCGACCTGTTCGAGGTCGTGCCCGGCCAGATGTTCTACGAGCGCTGCGAGACACAGCCCTCCGAGATTTCGCGCAAGCTGAAGTCGATCAACCCCTCACCCTATTCCTTCTTCATCAATCTCGGCGAAGGCGAATATCTGATCGGCGCCTCGCCGGAAATGTTCGTGCGCGTCAACGGCCGCCGCGTCGAGACGTGCCCGATTTCGGGCACCATCAAGCGCGGCGACGATGCGATTTCGGATAGCGAGCAGATTCTGAAACTGCTCAATTCCAAGAAGGACGAATCCGAGCTGACCATGTGCTCGGACGTCGACCGCAACGACAAGTCCAGGGTTTGCGAGCCAGGCTCGGTGCGCGTCATCGGCCGGCGCCAGATCGAGATGTATTCGCGCCTGATCCATACCGTGGACCACATCGAAGGCCGGCTGCGCGAAGGCATGGATGCCTTCGATGCCTTCCTGTCGCACGCCTGGGCGGTCACCGTCACCGGCGCGCCGAAACTGTGGGCCATGCGCTTCATCGAGCAGAACGAGAAGAGCCCGCGCGCCTGGTATGGCGGCGCGATTGGCATGGTCAACTTCAACGGCGACATGAACACCGGCCTCACCTTGCGCACCATCCGCATCAAGGACGGCATTGCCGAAGTGCGCGCCGGCGCCACATTGCTGTTCGACAGCATTCCCGAGGAAGAAGAAGCTGAAACCGAACTGAAGGCATCCGCCATGCTCTCCGCCATCCGCGACGCCAAGATGGGCAATTCCGCCAGCACCGAGCGCACCACCGCGCGTGTCGGCGACGGCGTCAACATCCTGCTCGTCGATCACGAGGACTCCTTCGTCCACACGCTGGCCAACTATTTCCGCCAGACCGGCGCCAATGTCTCGACCGTGCGCACGCCGGTGCCGGAGGAAGTCTTCGAGCGGCTGAAGCCCGACCTCGTCGTGCTGTCACCCGGACCGGGCACGCCTAAGGATTTCGATTGCGCCGCCACCATCAAGAAGGCGCGCGCCCGCGACCTGCCGATCTTCGGCGTCTGTCTTGGCCTGCAGGCGCTGGCCGAGGCCTATGGCGGGGAGTTGCGCCAGCTGCATATTCCCATGCATGGCAAGCCCTCGCGCATCCGCGTCTCGAAGCCCGGCATCATCTTCTCCGGTCTGCCCAAGGAAGTCACCGTCGGCCGCTACCACTCGATCTTTGCCGATCCGGTGCGGCTGCCCGATGATTTCATCGTCACGGCCGAGACGGAGGACGGCGTCATCATGGCCTTCGAGCACCGCAAGGAGCCGATCGCCGCGGTGCAGTTCCATCCGGAATCGATCATGACACTCGGCCACAATGCCGGCATGCGCATCATCGAGAACATCGTCGCCCACTTGCCGCGTAAAGCCAAGGAAAAGGCAGCCTGACCTCGATGGCTGAAGCCGAGAACACGATGGCGATCGCAGCCAAGGCGGCCGCGAAGCGTAGGGTTGCCAACCTTGCCTTCTGGTCGATCGTGGTCGCCTTTGTCGTGCTCGCGCTGAAAGCCGCCGCCTGGTACTTGACCGGCTCCGTCGCGCTCTATTCCGACGCGCTGGAATCGATCGTCAATGTCATTGCCTCGGGCGCCGCCTTCTGGGCGATCCAGGTCAGCTACAAGCCGGCCGACCAGGATCATCCTTTCGGCCACCACAAGGCCGAGTATTTCTCGGCGGTGCTCGAAGGCGTGCTGATCGTGCTCGCGGCTTTGCTGATCCTCAACGAGGTCTGGCGCTCCTGGCAGGCGCCAGCGCCCATTGAAAAGCCCTGGAACGGCCTTGCCGTCAACGGTATCGCCACAATCATCAATGCCTTCTGGGCCTGGACGCTGATCCGCGCCGGACGGGCCGAGAAATCGCCGGCACTCGTCGCCGACGGCAATCACATCATGACCGACGTCGTCACCTCGATCGGCGTCTTCGGCGGCCTGGTTGGGGCAATCCTGACCGGCTGGCAGATCCTCGATCCGGCGCTCGCTGTCCTCGTAGCACTCAACATCCTGTGGCAGGGCTGGCATGTCATCGGCTCGTCGATGAACGGCCTGATGGACCGCGCCGTCGACACCGCCGAGCACATGCGCATCCGCGACATCATCTCGGCCAACTGCAAGGGCGCGCTGGAGGTGCATGACCTGAAGACCCGCATCGCCGGCCGCGCCACCTTCATCGAGTTCCATCTGGTCGTCGATGCCGACATGACGGTCGGCGCCAGCCACGTAATCTGCGACCGCATCGAGGACGCGCTGAAGGCAGAAATCCCCTCCGTGCGCGTCACCATCCACGTCGAGCCCGACGATGAGGCCAAGCTGCCCAAGGGCACGACGGCGGTGCCCTTCGCTTAGCCGGCATGGCCCGCAGTTTCAGCTTTGATGCCGTCAAATGGTCCGGTCAAACATCAGCACACCTCGCTTGGCGCGGTATAGCCTGCCTGGACGCTTTCGGGGGGCCGGCGCTTCAAATTCGTCAGTCGCTTCCACGACTTCGAGTTCAGCGATCTTTCTGCGAAACGAGCTCGGGTCGAGGTTTACCCCCATCACCTGCTCGTAAACTTCCTGCAGCGCCGGCAGCGTGAATTTTCTGCCCAGCAATTGCATGGGAAGGGTCGAATAGGCCCCTTTGCCGCGCAGCCTACCAACGGCAGCATCCAGAATGTCGCTGTGATCGAAAGGCAGCCCCCTCACCTCATCCACCGGCCTCAACATGAGAGCAGTGCTGTCAGCCAGTCGAACCGCCGGAACCAGCGCCATATAGGCAATCGAAACAGACCAGCCTCGCGGGTCCCGCAGCAGGCCCGCGAAACTGGCCAGCTGTTCGAAATAGATTTTTTTCAGGCCGGTCTTTGCCATGAGCACGCGCGCCACGGTTTCATCCGCGTCCTTGTCTTCATCGACATGGATGAAACCACCGATCAGCGCCTCCTCGCCTTCAAAAGGCGGCACCCGACGCCTTGCGAGCGCGACGTGAAGGCGGCGGTCGACGATGGTCAGCAAGACCACATCAACGGTGACGATCGGCTTCTCGAAATTGTCTGCCTGCATTCTTCGAGCCCGCCCCTGCGCTGCGTCTAGCAAATCAGTAACATCAAGTTTGTAATTTGCAAAATGCAACTTGCAAATTACAAATCAGCGCGTATTATCTGACCTGAGAGCGACGGAGACGAACCATGAAATCAGCGAGTGAAATTTTGACGATCCGCCCAAGCGACGCTCGCTCCCTGTTTCCAGGCGATGCCATCGCCATCCGCAAAGCCTATCGTCAACTGGCTGCGGCGTGGCATCCCGACCACTGCTGCGACGAACGAGCCGCACAGATTTTCGCCCACCTGACCAGCTTGAGAGAAGCCGCCCTGAGGATCGTGCAGGGCGCGCGCCCAACCCTGAGAGAGCGCACCTACCACGCGGCCGGCGCCAAGACATGCCGGATGCGCTTTTACTCTGAACAACCCGGTCCCCTCGGCGATGTTCTGGTCGGCCGCAGCCATGTCGTCTACGAAGCGCCGGATGCCTTCGGCGATATCGTCAAGGCCGAAGCAGCCAATATTCGCTCCCTTGCCTTTGCCGGACCTGAAATGGCGGCTGAGATGAAGCGATTTCTTCCCGCCTTTGACCGGGTCGTGGCCAGAAGCGGCATCAAGGCATCTGTGTTGGACAAACCCAGGGATGCCGTTCTGCTGGGTGATTTGCTCCGTCACATGGGCGGCAGGCTAGAGCCCGTTCACGTCGCCTGGATCGTCTCCGGCATGCTTAACCTCGCCTCCTACCTGCATTGGCGCGGGCTCGCCCACTGTGCCATCGCTTGCGAGACGGTTTTTGTCGACCCGCAATCGCACGCGGTCATGCTGATCGGCGGCTGGGGTTTTGCCACACACTATGGAGCCAGGCCCGCTGCCATACCGGAACGAACCGCTGCGGCCATTCCACGCCTGATGCTCAACGGTGAACTGGCAAGCCCCGATATCGACCTTGGCCTGATCCGGGCAACGGCCTGCGACCTGCTTGCCACCCCTGGCGGTGGCGGGCTGGCGCTCGCACCAGACATTCCGTCAACGATGCGCGACTGGCTGCTGCTGCCGCCCGCACAGCATGCCTATGAGGATTACACGCGGTGGCAGGAATGCCTCGCTCGCTCATTCGGACCAAGGAAGTTCGTACCGTTTTCAACCACGGCGGCCGACATCTATCGCCAAAAGACGAATTTCGGCGCCTGACAGCAAAGGAGAAAGACCATGGGTAGTGGACGTTGGAGCAGCACGGACTGGAATGCCTATGCAACCGCGCATGTGAGCGGCAAATCGGCCGCCCATATTTTCAAGGCGCGCACACTGGACCCGACTTATGATCCGAAAATGATCCAGGTGCGAGAGTCCAGGGATTCCGCCGACAATCCGGCATCGACCCCGATCATCCTGGCTTCCGACGTAACAGGCTCGATGGGCATGGTCGCACACCAGCTGATGAAGGATGGGCTGAACACGCTTGCGCAGGAAATCTACGCCCGAAAGCCCGTTTCAGATCCGCATGTCATGATGATGGCCGTTGGCGATGCCGAATGTGACCAGGCCCCGCTTCAGGTAACGCAGTTCGAGGCCGACATTAAACTCGCCGATCAGGTCCGGAGCCTGTGGATCGAGGGCGGCGGTGGCGGAAACAGCGGCGAGTCCTATTGCGGCGCCCACTATTTCGCCGCCACCAAGACCGTGAGCGATGCCTGGGAAAAGCGCCGCAAGAAAGGCTATCTGTTCACCATCGGCGACGAACCGGTGCTCGACGGCATGCGCGGCAGCGAGGTTAGCCGTGTGTTCGGCGGGCCGGCAAAAAATGTCAGTGCCGCTGAGTGCATTGCCATGGCGTCGCGGACCTATGAGGTCTTTCATGTCATTTTGAAAAATGAAGGCTATGCTAAGGGCAGCCTCGCAAGAGTATTTGCGTCCTGGCAACCCCTTCTCCCACAGCGTCTCATCCTGCTGGACGACGTGACCAAGCTTGCGGAAGCTGTCGTCTCGACGATCCAGGTCGCGGAAGGGGCAAGTAAATCCACGGTCGCGGCCTCATGGAATGGCAGCACCGCAGTGACGGTCGCCAATGCCATCAAGGATATCGCCACACTGGGCACCTCCGGCGCTGTACGCCTGGCATAGCGGAACAAGACAACAATCCACGCGCATGCCGCCAAAAAATGTCCACCGCTTGTCGGCGGCATGCGCGATCAAGCTGCTCAGTATGGCTGGGGCCGCAGGGATAACGATCATGAACAAGGCAAGGACGGCCCGAGCTGTCATCGGGGCAGGCTACGGAGACGAGGGCAAAGGCCTGATGACGGATTGCCTCGCCGCGCAGGGAGGCGACGTCGTGGTCAGAACCAATGGCGGCACGCAGGCCGGGCACACCGTTATTGACCCTGCCGGCCGACGCCATGTCTTCCACCATTTCGGCTCGGGCTCGCTTGCCGGGGTGCCGACGCATCTGAGTCGGCATTTCGTGTTGCATCCCTTGCTGTTTGCCTCCGAAATGGAGACGCTCGCCAGCATCAGTGCATGCGTCAGAACCTCGGTCGACCCACGCGCCCTGGTGACGACCCCCTGGGACATGATGCTGAACCAGTTTGTCGAAATGAGGCGCGGTAGCGCCAGGCACGGTAGTTGCGGCGTTGGATTTGGCGAAACCATAGAACGAAGTCTCGTTCCGGAGCTGGCCCTCAGTTTCGGCGATCTCGCGTCAGCGAAGTGTCTGCGCCCTGCCCTCGAAAAAATAAGACTGCAATGGGTGCCGCAAAGGCTCGCCGCCTTGGGCGGCGGAATCCTGGGCAGGCAAGAGATCGAGCTCGTTATGAACGACGCTGTGCTTGATCGATATCTGAAGGACTGCGAAGCCATGGCCGCATCGCTTTCGGTTCTCGCCGATGCCGATTTGTCAGGGCATGTCATCTTCGAAGGCGCCCAGGGCCTGATGCTCGATCAGGATTTCGGAGCGTTTCCCTATGTGACGCGATCCAACACCGGTCTCGTCAACATGGCCGCTGTTGCCGCCGAGGCTGGCATTGAAACGATCGAGACATTCTACACCACCCGCGCCTATGTGACCCGTCATGGCGCGGGCCCGATGGCCCATGAAGGTGAGAGCATGGCGGCCTTCAGCATCCTCGATCCCACCAATATTGAAAACCCTTGGCAGGGCAGGTTAAGGGCAGCCCCTCTCGATGTGAATATTCTGAAGAATGCGATAAAGAACGACATCCGACGGTCTGAGGGAAAGGTCCATATCGTTCCCAAGCTCGTGGTAACTTGCCTGGATCAAATAGAAGGAGAAGCGCCCTTGTTTGTGGACGGCAGACGGATCCATTTGGCGGAAAGCGACTTGGCTGCTGTGGCGGCACAGAACATTGGAATTGATCTTGCCGCGATCTGCTACGGTCCTTCCCGCAAGTCAATCAAATGTCTACAGAAACAAATCAAGGCTTGAACAAAGCGTCCAACTCTGGCCGCTCCTGCTGATCAAGGTGCTCCAGCACGGCCTCGACAAAATCATCATCAAGTACCCCGCTTGCGACCGGCTCATCATGTGTCGGCTGCGGTTTCGATTATCGGCAAATGGTCGATGACAGCTTCGCCTTCGGCGTTGGCGAAACCGATGAACGGCAAGGAAGTCAGAAAACCAAGAAAGCTGCGACACATCATTTTCATTGCCGAATGGCTGCTACGGTGACTATGGCGCGCAGGCCGATTGCGGCATCGGCTCCAGCCGATACACCTTGTCGTCCGACTTCGTCTTGCCGTCAGCGGTCTTCGAGCAGAGATCGACGATCGCCAGGCTGCTGTTGGGATTGGCCAGCATCATCATGCCGTCGGCGCCGCGCTTGAGGAAGATTTCCTTCTGCGCGATGTCGCAGGAAAAATCACTCATCTTCGAGCTCGCGGCACAACGCCATTGGTCGGCTTCGCCCTGGCAGGAATAGGTCTGCGTGACCTTGCCCGACTTCAGCCGCGTGGTCACCGAGACGGCAATGTCGGCCCCATCGGGCCAGTTGGCGACGTCACCGCCAGAGGCGTAGGAAGCGAGTTCCACCGGCCCGCGAAAAACCCGGATCGACTGCGTCAGCTGATTGGGGTGTGAACTCATATGCGCGGCATCGTAATTACGGCCATAGCAGAAGGGTTGGTCGGGCTTCAGCCGCTCGCGCAGCGGCGCCCCAAGCGCCGGATCGATCGGATCAATGCGCGCGAATTCGGCCTTGCAGGTCGCAGCCGGCATCGGGTCCAGGCGGAAATTGTCATCCTCCGAGCCGAGCGCCTGCCTGTCATACTCCGCCTTGCCGAGTTGCTCCTCCGAGTCGGGATCGAGGTAGATATCCGGCGACAGGTCGGACAGCAGCACCCGGCCCTTGTCGTCGACCTTCAGCGAGGCCAGCGTACGGTCGCAATCCATGCCGCAGCGGATCGGGCCTGATGTGCCATCCTCGGATTCGTGATTGCACCAGCCGCTTGCCCATTGCGGTGCCTTGGCGCCGCGCACCGTAGTGGTGACAAAGCCATTGTAGGAGGTGTCGGAATTCGCGGTCGGTTCCTCGTTCGGCCTGCTGACCGGATCATGGCCATAGTAGAAGAAGATCCGCGCCACTTTCTGCTTCGGATGCGCTTTGAGATGCGCCGCGTCATAGACCCGGCCGAAACAGGCGTCCGCCCCGTTCGGGCTGAGTTCCCTAAGCTTAAGCGTATCGTCGGCGACAGCCGTGCCTGCCAGCAACCCAAGCAGCGCGGCGCCGAAGCCGGCAATTGTCGTCCATGCCCCTGCCCTGAACGTCATGTGACCTCTCCTCGCATCGACAGGACGTAACGTCAATTTATGCTAGTATTGCGGCCGGAGCCACGCAAATTGCGGTGAAATCCAAGGAGGATGCCATGCGCCGGCGCGACATGTTCCGCGCGGTTCTTGCCGGGACCGGAACGTTTCTTGGCCTGCGGGCCGTGCAGGCCGCGGCCACGGAGCCTGCCAGGCTGAAGGTCGCCTATCACCTCAGCGACCTCGACAAGGTCAATTTCGTGCTCGGCAACATCAAGAACCACTATGAGGGCACCGGCGGCAATGTCGACATCGTGCTGGTCGTGCACGGCCCGGCCCTGGCCGCCTTCAAGTTGAAAGGCATATCGGCCGCGGTCTCCGGCCGCTTCGCCGGCCTGGTGCAGCAGGGGCTCGAGCCGCAGGCCTGCGCCAACACCATGCAAGGCATGGACATTTCGCTCGCCGACCTGCTCGCCGGTTTCCATGCCGCCGACAAGGGCGGCGTCGTCAAGCTCGCTGAACTGCAAAGCCAGGGCTATGCCTATCTCCGGCCATAGTGCACAGTCTTGACTCCGGGGCCGGGAACGGCTGGTCTCGTTGAACCCTCCGGAGGACCAGCAGTGCCCGTCACGACCGCGCTTACCATCCCCGATCTCGCTGGCAAGGCGGTGCTGGTCACCGGTGCCTCGACCGGCATCGGTGCTGCGCTCGCGCTGGCCTACGCCGCGCAGAAATCCAAGGTGGCGCTGCACTACAATTCGAGCCGCGACGCCGCCGAGAAGCTCGGCAAGACCATTGCCGACGGTGGCGGCGAGGTCTTTCTTGTTCAAGGCGATTTCTCCATCCCCGCCGATGTCGAGCGCGTCGTCGAGGACAGTGCGCAACATTTCGGCCGCCTCGACGGGCTGGTCAACAATGCCGGCGGCATGCTTGGCCGCGTGCCCTACGCCGAACAGACCGAGGCGCATTACGATGCGGTGATGGACCTCAACGCCCGTTCCGTGCTGACGGCTTCGCGCAAGGCGATCCCGTGGCTGAAGAAGCAGGGCGGCTTCATCGTCAACACCTCGTCGATCGCCGCGCGCAATGGCGCCGGCGGCGGCGCCGGTCTCTACGGCTCGGCCAAGGCCTTCGTCTCCAACGTGACGCGCGGCATGGCCAAGGAGTTGATCGGTTTCGGCATCCGCGTCAACGCCGTGGCGCCGGGCACGATCCTGACACCCTTCCACGAACGCTATTCGACCGCCGAGCAGATCAAGGGCATGGTCGCCACCATCCCGCAGGGGCGCGCCGGCACGGCGGAAGACTGCGTCGGCGCCTATCTGTTCCTCTCGTCGGACCTGCTGAGCGGCTACATCACCGGCCAGGTGATTGAGGTGAATGGCGGCCAGTTGATGCCTTGACCGGCTATCTGCATACTGAAAGCCCGCATACTCTGTCGGAGACTTTGAAGGGGAGACAACAGAATGTACGGACTGATCGGCAAGATGCGGGCGGCGCGGGGCCAGCGCGACGCGGTCATGGATGTCCTGCGCGCCAGCACCGGCGCCCTGCCGGGTTGCCTAAGTTACATCATAGCCACCGACCCGGCCGATGCCGATGCGATCTGGGTCACCGAAGTGTGGACCGACGCCGAAAGCCACAAGACTTCGCTGCAGCTCCCGGAAGTCCAGGCCGCCATCGCCAAGGCGCGGCCCTTCATCGCCGGCTTCGAGTTCCAGGTGGAGACTCACCCTATCGGTGGCTTCGGATTGGTTGACGGCAAGGCGGGCTGAGACCTGCGAGCAGCTTTTTCGACGCAGCAGGGTTCGCATCGCCCCGCTCCAGGTCTAAGACCGAAGAATGGATTCCTCGGCCCAGCAGCCACCTCCTGACCAGCCCGCAACCGAGCGCATGGCGCGGATAGCCAGGCCCTGGCAATGGCTGATCCTGCTCACCATCTCCGCTTTGTTTGCCGCCGCGCTTGAACTCGCCACTCTGCCGGCGGCGCTGCTGATCGGGCCGATGCTGGCGGCCATCGTCGCCGGCACCAATGGCGCCACGGTGCGGGTGCTGCGCCTGCTGTTCGGCTCCGCCCAGGCCATTGTCGGCTGCCTTGTCGCCGCGTCGATCTCGGCTGATATCTTTCCCGTCTTCTACCAGGAATGGCCGCTGTTCCTCGGCGTGGTGATCGCGACCGTCTCGGCTTCCAGCCTGCTTGGCTGGCTGATCAGCCGCTGGCGCATCCTGCCCGGCACCACCGCCGTCTGGGGCTCCTCGCCGGGTGCCGCCACCGCCATGGTGCTGATGGCTGGCGCTTTCGGCGCCGACCAGCGGCTCGTCGCCTTCATGCAGTATTTGCGCGTCATCTTCGTCTCGATGACGGCGGCGATCGTCGCCAAGATGTGGGTCGACACATCGGGCATCGAAATCCCGCCCATCATCTGGTTTCCGCCGATCGATCTGCAGGCCTTTGCCGCCACCATCGGCATCGCGCTGGTCGGCGGGATGGCGGGAAAGCTGTGCCGGCTGCCCTCGCCCTTCTTCCTCGGCACCTTCATCTTCGGCACTGTCATCCATCTCGGCCTTGGCGTCGAGATGCAGTTGCCGCCATGGCTGCTGGCGGTCAGCTACGCCATGGTCGGCTGGTCGATCGGGCTGAATTTCACCAGGCCGATCCTGCGCCATGCAACGCGCGCGCTGCCGCAGATTATCGCCTCGATCGTCGCGCTGATCGCCTTTTGCGGCGGACTTGCCTTCCTGATCAGCCATCTCCTGGGCATCGATCCGCTGACCGCCTATCTGGCGACCAGCCCCGGCGGCATGGACAGCGTCGCCATCATCGCCGCCGCGGCGCAGAACGTCGACATCTCCTTTGTCATGGCGCTGCAATCGGCGCGCTTCCTGATCGTGCTGCTTGTCGGTCCGAGCGTCGCGCGGCTGGTGGCCAGAAGCATCCGGGACTGACAGGCTCGGACCCTACTCTTCGCCGCCCCCGTTTTCACCCTGCGAGCCGCGGCGCCAATAGGCGGTGACCAGATGCCTGTGGCGCGGCAGGCCCCACTCCTTGCGCACGATCTTGCGTATCTCGCGGAAGTCGGCGAATTCGCATCCGGCCCACACGAAGAGACCGTCGGCTAGTGCGGCGTGGCCGCGCTCCCTGAGCGCTGCCGGCAGCACGCCGGCGGTGCCGGCCTCACGGCCATGCCGGTAGAGCCAGCTGATGTCGATATTGTCCCCTTGCGGCAGCGCGATCCGGTCATCCGGGCCGTCGACCTCGATCAGCGCCTCGGCGCGGGTCGACGGCGGCAGATGCTCGAGGATCCTGCCAATGACCGGCAGCGCGGTGTCGTCGCCGACGAGAAGCAGGGCCTGCGCCTCCGGAACCTCGCCGCCACCGGGTCCGATCATGCCGATCACGTCTCCTGCCTGGGCGTTCTGTGCAAAGGCGGCCGCCGGCGTGTCCTGGCCGGGGTGCAGCACGAAATCGACATCGAGCCAGCCGCTTGCCGCATCGATCGCCCGGATCGTGTAGACCCGCACGGTGAGCGCGTCCTCGCCCGCGGGCCAGATCAGCAGGCCGTCAGGGCCTATCGAGGGCCAGACCGGCCGCCGGCCTCGCGGCGGCAACAGCAGCCGCATATGCAGGCCGCCATGGGTGAAGCGGCCGAGGTCCGTGCCGGCAAAGCGCAGGCGCTGCATGTGCGGCGAAATCCGCGTCGACGACACCACCGTGATCTCACGGAAGAAGACCGGCGTGCCGGCATCGCTGCCGTCGCCTTGCCAGCGCAATCCACTGGTCGTGCCGAGATGCTGGGCGACACGGCCGGCGACCGTCATCTTCATGTAGGACAGGCAGGTTTCGTCTGTAGCCGCAACGCGGACCAGCATCGCGTCGCCTTCGAGCGTGGCGCTCAACGACCCGTAATACAGGCGAAGCTCCCATCGATCGGGAGCACCGGTTTCGATCTCGAACTCACCATGTTCCGCGCGCAGCCGGTCCATCGCCGAGCGGGTCGCCTCATCGCTGATGCGGGTTTGCGCGCTCAACTGGTCCATTGCTGATATCCTTCGATAGCGGTCGCCATCGCCGGACATGCCATAGCGATGCCCGCGCTTCCACAGAAACATGACCTACGTAATCATATTTCTTTTAAGGTGCCGAACAGGGTCTTATCTGCAACGTGCCTTTTACCGGACCGCTCATCCGTCAACTGGGGAATTGCCGCCGTTGAAGCGGCCGAACATGCGTGCCGTCATCACGCCCATGAAGAGGGTGCCCAGTCCCAGCGCGAGGACGTCAGCCGTAGATCGCAGGTCGAAATCGCCGACACGGAGCACCAGAAGATAACCGATCGCCAGGTTCAAAAATCCCCACAGCACGTTCACGGTCGAGGAGGAATGGCCCTGGCCGCGCGGTGTGGCGAAGGGACTTTGAAAAGGTCGCCCCATCACGCCACTGACGAAATGCGGCACCGCATTCGTCAGCACGGCGCCACCGAAGAAATAGGACAGACAGTCGATCCATTGCATTTTTCAGGCACTCCCTTTCGCCAAGAGATCGAGGATGTCCCGCGTCGTGCCGCTTTCGCTCCACATCTGGAATCACAAAGCCGTGCCCCGCTGGCCGGCTATCGTGGTGCTGCAAGGCGGTCGGGAAGGAAATCGACGAAAACGCGCACCTTCGGCGACAGATGGCGATTGGAAGGCCACAGCATCCGGAACTGGCCACGGCCGTCGACATGATCGTCCAGCACGATCCGCAGCTTGTCCTCGCGCAGCGCCTCGCAAACCAGGAAATCGGGCATGCAGGCGATGCCAAGGCCAGCCATGGTAGCGCCCTTCAAGGCTTCCATGTTGTTGCAGGTCAGCATCGAGCGTATCTGTGGTTCGGCGCTTCCGGTCATGAATGGCCACTCCAGCAGCCTGCCGCTGTTGAGAAAGCGGAAATTGATGCCGAAATGCCTGATGAGATCCGCCGGCTCGCCGGGTGTGCCGTGGCGGTCGAGATAGGGGGGCGCCGCGCACAACAGCATGCGAAAGGGCGCAACGGGTCTCGACACCAATCGTGAATCGGGCAGCTGGCCGCTTCGAATGGCGACGTCGATGCCTTCCTCGATGACGTCGACGATGCGGTCGTTGAAATCGATGTCGAGCTCGATCTCGGGATAGCGCTCCATGAACTCCGACAGCACCGGCAAAAGCAGATGATAGGTGACGATCGGAGTGGAAATACGCAGCCGTCCGCGCGGCGTCTCCCGGGTCCGCGACAGCATCGCCTCGGCATCGTCGATTTCGTCGAGGATGCGCCGCACCCGCTCGTTGAACAATCTGCCCTCTTCCGTCAGGCCGATGCGCCGCGTGCTGCGCTGCAGGAGCCGCACGCCGAGTTCCTGTTCGAGCCTGGCGACACTCTTGCCGACGGCGGAAGCCGAAATGCCGAGCGCGCGTCCGGCGGCAATGAAACTGCCGAGTTCGGCGGTACGGGCGAAGGCCAGGAGGCCACTGAGACGATCCATGCATTCTTCCATTCGAGCGTTTTAGTCCGGTATATCAGGAGATATAGTACCATTTTTCCTGAAAGGCCGCTGACCTACCTTGTCGTTACGACCGGCGCCACGACCCACGCGGCATGCCGGCGGATGCTGCTTCAGATAGGAAAATCCATGACCTTGAAGATCCCAACCGGCCCGGCCGAGCCATGGCTCGTGCTCTTGTCGGTATGCCTTGCCGCGATGACGATGCCTTTGACCTTCACCGGCCCGGCCGTCGCACTGTCCCGCATCGCGGCCGATCTCGGCGGCAGCCCGATCGCGCTCAACTGGGTGACGAACGCCTTCATGCTGACCTTCGGCGCCAGCCTGATGGCGGCTGGCGCGCTCGCCGACCACCTGGGCCGCAAGCGGCTCTTCCTCGCCGGGCTCTGCCTCTATGTCCTGGCGTCATTGGGCGCCATGCTGGCGCTCGACATCGTCTGGTTCGACATCTTCAGGGCCGCGCAAGGGATCGGCAGTGCCCTGGCCTTCGCCGGCGGCGCCTCGGCACTTGCCCAGGAATTCGAAGGGCCGCTGCGGCTGCGCGCTTTCTCCTTCCTCGGCACCAGTTTCGGCATCGGCCTTGCCTTCGGCCCGATCGCCTCGGGCCTGCTCATCTCCGCATTCGGCTGGCGGTCGATCTTTGTTCTGGTCGCGGCATTGGCGATCGCCTCGGCAGTGCTGGGCCTGCGCACCATCAGGGAATCGCGTGACCCGGACGCGACCGGCCTCGACTGGGCGGGCGCCGGCACCTTCACCATAGCGCTGGCTTCGCTGACCTATGGTGTCCTGCAGGCGCCGCAGAGCGGTTGGGCCGATCCCCTCGTCATCGTTTTGCTCGCCGCGGCGGTCCTCTTCTTCACCGCCTTCGTGATCGTTGAGCGGCGTGTGCGCCGGCCGATGCTCGATCTCACGCTGTTTCGCTTTCCCCGCTTCGTCGGCGTCCAGTTCCTGGCGGCGGCACCCGCCTATGGCTTCGTCGTCCTACTCGTGCTGTTGCCGATCCGCTTCATCGGCATCGAAGGGATGAGCGAGATCAAGGCCGGGCAATTGATGATCTGCCTCTCGGGACCGCTGCTGATCCTGCCCTTGCTTGCCGGTCAGCTGGCACGCTGGGTCGCGCCGGCCACGATCTGCGGCGCGGGTCTGCTGATTGCTGCCGCCGGCCTCATCTGGCTGAGCCTGACACCACTGGTCGCCATCGCTCTGGTGGCGCCGCTGGTGCTGATCGGCATCGGCATCGCCCTCCCCTGGGGATTGATGGACGGGCTCGCCGTCAGCGTCGTGCCGCGGGAGCGCGCCGGCATGGCGGTCGGCATCTTCAACACCACACGTGTCGCCTGCGAGGGCGTGGCGGTGGCCATCGTCATGGCGATCCTGTCAGGCTTCACCGCAGCACAGCTCACCGCCCAGGGAGCATCTTCCAGGGATGCGGCTGCCGCGGCGCAGTTGCTGGTTACCGGCAATGTCGGTGAAACAGCGCAGCATCTGCCGACGGCCAGTACCCTGGCTTTGGTCCAGGCCTACGAGACGGCGTTCGACAGGCTGCTGATCGTACTGGCGGCGATCACCATCGTCACCGCCCTTGTCGTCTTCCTCGGTCTCCGCCGCGGATCGGCGGCGGAACACGAGGCCGTCCCGCTGCCGGCGTGCCAGGAAGGGTGATGTCGGTGCATGTCGCCCAAAAGTGCGCAGCGGTTTTGGGAAAACGACATGCACTAAGTGACGTCAGGTGATGACGAGGCTCGCTATGCGGTCGCCATCCAGCGTGAAGGTCATGTCGCCCTCGCCGTTGAAGCCCTTGCCTTTGACGGCGATACGGATGTGGTACGTGCCTTCCGCCGGCGTGATGCTGACGATGCTGAGATGCGACTTCACGCCGATATTGTCCGACTGGTTCCAGCGCGCGATCTGCTCGCGGCCCTGGAACGATCGTCCCCAGTCGCTCAAAAACGCGTCGTCGGCAAAGGTGCCAAGAAAGGCTTCCGTGTCGCCTTCATTGGTGGCCTCGACGAAGCGGCGGATGGGGTCGGGTGTCGTCATCAGTCCAATCTATGCATCAAATCATCATCCAGCCAGCGGCCGAAGAAATAGACCAGCTGCTTGTGCCACCATGGCCAGTCATGGCTAACGTCGCCGCCCCAGTAGTCGACCCAGGCGGGAATGGACTTGTCGCGCAGAATCTGTTCCAGCCGGCGCGTCTCGACCAGCATGCGCTCTTCCCAGGCGCCCTGCCCGCAGCAGAAGATCAGCCTCAGCCCCTTCAGCCGCGCCAGCAGTTTTGGGTCGACAATGCCGGGCAGATAGTCGAGCGGCGAGTTGTAGAAGATGTCGCCGTCCAGCGCCTTGCCGAAGAAATCGCGGGCTGAATAGACACCCGACAGCGAGATGACGCCGCTGGCGAGTTCCGGAAACCGGAAGACGAAATTCGAGGAATGGTAGCCGCCCATCGAGCAGCCTGAGAACAGCGGCTTCAGCTTGCGCCCGCCATTGGCGGCCGATGCGGTGGACAGGATTTCCGGCAGCGCTTCCTCGCGCACATAGCGGAAATAGGCCTCATGCCTGGCAATACGCTGCGCGGCGTCGACATGCTTGTTGAAGAAAGATTCCGAATCGATGCCGTCGAGCGTGAACAGCTGGATACGGCCGGTGTCGATGAATTCGGCCAGCGCGCCCACGCCGCCGGAATCCTCGAACTGGAAGAACCGCCCCTGCGAGGTCGGGAACACCACCACCGGCCGGCCGGCATGGCCGTAGCGCTTGTATTCCATGTCGCGGCCGAGCTTGTCCGAGAAATGCTTATGATAGGAGATGTCCATGGCCTCAGGCCTTTTCCGCGTGGATATAGGCGACTGCCTCGCGCAGATCAGCCTGATCCTTCGAGCGCATCTGGTAGGCGTAATTTCCCATGGCGCGGCTGAAAACCTCTTCTATCGGCTGATGGTGGACGATCTTGTCGCGGTGCGCCGCTAGCACGTCCTCATGGCTGTGCAAATAGTGGAGGTGGCGCTTGCGGCTGGCATAGGCGGTGAAATACTTGCCCTCATAGGGGCCACCGGCGGCGTCCTTGACCACCATGTCGGCCCATGCGGCGTAGACATCGATATCGAACGTGTAGTTGATGGCGTCGGTCATCCAGGCACCGGGCGGACGCATGTTGACCTCCAGCGCGATGATCCGGTCGTCCCTGGTCTCGAACAGCTCGATATGGAAGAAGCGCTCGCGCACGTCGAACGCTTTGAGGATCTTGCGGCCGGCCTCCTCGACAACAGGCCGGATTCGGGGAAAGCAGGTGTAGCTCATGTGGCGGTCCTTGTTGACCACCTCCATGACGCTCTGGTCATAGCGATGGCTGGCCGCCAGCACCACCTCACCGTCGCGGTTGACCAGCCCGTCATAAGTCACCACCAGCCCTTCGATGAACTGCTCCATGACGAAGGTCACGTCCTCGGGCTTGTCCCGGAAGAACTGGTCGAGCTCCCTGGCGTTGGAGATCTTGAAGGTGTTGGAAGCACCCGAGCCGCTGTCTGGCTTCACCACAACGGGGTAGCCGACGCGGCGGATGAAGGTCATGGCGCCGGCGCGGTCGGAGCATTTGCGCTGCGCGATCGTCTCGACGCCGCTCTTGCGGAAGAAGGCGCGCATGCGGCTCTTGCGCTTCAAATTCTTCACGAAATCGAGCTTGGTGCCGTAGATGTTGAAGTCGGTGCGGATGTTGGCTTCCAGCTCCAGCCAGTGCTCGTTGAGCGATTCGAAGCGGTCGATGCGGCCCCATTTGTGGATGAAATGGCCAATCGCCCGGAACACCGCATCATAGTCCTCCATGTCGGCGATACGGTAATATTCCGAAAGTGCTGCCTTCAGTCTGCCGTCCAGCGCGTCATAGGGCGCATCGCCAATGCCGAGCACGGTGGCGCCGGCTTTCTTCAGCCGGTCACAGAAATCGGCGCCGTTGGTCGGAAAATGCGGCGAGAAGAACACGAAATTCATGGACAATCCCCTCCCGGTGACAAGGCACCGCAGCCCCGTCGGCACCCAAGTCTGGCGCATTTGCGGCGCGTGGGGAAGAGCGCCTGCATCAAGGATAATGTTCAACAGATTCAGCACCCGCTTGCCTCTGCGGGGGCGCTCCTGTATGAGAACCGGCATGAACACGCGCGCCATCACAGCTTCCCGTCAGACCGGCTTTGCCGGCGAGACCGTGCGCGCGCTTGCCTCGACCCTGCTTCTTCTCGGCCTTATCGGCGATCGCCGGGTTCGCTGAAGGAGCGCCCGGCGGTCGAACCGCCGCGCAAGCGCATGCTCCTTGGCCAGTCTCAAAATTGGCAGTCACATCAAGCGAACGAAAATCTGGTAGAGGCGCCACTCGCCAGCCATCCGTCCAGGACGGATCCGAGGGCCGCCGGGAGAACAAGACGATGAACGCACGAGAACAAATCCGCCCTGATGCCGCGGTAGCCGGCAACGATGTTGAACCAACCCGCGGCATGCCCGACGCGGCCCGCAAATATCAGCCCTATCCAACCGTTGGCCTCACCGACCGCACCTGGCCCTCGAAAGTCATCGACAAGGCGCCGATCTGGTGTTCGGTCGACCTGCGCGACGGCAACCAGGCGCTGATCGATCCGATGGGCCATGAGCGCAAGGCACGCATGTTCGGCCTGCTGCTCGACATGGGCTTCAAGGAGATCGAGATCGGTTTCCCCTCGGCCTCGCAGACCGATTTCGACTTCGCCCGCTGGTGCATCGAGGAAGGCAACGTGCCTGCCGACGTGTCGCTGCAGGTGCTGGTGCAGTGCCGGCCTGAACTGATCGCCCGCACCTTCGAGGCGCTGAAGGGCGCCACCAACCCGATCGTGCATTTCTACAATTCGACCAGCGAATTGCAGCGCCGCGTCGTCTTCGAAAAGGATGTCGGCGGCATCAAGCGCATCGCCACCGACGCGGCCAAGATGATCACCGACATGGCGGCCAACGCCGGCGGCGGCTATCGCTTCGAATATTCGCCGGAGAGCTTTACCGGCACCGAGCTCGAAGTGGCGCTGGAGATCTGCAACGCCGTCACCGAGATCGTCAGGCCGACTTCAGACAACAAGCTGATCATCAACCTGCCGTCGACGGTCGAGATGTCGACGCCCAACATCTATGCCGACCGCATCGAGTGGATGTGCCGCAATCTCGACAACCGCGAGAACCTGATCATCTCGCTGCATCCGCACAACGACCGCGGCACCGGCATCGCCACCACCGAGCTCGGCCTGATGGCCGGCGCCGACCGCGTCGAAGGCACGCTGTTCGGCAATGGCGAGCGCACCGGCAATGTCGACATCGTCACGCTGGCGCTCAACATGTACACGCAAGGCGTCGATCCGGGCATCGACTGCTCCGACATCAACCGGATGAAGGACGTCTACGAGTACTCGAACCAGCTGAAGATCCCCGAGCGTCACCCCTATGTCGGCGAACTCGTCTACACCGCGTTTTCCGGCTCGCACCAGGATGCCATCAACAAGGGTATGAAGGCGCTGAAGAAGGCCAACACCAGCCTGTGGGAAGTGCCCTATCTGCCGATCGATCCAGCCGATGTCGGCCGCAGCTATGAGGCGATCATCCGCATCAACTCGCAGTCGGGCAAGGGCGGCATCGCCTATGTGCTGCAGGCCGATTACGGCCTCAATTTGCCGCGCAATCTGCAGATCGAGTTCAGCCAGGCGATCCAGGCGATCACCGATGCCGAAGGCAAGGAGGTGCCGGCCAAGCGCATCCACGATAGCTTCCTCGAGACCTACATCGACCAGCCGGGCGCGCGCCTGAAATTCCTCGACCACCACACCTATCCCGATACCGAGGTCAAGGGCCGGCGCGTGGTCGAGGCGGTCATCCTCGACAACGGCAAGGAAGTAACCATTACCGGCACCGGCACCGGCCCGATCGACGGTTTCGTCGATGCGCTGTCGCGCCATGTCGGCGTCGAGATGTCGGTGCTCGATTATTCCGAGCACTCGATGCAGCGCGGCTCAAATGCCTCGGCCATTTCCTATGTCGAAATGGAACATCCCGGCGGCAAGCTGTTCGGCGCCGGCATCAACACCAACATCGTTGCCGCCTCGCTGGAAGCGGTGACTTCGGCCGCCAACCGCATCGTCGGCCGCAAGGCGCGGTAGCGTTCGCCGATCGTTGGCGCGAGATCTGAACGGCTCTCGCGCCAGTCATTTTTTCAAGCCCGAACAAGGCCTTGGCCTTAGATGACTGCTGCTGGCGACGGCGCTCCTTCTGGAGCCGGCATCGGCCGCGCCATTAACCACCGGAAAATTATCCGGTTAGGTACGCGATCGCATAATGGGTGTATACTTGTGCGGTGGTGCGAGCCCTATATGATCGTATCTCAACCTGTGCCGACTTCGAGAGGATCGACACTTGCAGCATGCCACGCCTGCCGCCCCCGCAGTGCGCGAGACACTGGAGCGACTGCTTGCCAGCGAAACGTTCGGACGGTCCGAGCGCGCGCGCAAGCTGATCCGTTATCTTGTGGAACGCGAGCAGGCCGGCGAAGCCGACAGGCTCAAGGGCTTTTCCATCGCCATGGATGTCTTCGGCAAGGACGGCGATTTCGATCCGTCGACCGATGCCGTGGTGCGTGTGCAGGCAGGCAGGCTGCGCGAATTGCTGCAGCAGTATTTTGCCAATGAAGGCGTCGCCGAGCCCGTCCGCATCGCCATTCCACGCGGCGGCTACGTCCCGGCCTACGAGCTCAACGCGATCCGTTTGCCGGAAGCAGCCAAACCCGGCGAACAGACGGCAGCGTCAGTGGCTCCATCCGATCATCCCGGTGCTGCCGAAGATGCCTCTGCAGCCGCCGCATTGTTGGCGCCGGCAGCCCCCGTACCCTCGGTGGCGCGCCATCTCAGGTCCTTCTGGATGGCGATCGCTGTCGTCATCGCCATGCTCGGCATTTTGATCCTGCGCCAGGGCAGCGGCGCGCTGCTGGCCGGCGGCGATCTGCCGGCCACGTTCGAAACCGCCGGCCTGACCGGCAGCATCGCGCCGTCCCCCGTGAGTGAGGCGCTGCCGCTTGTGTACATCGCGGTCAAGGCCGATGGCACCGACGCCAGCCGCGTCGCCGCGTCGCTGCGCGCCGGCCTGAGCGGCTTCGACACGATCGACTTCATCGGTCGCGATACCGTCGAAAAGACCGACCCGGTCGCCAGTGCAACGAGCTTCATCTTCGATGTCCTGCCTGGACCGGACGCTGGGGACATCACCATCGAACTGCAGAGCGTGGCGACCGGACGAGTGCTTTTGTCACGCAACCTGACCGCCGCCGACCGCGCACCGAACGCTGTCGAGGACCGTATCGCCGGCATCCTCAGTTCGGCGCTGCCGGCGTCCGGCACGATCTATGGCTTTATCGAACAGAGCGGCGTTCAGACCGCGCTGACGCAGTGCCTGCTGCTCAACGACAAATATTATCTCGACCAGAACGCCACGACGCACGAGGCTGCCTATCGCTGCCTGGAAACCCTTGCCGAGCACGGCGCCAAATCGTCGCTGGTTTATTCCGAACTGGCCTCGTTGCAGCTCGAGGCCGTGAACGACCGCTACGTCTACCCGCCGGATGCGACAATCGAGAAGGCGCTGACATTTGCCCACCGCGCCGTGCAGTTGGGACCGACCAGCCCCAACGCGCATCGCGCCTATGGCTACATCTATTCGCGTCTCGGCAATGGCGACGAGGCGCTGCGCTGGATGCGCAAGGCCTACGACCTCAACCCCTATGATGTCGCTATGGCCGCGGCCTATGGCTACGGACTGATTTTCGCCGGCCGCTATACCGAAGGAACGCCGCTTCTGGCCCATGCGGTGGATGCCTCAAGCGGTCACCCGACATGGTGGGATTTCGGACTCTTCGCCGGTGAATTCATGCTTGGCGACATGAACAAGGCGACCATTGCCAGCAATGCCTTGAGAACGACTGCAACAAAATCGCACTATCTCGCCGCGCGGCTGATCGGCGCCAAGATCGCCGGCCAGGACAGTCAGGTGCGCAAACTGCTCGATGAACTCACCGCCAAATTCCCGAAATTCGCCGCCGATCCGCGCGCGACCTTCATCGACCGAAAATATCCGGCCGATCTGACCGAGCGGCTGGTCGGTGCCTTGCGCGCCGCCGGGCTCGGCAACGCCAGCTGAGGCCAACTACATCCACGGCTCGGCGCGCCGAGCCATTGTCGATTTCGTACGCAGCGATCATCGAGTACCCGTTAGCCGGCGCGTTCAGTCATCAACCGTACAAATCGCGAAAATTTTACTGGCCATAGCGCTGGACGAGGAGCAATCCAGCCGCATTTGGTGCCTGGTCACGCGCTTTTTCTCAGTCCTGCAACAAGCCCCCAGCTTCATGATTTCATCGCTCTATGCCGCCGAACAAGGATCTGGTTCGAAGACCATCGTCCTGCTGCATGGTTTCGGCGGTTGCCACGATGTCTGGCGCGAGGTGATCTCGTCCCTGTCGCCTCCCGCGCGCACGCTGGCCTATGACCTGCCGGGCCACGGCCTGTCGTTCGGTTTCCCGGACGCCGGTCCAGCCAAGGTGGCCGCCAGGGCTGTTCTCGCCGATCTGTCGGCGCGAAAACTGAAGCGCATTCATCTTGTCGGCCATTCAATGGGCGGCGCCGTGGCGATGTTGATGGCGTTGGCCGAGCCCGACAAAGTGGCCTCGCTGACGCTTCTGGCCCCAGGGGGGCTTGGCCCCGAGATCAATGGCCCGCTGCTGCGCCGCTACGCCAGCGCATGGGGTTCGTCCGAGATTCGGGACTGCCTTATCGCCATGTCCAGCCCTCACAGCCAGCCCCCGGAACGCATCGTCGATGTACTTCGTGAGATGCGTGGGCGGCCCGGCCAGGTGCAAAAACTCGCTGAAATCGCGGCCGCCATGACCACCGATGATCGGCAAGGTGTTATCCCGCGTGACCGTCTCGACGGGCTTAACATGCCTGTCATGGTGGTGTGGGGCGCCGACGATGTGGTGCTGCCCTCGACCCAAGCGGATGACCTGCCGGCGCATTTTCATGTGCATCATGTGCTGGAGGCCGGCCACATGCTTCCCGAGGAAGTGCCCGATCTCGTTGCCGACATCGTTCGCCGCAACATGAACCGCCGTGCCAGGCCGCATCGCCCGAATTTGGCAGCGACTGGGTGACTTTTCGCCTGTCCCGGACACGTCGATCTCGCCAGTGCATTTTGCCGACGGCTGTGTTAACCCCGTGTTAACCAAACCCGCGAGACAGATGCCGATGAAGGACGCAGGCGAAAAGATCGATCCGTCAAGAAAACTGTCCGATGCCATCCGCGACGTGAAGAACGCCTTCGCCGATCGCGACGATGTCGTCGTCGACATGCGCGAGGCGCATCGCATGCGCCTCGATCTGCTGGCCGGCGAACTTGCACCCGTCTTTGCCGATGTTCCCGCCGACATGGACAATTTCGACTTCGTCGTTTCCTCGGGGCTGCAGCCGCGCCTGTGGATCGATGCCGTCAGCCATGTCGCGATGGGGCGCGACCGCCGCACTTACCGCTTCCTCAAGGACACCCGCATCGGCCGCGTGGTGCTTGCCGAATCGACCGAGATGAAGCCGGTTGCCGATTCCGTGACACGCTATGTCGCCGAGCGCGTCGTCGAGCGCCAGAGGATGATGGAAGGCGGGATCGAGGCCGCCGGCATGAAACGCGCCGCGGTGGCGGAAGCCGAGCCGCCGCTGCGCTCGCCGCCACGCAGCAAGGGCTGGTCGGCCTTCCTGTCAGGCCTTGGCCTGGTAGCCGCCGGCGCGCTGGTCGGCCTGGCGGTGTCGGTCGCCCTGTTCTGGGACCGCATCGTGGCGATGGGGCTCAGCCTGCGGCCATAGCAGCGGTGGCCGCCACGCCAATCTCCAGCGTCTGAAGATCGGTAGGTGGCATCGCCGGCCCGGTCAGGCCGCGTCGTGTCAGGCGGATGCGCCAACTGCCCTTTTCGCCGTCGATGTCGAACAGATTGTACTGTGCCGCCGGATGCTTGGTACCCGGTGCCTGGCCAGCGGCGGCGACGCCGACCGCTGGAATCCGGACCGCCCGGGTACCGATGAAGAACAGCGACGGCAGATGCGAATGGCCGTGCAGGACAAGCTCGGCGCCATGGCGGCGGATGATCTTGTGGAAGCGTGAAATCCCGAACAGTCGCTTGTGTTGTGAGACCGCGCCGCGCACCGGCGGATGGTGGATCATGATCGCGCGAAACAGGCCTTGCCCGCCGGTGTCGCGAAGGATCTTGCCGAGCCGCTCCGCCTGCCCTTCCATGAAGAAGCCATTGGCCATGAAGGGTGCCGTGGCGCGCGCCGTCGAGACGCCGATCAGCGCGACATTGCCGCGCACGCGCAGATAGGGGAACGCGTTGCGGTCGACCGGCGAGTTGACGCCGTCACCGCTCATCCAGGCCGCCCATGACCGGCAGACCTTGTCGAAGGCGCCTGGCACATAGGCGTCGTGGTTGCCCGGAACCACCGAAACATCGTGCGGCGATCCCAGCGTCTCCAGCCAGTGTTTGGCCATCTCGATCTCGCCGTCGAGCGCCAGATTGACCAGATCGCCAGTGACCGCGAGGTGGTCGGGGTTTTGCACCTTGATGTCGGCGGTGATGGCGTCGATGACGGCGTCATGCATGTGGCGGCGGCGGTTGCGCTGCCAGTTGACGTAGCCGAGCACGCGCTTGGAGGCGAGATCGCGATAGGATACATCGGGGAGCGGCCCCAGATGGACATCGGAAATATGCGCGATCCTGAACATGTTTCTTTCATAGGCGACGCGCACGCGGCTTTCCACCCACGGTTTCGCTAGCGATGACGAACGATCCTGAAACCGCTTTCCGCCAGACCGGATGGGCGGGGCTACGGGCCGGGCTGTTTCACCTCTATTTCGTGCTGCGGCGGCCAATGACGCTCGGCGTGCGCGGCCTCGTCCATGACACCGCGACGAATTCCGTCTTCCTCATCCGTCACACCTATGTGCCCGGCTGGCAGCTTCCCGGCGGTGGTGTCGAGGTCGGCGAGACGCTGGCCGAGGCACTGGCGCGGGAACTGGCCGAGGAAGGCAACATCGCGCTGACCGCGCCAGCGGTGCTGAAGTCGATGCATTTCAACCGCCGCTCCAGCCGCCGCGATCATGTCGGCTTCTACTTGATCGAGCAGTTCAGCCAGCCGGCGCCGAAGCAACCGGACCACGAGATCGCCGAGGCCGGCTTCTTCCCGCTCGACCGCCTGCCCAGGGACACGACACCGGCGACGCGGCGGCGGATCGCAGAGATTTTTCAGAATGAACCCGCGTCGCCCTATTGGTAGGCTTGCCTTAGCTGTTTAAAAAGTTCTGCGCTATATTGATCTAGAAATACACGGGGGGCGGTTCCATGGATGTCGAACAAGTAGAATCCGTGAGCGTCTGGCCCTATGTCGGCTTCTATAGTCTTATGATGGTCGGCCTGACCGTCGTGTTTGTCGTCATAGCGATGATGTTTCCGTCGCTACCCGACAGCTTCAGCCATGCAAGCGGCTTCGCCATTACCTTCGGGTCGACCTCTTTCGCCTCCTACAAATTCATCAAGAGGAACCTTCGGCTGTTCAATCGAGACGAATATTGGATGATAACGCTTTTTTCGTCTCTGGCCTCGTGCCTGCTTTCACTGGTGTTCGTAGGCCTTGCTGTCGCGGGCGGAGCCATGCCGGGAAGCGGTACCATGCCTGCTCTCGCCTGGGTTTTCATCCTGTTGCTTGCCGGGCTTGTGGTTTTCGCCATCAACGCCTGGGGCTATTCCAGCCGCATGGGCAAGAATTTCCTGAAAGCGGAGCTTGCCAGACAGGCGCGCATCAACACCGAGACCTTCCGGTAAAGTCTCGGCGATTTTGGAGCTATCGGCGACTTCAGATTCCGAACCGCGCCCGGTCATGCGGCGCGCTATAGTCGAGCTCCGGCCCGACCGGCACGATCCGCGTCGGATTGATCGTTTCGTGGCTGGCGTAATAATGCGCCTTGATGTGATGCAGGTTCACGGTCTCGGCGACACCAGGCACCTGGTAGAGGTCGCGCAAATAGTTCGACAGGTTGGGATAGTCGGCGATGCGCCGCAGATTGCATTTGAAATGGCCGACATAGACCGGATCGAAGCGCACCAGCGTGGTGAACAGCCGCCAGTCGGCCTCGGTGATGCGGTCGCCGACGAGATAGCGCTGTTTTGACAGCCGCTCCTCCAGCGTATCCAGCGCCGCGAACAACTCGCTGAACGCCTCTTCATAGGCGCGCTGCGTGGTGGCGAAGCCGGCGCGGTAGACGCCGTTGTTGACGGCGGGATAGACCAGCGCGTTGATGCGGTCGATCTCGCGCCGCAGGTCCTGCGGATAGAAGTCGAGGCTTGCATCGCCCCATGCGTCGAACGCCGAGTTGAGCATCCGGATGATCTCGGACGACTCGTTGGAGACGATCGTCTGTTCCTTTTTGTCCCACAGCACCGGCACCGTCACCCGGCCCGAATAGGCGGGATCGGCCTTGGCATAGATCTGGTGCAGGAAATCGAGACCGTAAAGCGTGTCGCCGGTGGCGCCGTCCTCGGCCAGGAATGTCCAACCATTGGCGCCCATGAAATGATGCACGACCGAGACGGAGATGACGCCTTCCAGTCTCTTCAGCGCACGAAAGATTAGCGTCCGGTGCGCCCACGGGCAGGCGAGCGAGACATAAAGGTGATAGCGCCCGGGCTCGGCCTTGAAGCCGCGCGTCCGGCCTTCGGCCGGCGCCCCGTCGACGGTGATCCAATCGCGCCATTGCGACTGCGTCCGCACGAACCTGCCGCCATTGTCCGCCGTATCGTACCAGCGATCCTGCCACCTGCCCTCGACCAGCAATCCCATGCAAATCTCCTTGCGTCCTCTTGTGCAATGTAGGCGCAAGGCTGCCCTGACGAAGACGTCAGGTGCTGAACAGACCGTCACTTGACGGAGACGGCGGACATATCAGGCCGATTGCAGCGGCCGAAAATTGATGCTAGCGGACACTCCGCATGTTCGACTTTGCTTTGATCCGGTTTGACCGACGACGAAAGGGCGCCCGCGCTTGATGAAGCGCTGACTGGCGAATGCTGCCGTTTGCAGCAAACCTTTCCTCCTTACCGGAACGCAAAGACCATGAGCCTTGCCGACGTGAAATACCTGCCGGAAACCCCGGCGCACGACATCCAGATCGAAGCCATCAACGACGAAGCCTTCGGGCCCGGCCGTTTCGTGCTGGCCGCCTACAAGATCCGCGAAGCCGGCGGCCACGAGCGCGCGCTGTCCTTTGTCGCGGTCGACGGCGACCTCGTCGTCGCCTCGGTGCGCATGACCCGCATTGCCGCCGGTGCCGGCCGCGCGCTGATGCTCGGGCCGCTTGCGGTGCGGCCGGCCTTCAAGAATCTCGGCATCGGCCGCCGTCTGGTGGCGATCGCACTCGAGGCGGCCGTCGAGGCCGGCGCGCCGGCCGTCATACTGGTCGGCGACGAGCCCTATTACGGGCCGCTCGGCTTCAAGCGCATCCCGCGCGGCCAGATCTCGATGCCGCGTCCCGTCGATCTCGACCGCCTTTTGTCACACGAGATCACGCCGGGCGCAGTCGCCCGGCTCTCTGGCGAGGTCGGTCATGCCAGCCAGGCCAGGATCGCCGAGCACGTCTAGACGGTGGCTTGACCTTGGCCGTCGATCCGGGCCTGATCCAGTCCTGTTCCCATAGCAAAGGATGACGCCATGAATCCGAACAGCCAGATCGCGATCGTGACCGGCGGTGGCTCCGGTCTTGGCGAGGCGACGGCGCGCGCACTTGCCGCCAAGGGTGCCCACGTCGCCATCTTCGATGTCGGCATCGATCGCGCCGCCAAGGTCGCGGCCGAGATCGGCGGCATTGCCGTGCAATGCGACGTCAGCAGCGCCGACAGTGGTGCCGCGGCCGTCGCCGAGACGGCGAGCAAGCTGGGCGAACCGCGCATCCTGGTCAATTGCGCCGGCATCGCCATTGGCGTGAAGACGATCGGCAAGGAAGGGCCCCATCCGCTCGACCAGTACCGCAAGGTGATCGAGGTCAACCTGATCGGTACCTTCAACATGATCCGCCTCGTCGCCGACCGCGCGGCGAAGCTCGAGCCGCTGCAGGGCGGCGAGCGCGGCGTCATCGTCAACACCGCTTCGGTTGCCGCCTATGACGGCCAGATCGGCCAGGCCGCCTACTCCGCCTCCAAGGGCGGCGTCGTCGGCATGACACTGCCGGTGGCGCGCGACCTTGCCCGTTCCGGCATCCGCGTCTGCACCATCGCACCCGGTATCTTCAAGACACCGATGATGGCCGGCATGCCGCAGGATGTACAGGATTCGCTGGGCGCCGCCGTGCCCTTCCCGTCGCGCCTCGGCGAACCATCCGAATATGCCGCACTTGCCCTGCACATCATCGAAAACCAGATGCTGAACGGCGAGACCATCCGCCTTGACGGCGCCATCCGCATGGCGCCGAAGTAATCAACCTAGCAGGGCAAGACCCTTGGACGATCGAAAGAAGGACGTGATCCGCGAGACCGACGCCGAGGCGATCCGGTTGGCGAAGACACTTCTGCGCAGCGCCCGTTTCGGCGCCCTTGCGGTGCTGGAGCCGCAGACCGGGTCGCCGCTGGCAAGCCGGGTCGGTGTCGCCACCGACATCGACGGTACGCCGTTGATCCTGGTCTCGATGCTGTCGGCGCACACGCCTGCAATGCTTGCCGATCCACGCTGTTCCCTGCTGCTCGGCGAGCCCGGCAAGGGCGACCCGCTGGCGCATCCGCGCCTGACGCTGATCAGCCAGGCATCGCAGCTCGAACGTGGCTCTGACGCACATGCTCGCGCCGAGCGCCGCTATCTCAACCGCAATCCCAAGGCCAGCCTCTATGCCGGCCTCGGCGACTTCTCGATCTTTCGCCTCGAGCCGCAACGCGCCAGCCTCAATGGCGGCTTCGGCAAGGCCTATCTGCTCGATCGTTCCGATCTTGTCACCGTCGGACCCATCGTCGAAGAGCTTGCGACGAGCGAACAATCCGCCGTCGAGCACATGAACGCGGACCATCTCGGCGCGATCGCCGTTTATGCGCATCATTTTGCCGGGGCATCTGGCGGCGGCTGGAGCATCGCCGGTTTGGACGCCGACGGCATGGATCTGGTGTCGAGAGACAATGTTTGCCGGGTCTTCTTCCCACAACCCCTGGTATCAGCGCGGGACTTGAGACCCGTCCTGGTCGAGATGGCCAGGCGCGGCAGGGCCGCCGGGCAGGAAAACAACCAAACTTAATTGCATTTGATCAAAAGCAACACTTGAGATTTGAAAGAAATGTTCTACCTTTCAGGAAAGGCGCTGACTCGTCAGGGGCCGTTCGGAAGTGAATTTTTGGATTCAGGCCCCATTGCCCCCATGGTGCCTCGATGATCAAACAGCATGGGGCATTCATGGTCTCGACAAAGCTAACCGCCAACGCCGAATCGGCTGCCGAATTTTTGATGCTTATGGGCAACGAAAAACGGCTGTTGATCATGAGCTATCTGATCGACGGTGAAATGTCGGTCGGCGCCATCGCCGAAAAGGTGATGCTCAGCCAATCCGCCCTCTCGCAGCATCTGGCCAAGTTGCGGGCGCTCGACCTCGTGGAAACCCGCCGCGACCGTCAGATGATCTACTACTCCTGCAAATCCGATGCGGTGCGCGAGCTGCTTGTCGTGCTGGATGGTATTTTCGGCACCGGCAAGGAAGACCTGTCCCAGATGGCACAGAGATTGCGCCGCGCCGGGACTTGACCGGACGCTGCTGCGGCCGTTTACCTCGCTGACGATTTCCGGAGCGTGGCTTGTGTGTCTTTCTCGACGCACCAACCACGCTCTTGATGTTTGAGCGGAGGATATGGACCCAATTCGCATCGACGACCCGCGGGATCCACGCGTCGCAGCCTATCTCGATATCCGCGAACGCGATCTCGCCGGCCGGCAAGGCCGTTTCGTCGCCGAAGGCAAGGTAGTGCTCGATCTGCTTCTGTCGTCTGGCCGCTTTGGCACTGAATCAGTGCTGGTGCTGGAAAACCGGCTCAGCGGTCTGAACGACATCTTGCACAAGGCGCCCACGGACCTGCCGGTCTACGTCGTCACCACAACGGTGATGGACGCGATCGCCGGCTTCCACATGCATCGCGGCATCCTGGCCATCGGCCGCAAGGAGACGCCGCTAGCGGCCGGACCGTTGCTGGATGCCTTGCCCGCTCAATCCCTGGTGGTGGTGCTCGTCGGTATCGCCAACCACGACAATATGGGCTCGATCTTTCGCAATGCCGCCGCCTTCGGCGCCGATGCCGTGCTGATGGACGCCACATGCTGCGATCCGCTCTACCGCAAGGCGATCCGCGTTTCGGTCGGCGCCGCGCTCAAGATCCCGTTCGCCTCCTTCAGCGACACCTCAGGCTTTACGGCGATGCTCGCCGAACGGGGGTTCGAACAATTCGCCCTGTCGCCGCGCGGACGAACAGACATTCGCGATGCAAAGCCGGCCGGGCGCCTGGCGCTCTATCTCGGCACCGAGGGCGAAGGCCTGCCCGAAAGCCTGCTTGCGCGCCTGCAAACCGTGCGGATCACCATGTCGGAAGGCTTCGACAGCCTGAACGTCGCCGCGGCGTCAGCTATCGCGCTGCACCACTTCTCGCACCGCTAAATGGCGGCACCACCGCTTCAGTTCGCGTCAGCCTTCTGCAAGGCGCGCACACGGTCGGCAAGGCTGCGGTCGCCATTTTTTGATTGACTATCCTGCGGCGCTGCCAGTGCCTTGGCAATCGGTGAGTCAGGTCCCTCGAGTTTGGCCGTCATATGGACGACCTCCGCCGCCAGTTCGTTCATCTGCTCGCGCAGCGCGGCGCTGCCATTCACCGAACCCGACGATGCCATGGCGCCGAGATCCGCCTTGAGCCGCTTGTTCTCGCGCGCCAGCGCCGTCAGCCTCGCCTCCAGCCGCTCGCGATCGCTGTCGAGCTTGGCGATCGCCTGGTCCAGATCATCGCGCCTCGTGGCTTCGTCATGTCTGCCCGCTTCATCCGGCTTGCCGACCAGCCGCAAGGCCGGTCCGCCGTCCTCGGCCTTCGCCTTTTCGCGCAGCCGCGCCATTTCCTTTTCGCGGCGGTCGAGCTTGTCCTCGCGATCGGCGAGCGTTGCCAACAGTCGTTCGACCTTCTTGTCGAGTTCGGCCGCCCTTTTCTTCTCCGCCTTCAGGGCATCGCGCGCGGCCTTACTTTCAGCCGAGATCTCTTGCTGGCGCCGATCCGCTTCCTTGCGCTGGCCGCGCAGCAGCGAGATGTCGCTGGCAAGCTTCTGCAATTCGGATTCGCGCGCCACCAGCTCGATCTGCCGGCTCGAGGAGGAAAAACTGGCATCGTCGTACATGTGCTCCAGCTTTTCGAGCTCGAGCGCCCGCTTCTCCAGCTTGCGCTCGGTTTCCTTGAGCCGCTCCGAAAGCTGATGCAGCTCCTCTTCGCGCTGCCGCAGCGCCTCGTTCTTGGCGCCGAGTTCAGCGAGCGCGTGGTTCTTGTCCGTGCGCTCGACCGCCAGCCCCTTCAACGCCTCGCGACCGCGATTGATCTCGACGAGTTGTTCGGCCGCCTTCTCGCGCAACGCCTTGACGTTCATTTCGAGGCGGCGCGTCGCCATGGCGTACTCGGCCCGGATGCGGTCCTTGTCGGCCTGGATCTCGGACCGCGTCAGCGGAATAGAGGCCTCGATGCGCCTGCGGGTCAGCGCGACGGCACGCCGCCAGACGGCCGGAGCCACCATCAGCGCCAGAAAGCCGGCGCACAGAAAGCCGAGGGCAAAGAACAGGACCGACTGAACCAAAGGACAACCCGCTATCGGCGGCAACCACTTGGATTGAACCGCATCATACTGGCATGGCGGAAATCCGGCGCTGCGGCAAGAGCTTGCCGCGGCGCATTGGGGGTCACAGGCCTACAAATCCCATCGAAAAGCCGGCATTGCGGTCATGACAGGTGGGACTTTAGAACGGATTCCACGTCGCCCGCTCGGTCAGTTTCAAATAGCCGAGATTGACGCCGAGCCGGGCGCCGACACCGGTGCGGATCGGCACCAGAAGCACATTGTTGTTCTTCAGCACATTGAAGCCGACGCCCGCCACCACATAGGCCGACCCGGCCACGCCGCCATAGCGGTTGTAGAGATTGCCGACATCGTCGAGATTGTAGACCAGCATCATCACCCGGGACCCTTCGCCGCCGAAATCCCAACCCAGCGACGGGCCTTGCCAGAACACTTTGTGGTCGCCGGCATTCTTGGTGTAGAGCGTGCCTTCGCCATAGGTCAGGCCGCCGATCAGCGCGCCCGACCCCTCCTCACCAAGCAGATAGCCATTGGGCAAGCCGTAGGAGGCGAAGATCTTCTCCACGACGGTGGCGAGCCCACCCGATGTCGCGCCGAAGAACTTGTGACCGGAATCGATAATCTCCTGAGCGGTGTATTCCTGGGCCCTCAGGGCTGAGGTCGAGAAGACGAGAACGCCCATGAGCGTGATCGCCATTGAGCAGACACGGAGAAAGTTCCGGTCTGAGATGACGCGGAGGAAACTCCGGTCGTAGAATCGGGAAAACATGCTTCCAATCTCCGTCATGGAGCACTTTCGCCGACGCCTCGCATCCGGTCCGGCTCTTTAGGCGGCCGTTAAGGATGACTGTTAGGGCAAACTATGCCGTAATCCTTTTTCAACCATTAACTCCCACAGGAAGATGGCGGTTCGAAGGCTGGCTTTTGGGTTGCGCGGGGCCGGCAGGCTACGCGACACGCCATTTGCCGTGACGACAATTTTGGGTTTGTTGCTGTGCGTACGAGTGCTGTGTATTCAGAAAGCCTCGGGTTGGAGCGTGATTCGTGTTGGGCAGGCGCGACGATCAATCGCTCGGCCACGAATTGTGGAATTTTGCAGGGATTTTCACCGATGGCCGATCTGTTCACCCTCTCCGCGCCTGACCTGGCGGCGCTTCTGTGCAGCCGCGTCTGCCACGACATCATCTCGCCGGTCGGCGCGATCAACAACGGGCTTGAACTGCTTGACGAGGGCGGCGCCGACGAAGACGCCATGCGGCTTATCCGCCAGAGCGCCAGGAACGCCTCGGCCAGGCTGCAGTTCGCCCGCATCGCCTTCGGCGCGGCAGGCTCCGCCGGCATGCTGATCGACACCGGCGACGCCGAAGCGGTGGCGATCGCCTTCCTCAAGAATGAAAAGCCGGAACTGACCTGGAATGGGGCTCGCGCGCTGCTGCCCAAGAACAAGGTCAAGCTGCTGCTCAACCTGATCCTGGTCGCCAATGCCGCCATTCCGCGTGGTGGCAAGCTGGTCGTCACCCTCGAGAATCTCGACACCGAGCCGCGCATTTCGCTTTCGGCAAGCGGCCCGATGCTGCGCGTGCCGCCGAAATTCCTCGAGCTGCATTCCGGCCACAAGCCGGAAGAGCCGATCGATGCGCATTCGGTGCAGCCCTACTACACGCTGCTTCTGGCCCGCGAGGCCGGCATGACGATATCGATCCATGCGACGGCGGAAGAGATCGTGCTTTCGGCGGTCTGAGCATCCGGCCGATTTGCAAGGCAAAATAAAGTATTTCAACTGTCTAATATTGCCGTGGTGGCTCGATCGTAAGCGTTGAGCTTTTCGCGATCGGCCGCATCGAAGCATCTGCGAAGAAAAGTCCTCCAGACGGCATCTTTGCAAAAACTTTACCTAAAGGCTTTTCGGGTTCTTTACCAGATCGGTTTAGGGTGGTCACCAGATGCCCGCACGACCGGATTGCCCCAGGGCAAAGAGGACCCGGAATGAAACGCTGCATGTTCGTCGACGACTCAAGCGTCATCAGGAAAGTTGCAAAACGCATCCTGGGCGGTTCCGATATGGTGGTCATCGAGGCAGCCAGCGGGCTTGACGCACTGGAGATGTGCGCCGCCGACATGCCCGACATCATCGTCGTCGACGGCGCCCTGCCGGATGTACAGGCGGTTGACCTCATCCGCCGCGTGCGCGCCATGGAAAGCCCGATCAAACCGCAGATTCTGATCTCGCTGGTCGAGCTCGATATCGCCTCGATCATGCGGGCCAAGCGCGCCGGCGCCCAGGGCTATCTCTTGAAGCCGTTCAATCGGCCGCAGCTGCTCGAGCGCTTTCGCGCCCTGAAAATCGCTGCCTAACGCAATTCCAGGAAAAGTGTAAAACGGTTTTTCCCGGGAAAAGCGCGTAGCGCTTTCCCTTGGGAATTGCGTCAAAACAAAGAGTTAGAGCGGTTCGCCGTTTCTGTGAAACGGTGAAATGCTCTAAAGCCGGCGGCAGCCCACCCATTGAAGCGCGACACAAAAAACCCGGCCGAAGCCGGGTTTTTTGTCGAAGATGACAATAATTCAGGCGGCACTGGCGCTCAGGCGCTGACGCGGATGTCTTCGGGTTCGCGCAGCACATAGCCGCGGCCCCAGACCGTCTCGATGTAATTCTGGCCACCGGACGCGGCATCGAGCTTCTTGCGCAGCTTGCAGATGAAGACGTCGATGATCTTCAGTTCCGGCTCGTCCATGCCACCATAGAGGTGGTTGAGGAACATTTCCTTGGTGAGCGTGGTGCCCTTGCGCAGCGAGAGCAGCTCCAGCATCTGGTATTCCTTGCCGGTGAGATGCACGCGCTGGCCGCCGACTTCAACGGTCTTGGCGTCGAGGTTGACCACCAGGTCACCGGTGGTGATGACCGACTGGGCGTGGCCCTTGGAGCGCCGCACGATGGCATGGATGCGCGCCACCAGCTCGTCCTTGTGGAACGGCTTGGTCATGTAGTCATCGGCGCCGAAGCCGAGGCCGCGTACCTTGTCCTCGATGCCGGCCATGCCGGAGAGGATGAGGATGGGCGTCTTTACCTTGGAGAGGCGAAGCGTTCTCAAGACCTCGTAGCCGGACATGTCGGGCAGGTTGAGATCGAGAAGGATGATGTCGTAATCGTAGAGTTTGCCCAGATCGACACCCTCTTCGCCGAGGTCCGTCGTATAGACATTGAAACTTTCCGATTTCAGCATCAGTTCGATGCTTTGTGCGGTTGCACTGTCATCTTCTATCAGCAGAACACGCATTTAATTCCCCTTTTCTGCTGCCGGACCATCTTACGATCCGTCCGGATCCGGAGCAGTGGTTGCCTTGTGCAGAGGCTGCCATTGAATGGTTAACAAAACCTAATTTCCCGCCCACGACGGTACCAGATTTTTTAACCCCTTTCTACACCCTCTTGAATCTAATAACGAATCACAGACCCAAATTCCTAATGCAACACATTAATAACCTGGACTAAGCGACTCCAGGGACTCATCGACGCGCTTCCGAATCGGTGACCGGAATTTTTACCCGGCCTTAAGTCCTGACCCGTATGATTAACAATGCCCGTAAACGAATGGTTACCGCCGGCAAAAAACTTTAGGGTTTTGTTTCCTATAGTTCGGGGAAAGCCGGTGGACACGGGCAACGCCTGGGCCTTTCCAGGTGGTTTGGACGATATGTGCGGGTGTGCGTTTCCGGGAGTACCGAATCATGAAGTCACGTGAAAACCTCGTTCGGCTGAAACAGTTTCAGGTGAATGAGAAGCGGCGGCAGCTGCTGCAGCTCGACATGATGATCGCCGAGTTCGAACGCATGGCCGTCGAACTGGAGCTTCAGATCACCGCCGAGGAAAAGAAAGCCGGCATCACCGATATCAATCATTTTGCCTATCCGACCTTCGCCAAGGCGGCACGCTTGCGCCGCGACAACCTCAGAAACTCACAAGGCGACCTCGCCCAACAGCGAAGCGCTGCCGAATCATTACTCGGCGAAGCTGAAGCGGAGCTTTCGAAGGCTGAAATGCTGGAATCACGCGACACAAAGATTCGCGAGGCCGAAACCGGCGGCCGCAGCGCCATGATCGGCTGAACCTGCCGACATCCGAATCGTCAGCGTGCCCGCGCGGGCGCGCATCTGGATGCAATTCCAGGAAAAATGCCTAGCTGGCCATAGCTTCCCATAGCTTCGAACCGGCTCCGGGCGAATTGCCGCGGAGATCACCGATCTAAGCGGCCCAATCCCCTTCATTTGCCGCAATTGCCTTGGCACGGGCATCCTTGATGTCAGGCGCGTGCTGCTCCGCCCATGCCCTGATCTGGGTGAGCAGTGCCGCCAGGTTCTGGCCGAGCTCGGTCAATTCATATTCGACGCGCGGCGGAATGACCGGGAAGATCTCGCGCCGCACCAGGCCGTCGCGCTCCAGCACACGCAATGTCTGCGTCAGCATCTTGGGCGTGATGCCTTCGAGCTTGCGGGCAAGCTCGCCATTGCGCAGCCGGCCTTTGCGCAGCGCGCAGACCACCAGGTAGACCCATTTGCTGGCCAGCATCTCCAGCACGGTGTGCGACGCACATGTCCGCCGGAAGGCGTCATAGCCGAAGGGGGATTTGAAATCACTATCCATTAGGTACCTATATATCAAACAGGTACATACTGGACAAGAGAATATTACTATCCAAATGATAGCGGCACCAACCAAGCAGGAGACATCCCATGCGTGCCGTTATCCAGAATTCCGTCGGCGGACCCGACGTCCTTGTCATTGCCAATCAGCCCGACCCCAAGGCAAAGCCCGGCGAAGTGCTGGTCCGCATCAAGGCCGCCGGCATCAATCCGGTCGATGGCTCCGTCCGCGCCGGTAACTACAAGCTGCTCGGCGAGCCGCCCTTCATCCTCGGCTGGGATATTTCGGGAACCATCGAGGCGCTGGGCGCCGGTGTCACCGGCCTCAAGGTCGGCGACGAGGTGTTCGGCATGCCGCGCTTCCCCAAGCAGGCGGCGGCTTACGCCGAGCTCGCCGCGGTGCCGGCCGATGAGATCGCGCTGAAGCCTAAGGGAGCGGACCACATCCAGGCAGGCGCATTGCCGCTGGCCGGCCTGACCGCCTGGCAAGGCCTTGTCCGCCATGGAGGACTGAAATCGGGCCAGCGCGTGCTGATCCATGCGGCGGCCGGCGGCGTCGGCCATCTGGCGGTGCAGATCGCCAAGGCGCGCGGCGCCTATGTCATCGCCACCGCCAGCCCCAACAAGCTCGATTTCGTCCGCAAGCTCGGCGCCGACGAGGTCATCGACTACACCCAAGGCGATTTTACCGACCGGATCAGCGACATCGATCTGGTGCTGGAGCCGATGGGTGGGGGGCATGCCGAGCGCTCGCTGACGGTCATCAGGAATGGCGGCGTGCTGGTGTCCTTGCTGAACCTGAACGACTCCACCAGGATGCTGGCCAGCGCGCGCGACATCCGGGTCGAGCGTATGTCCGTCGTGCCTGACCGCGAAGGCCTTTTGGAACTTGGCAGGTTGATCGACGCGAACAAGCTCACCGTCCATGTGGCGAAGAGCTTCCCGCTCGAAGAGGCCGGTGCCGCCCACGCCTTTCTCGCCACCAAGCCGATCGGCAAGGTGGCGCTGACGGTCTGACGCCAAGACACGGCTTCGAAAAGACAAAGGGCGCGGAGTGCCGCGCCCTTTGATGTGTTCAGCCCGACCCTAATGTCGGTATTGCTGGATGCGCGTGGTGCGCAGCCCGGCAAGGCCATATTCGTCGATCGACGCCTGCCAGGACAGGAATTCCTCGGTGGTCAGCTTGTAGCGCTGGCATGCCTCGTCGAGGCTCAAAAGCCCGCCGCGCACCGCCGCGACGACTTCCGCCTTGCGCCGGATAACCCAGCGACGCGTGTTCGTCGGCGGCAGATCGGCAATCGTAAGAGGGCTGCCGTCAGGCCCAATAACATACTTGACTCTAGGTCTAACCAGATCGGTCATCGTACTCTCTACAAAAAACTCAAAGACCCAATCCCCGCCACGTTACCGCCACAGCTTTAAAAATTGCCTAAGCAGACCCTAATGACTAGGTAAGGATCGTGAACGGCGCGTTAGGGTTTTCGCAGGCATTTGAAATATCCGGCTGGAAGCCTTGGTTTGCCTGGGAAAAATCCCGATGACCGCGGATCGACCGCAATCTGTGTATTGCCCTGCAAGCTGGCGTCGCCGGAAAGCTTGACCTATATTCTCGACATTGGCATTCAGATGCCGCGCAGAATGAAAGCATCATGAACAGTCTCGATCTTCCCGGACGTCCCGAAAACACCCGCATTGTCGTCGCCATGTCGGGCGGCGTGGATTCGTCCGTGGTCGCCGGCCTGTTGAAGCGCGAGGGCTATGATGTCGTCGGCGTCACCTTGCAGCTCTACGATCACGGCGCGGCGACGCACCGGGCTGGCTCGTGCTGTGCCGGACAGGACATCGACGACGCCCGCCGCGTTTCCGAGACGCTGGGCATCCCGCATTACGTGCTCGACTATGAGGAGCGTTTCCGCAAGGCGGTCATCGACCCCTTCGCCGAGAGCTATGTCGCCGGCGAGACCCCCATCCCTTGTGTCTCCTGCAACCAGACGGTCAAGTTCGCCGATCTCCTGGCCACCGCCAAGGAATTGGGCGCCGATGCGCTCGCCACCGGCCACTATATCCGTTCCGGCGCCAATGGCGCCCACCGCGCGCTCTACCGGCCGGTCGATGCCGACCGCGACCAGAGCTATTTCCTGTTCGCCACCACGCAGGCGCAGATCGACTATCTGCGCTTTCCCTTGGGCGGCCTGTCGAAGCCGCAGGTTCGCGCCATTGCCGAGGAGATGGGGCTGACGGTGGCCGCCAAGCAGGACAGCCAGGACATCTGCTTCGTGCCGCAGGGCAAATATTCCGACATCATCGCCAAGCTGAAGCCGACCGCCGCCAATCCGGGCGACATCGTCCACATCGACGGCCGCGTGCTCGGCCGCCATGAGGGCATATTGCGCTACACGATCGGCCAGCGCCGCGGTATCGGCATTGCGTCGGGCGAACCACTCTATGTCGTCCATCTCGACGCCGAACGGGCCCGCGTGGTGGTCGGTCCGCGCGAGGCGCTGGAGACGCACAAGATCTTTCTGCGCAACATGAACTGGCTTGGCGACGGGCCGCTTACCGATATTCCCGCCAGCGGTCTCGAACTGTTCGCCAAGGTGCGCTCGACCCGGCCGCCGCGTCCGGCGGTGCTGCGCCACATCGCAGGCGTGACGTCGGTCGAACTGGCCGACGGCGAGTCCGGCATCGCGCCCGGACAGGCCTGCGTGCTCTATTCCGACGACGGCAACGAGGCCCGCATCTTCGGTGGCGGCTTCATCGAGCGCTCCGAGCGCGGCGCTGAGGCTGAGGCCATGCTGACGAAGCTTGCGGCAAGGCCGGCACAGGTTCCTGCCGAATAGATCCCTCTTAGAGACTGTTTCGAAACTCGCTCTGGCGAGTCATATGGTGGTGGCTTCGAGAACCGGAGCGGAGCGGACATTTGGGTCCGTGAGCACCGGAAGCGCAGAAAACGCCGCCAGATGGCCGCCAGAGTAGAGTTTCCAAACGGTCTCTCAAGACTTGGTGTGGGTGACCGTGCCCGCCGTCAGGATGCGCAGCACCCTGATCGCTTCCTCGCCGCTGGTGCGCGGTTCGGCGCGCGTCTCGATGCACTGGATGAAATGCTCCAGTTCGCGCGTCAGCGGCATGCCCTGGGCGACCGCGACATAGGACGGCTCGTTGGTGGTGAACGCCCATTGGCCGCTGTCCTGCCAGACCGCGTGGCGGTAGACGGCAAGCTTGCGCTCCCAAGGCTCGACATCATCGAACACCGCCATCGCCTTGGTGCCGACCACGGTCAGCCGCCGTTCGCGATAGGGATTGAGCCGCGAGGTGAAAAGATGGCTGCGCAGGCCGTTGGGAAAGCGCATGTGCAGATGCGCGAAATCGCTGAGATTGTCGAGGAGTGCCGCACCCTCGCCGCGCACCTCGATCGGCTCGGTGCCGGTGATGGCCAGGATCATCGACAGATCGTGCGGCGCCAGATCCCACAGCGCATCGTTCTCGGTGTGGAATTTGCCAAGGCCAAGCCGGTGCGAGTGGATGTAGCGGACTTCGCCGAGTTCGCCCTTGTCGATCAGTCCCTTCAGCGTCTCGAAGGCGGGATGGAAACGCAGGACGTGGCCAACCATGAAGACGCGGCCATTGTCCTTGGCCGCCTGCACCGCGCGCTCGGCATCCGGCACGGTCAGCGCGATCGGCTTTTCAACCAGCACGTCCTTGCCGTTTTCAGCGGCGCGTACGGCAAGATCGGCATGGAACTGCGGCGGCAAGGCCATGACGATGGCGTCGATATCGTCACGGACGAACAGCTGGTCGGGCTCGATCGCCAGGCAATCCTGTTCGCTGGCAAAACCTTCGGCACGCGCCCGATTGGCGTCGGAAACCGCGTGCAGCGCGCCGAGCGCCTTGAGGGTGCGGATGTGGTTGCTGCCCCAGTATCCGCAACCGAGGACTGCAATGCGCGGCTTCATCTGTTTCAAACTCTAAAAACTCGTGGCCGAGACATAGCGACGTGCCCCGTCGAACTCAACCCCGGCGGTTGCAACCAAATGTCCACGCGGCAAAGCTTTTTCGGCAAAGAGAATATGCGGCGATATAGAATGCTTCGAAGCTTGACAGGCTCGCCCTCCCAACCTTATATCCGCGCGACCTTGGCGAACGCCTCGAAATGCCTTTCGATTTAGGGCGGATTTCGGGCCTTTCGCCGCCCTGGCGGGGTAGCTCAGTTGGTTAGAGCACGGGAATCATAATCCTGGGGTCGGGGGTTCAAGTCCCTCTCCCGCTACCATCACTGCAGCGCTAGGCGCTGTTCCTGGTTTACGATTTGGCAGGTTCAGAAGCTCCGCCAGCGCACCGCGGACTTTCAGCTCAACCTTTCCCCTACCCTCCGTCGGAATGATATCAATCCCCGTGAGCAGCGAGCGGATGATCCTCGCCGCCTCGTGGCGCTCGCGCTCATCGGATTGCAACGCGTCCTGGAGCTCGGATACTTGCCGACGGTAAACCGTCACAGCGGCCGGATGAAACTCCACAATGCTTTCCGCGACCGCCATCGCCTGAAGCTCTCGGGCTAGATTCTCCTTTTCGCGCTCGAGGTCCAGCAGCTTCGACTTCATGCTGGTCGTCGCGACACCGTCAGCAATAGCATCGACGATGTTACCGATCTGCCTGTCGATGGCAGCATGCCGCCTTTCGACTTCCCTTTGCCGTTCGCGGTTCATGGCGTTCAGACGCTTATGCTCAGCATGATATTCAGCAAGGAAGCGCGCAATGGCATCTGGCGCCAGCAAGCGCCGCTGGATGCCTTCAAGCACACGCTTCTCAAGCTCGCCAACACGGATCGTCCTGTTATTGGCACAAGTGCCTTTCTCACGGTGCGCGGCACAAGCAAGCTGGTCTCTATTCTTCACCGTATAGGAAGCGCCACAGCAGCCGCACCGCACAAGCCCTGAGAACATGTGCTTCGGCCGTCGGCGGTGATGGAGTTTCATGCCTCCGTAAAGCTTCTTGCGGACTTGCACCGCATCCCACAGCTCATCGTCGATGATGCGCAGATGCGGCACTTCAACGACCTGCCAAGTTTCCGGCAGATTCGGCCGCGAGATGCGCTTCCCAGTCTCGGGATCCTTGCGCATTTGGAGACGATTGAAGACGAGCAGCCCGATATAGGCTTCGTTGTAGAGAAAGCCGCTTCTCCGCTTGAGATTGCCATTGATGGTCGAGGCGCCCCACGCACCCCCAAAGGGTGATGGAATACCGTCCTTGTTGAGGCTTGCAGCTATCGTACGTGCCGATTGACCATCCGCGAACTCCCGAAAAATCCGACGCACGACCTTGGCTTGATCCTCATCGATCTCGCGTAGACCGCGGATCGGTTCGCCGCGTTCATCGAGCTTTTTGACCACGCGATAGCCGTAGGAGAGGCCGCCGGCGTTGTAGCCGTTCAATATGCGGCCGCTTTGGCCCCGCCTGATTTTTGCGGCTAGGTCGCGCAGGAACAACGCGTTCATCGTTCCTTTGAGACCTACGTGCAGTTCGTCCACGGCACCCTCGGAGAGAGTGACGATCCTGACACCGGCAAAGCGCAGTCGCTTGAAGAGGCCGGCTACGTCCTCCTGGTCGCGTGACAGGCGATCGAGTGCCTCGGCTAGAACGATCTCAAATTGCCCGCTTTGAGCATCGGCGAGAAGCCGCTGGATGTCTGGTCGACGGATGATGCTTGAGCCGGATATGGCGGCATCGGCATAGGTCCCAACGACAGCCCACTTCTCCCTGGCCGCGAGTTCTCGGCAAAGCCGCAGCTGATCCTCGATAGAGGCTTCGCGCTGGTTGTCGGATGAGTAACGGGCATACAGCGCGACGCGGATCATGGACCGCTCCTCTGCCTCTGTTTGCTAATGTCCGCCGCCGCCGTCCCCACCCTCCCCTTCTGACGGTGCTTTCTCAGGAGGATGAACTTTGTTGTCGTTCGCCGTCTGCAATTCCTCGAAATGCTCCCGAGCAACCCGCCGACCCAACAAACAGGCGATCGACAGGACGGCCCGTTCAGCCATGTCTCGTGCCGAGATGTCAGCTTTGTAATCATGGCTTGCGCTGTCGTTCCCAGGTTTAGCCTCGTCCACCATGGCATGCCCGCTCTTCTGTGTAGATCAAGGGCATTGAGCGGCGTGATGGTCAGCGAGACAAGTTCAGTTGCAGCGCGGTCGTACGGTGGCGTGCAAATACTTGCGCGCTGCGATTTGGGAATTCCGAAACCAAGCCAAATTGTCAAAGTTCGAGGCTCCTGCAGTATCACAGGCGATATCCAATATGCTTGCATGAGACTGCTTCTCGATGCGGCGACCTTGGTGGCGGCGATCCGAAGTGACGCTGGTGCCTCGCGCCATTCGCCTTTCAGGCGCGGTAACAGCAGCCGGACCGCCGCTTGCGGAGCTTGGGACGCTGCTCGCGGTGAAAGAACTGTTCCTGCATCGTCTGCTTCCCGATGCGCTCCAGATCGCTGAGCGCCGAGCGGATTTGCGGCCAGGGGAACTCCGAGCATTCTTCCCACGCCTCGCCCTCGCGCAACACGGCATCGAGCTTGCCCGCCACACCGGCGAGAGTCGTGGCGGGGGTGGTTGAGAACGCTTCCAGCAGATCCTCTGCCCTATCGCCAGCCTCGCGCTCGGCCCTGAGCGCTGCGGTGTAGCCAGCCTCCTCGGCGGCCGCATTCCAGCGTGCCTGATGCGATGCGAAATCAGCTTCGGCCTTCCTGCGTAGAGCCGCCATATCCGGCCCCTTGCCAAGCACTTCATTGAGCGCTTCGATCGAGTGGATCGTCACGTCCCCCCTCTCTGGCAGGCGGACGGTCACGCAAGGAAAGCCGACGCTCTCGACAAGCCTCATCTCCAGACGCTGCTGCCTGCGGCAAAGCCGCTCGGTCAGTTTGTGGGCTGTCTCCCATTCCCGCCAAAGCGTCAGCGCTGGGTCGGGGAGTGCACTCGTTGCAGCACCGTTGCCGGCAAGTGCACTTTCCTCAAGCACCAAAGCGATGGACGTGATCATCCCTCCCGCAATCACTCGCCTGCGGGTGACGAAAGGCAGAGTCATGCTATTGTCGGAATCAGCCATGATCCGAGCTCCAATCAGCTTGGGGTTGTGGTCGGGCTGCTGAGGGGTGGTTGCACACCAACAGCGGCCGCTTTCATGCGAAAAATCGTATCAGAGGTACGATATTGAAAAAGCGGCGATGGATCAACAAGAATCGTATCACGGTTACGAAATGAATGCAGTTCAATGCAAGATGGCACGTGTCGCGTTGGGCTGGGGAACTCGAGAGCTGGCCCTGAATGCAAACGTATCTCCCGACACCATCGCGCGGTTGGAAAGAGGCGAACAGCTAAAGAATTCAACCATCGCTGCAATTCGTACGGTCTTCGAAGCGGCCGGGATCGAATTCATTCCGGAGAACGGTGGCGGCGCTGGTGTTCGACTGGCGCGTCGATCTGAGGACGTCTCGTCTATCCTTGGCAGCAAAGGGTAAGTTTGATCCAAAGACGACTTACTTCTGCTGAGACATTGACGGCCGCTTTGCGCCCAACGTCGGTCGTTGAGCAGGCCATAGCTGCATCCCAAAAGCAGACATCCGAGTGAACAGGCGAGAAGGCTCGTTTGCGCCATAGGCTGCCATTGGGTTGTTACTGGCGGATCGACCGCTTCTCCCCGTTGCGGCGATTTCGATGTCTGGGATACATGCCCACGGTTCTACGGGCCGTATCGTCCGAAAGAAACCGGAGTGCGTCTAACGCGAGCTTGGCCGACCGATCCACCGCACGATTTCATAGGCAAGCATCGGGCGGCGAAAACCCTTTAGCGTCAGTTCACCAACCGGAGCGGATTCGACCAGTGATTCGACAGCGCCGAAGACCCGTTGGCTGACGAGAATCTGCCGAGCCTTCGCCTCTTCGCACAATCGAGCCGCATGGTTCGACACAGTGCCGATTACCGCATAGTCGGCGCGCTGATCGAAACCGATCCGTCCGATGGTTGCATGGCCTCGAGCAATGCCGATTCCGAAGCCGAGCAAGTAATCCCGCTTGCGCCATTGCTCCGAATGCCCGTTAATCGCATCGCGCATCGCCGCGGCCATAGACACGGCCCTCTCGGAATGGTCGGCGCACGGCAGTGGATCGTTGAAAACCACGACGATACCGTCGCCGACGAACCGCTCCAAAGTCCCTTCGTAGCGGACGATTTGTTCGCCGAGACAGGCGTGATACTCGCCAAGAACCGTCATCACCTCCTCAGGCTCCGCGGTCTCCGCGAAGGCTGTAAAGCCGCGTAGATCGCAGAAAACGACGGTTACCTCGCGACGATGGCTCTGCAGAAGCGCGTCGCCATTTCCCGACGCAACGATGAGGTCGGCGACCTGCGCGGGCAGAAACCGCCGGAGTCGGCCCATTCGCTCGATCTCGGTCACCTGCTCCGCCACGGTCTGCTCGAGCGAGCGGTTCCAGCCGGAAAGCTGCGCGGCCTGATCCTGAAGCAGTTGGGCCTGGCTTGCGACTGTATCGTGAAGCGCTTTCTGGCGCAGCATTGATCGCACGCGCGCTAGCAGCGCCTGGTGTTCGAAGGGCTTCGTCAGATAATCGTCGCCGCCGGCATCGAGCCCCTCGACCACATCGCGCGTGTCGGCCTTCGCGGTGACGAGGATGACCGGAATCGCCTGCAGGGAGATGTCCTGCTTGAGCAGGCGCACCACGGCAATGCCGTCGAGCTTCGGCATCATGATGTCGAGCAGGATCAGATCTGGCGTGAGTTCGCAGGCTTTCGCAAGCCCCTCTTCACCATCGGCGGCGGTTGCCACTTCGTAGCCATTTGCCTCGAGGCGCATGCGCAGGATCTCGAGATTTTCCGGGGTATCGTCGACCGCGAGAATGCGAGGCGGATCGTGCAAGGCACTGTCTCCCTCAGGAAAGGAACTGGCGAATCTCGGCGAGCAGCTGCCGCGGACTGAATGGCTTGGCAATGTAACCATCGCACCCAGCAGCAAGGGCTTTCGCCTCGTCGCCCGACAACGCGTAGGAGGTGACGGCTATAATCGGAATGTGCCGGAGCGCCGGGTCGGCCTTGATGCGGCGTGCCGCTTCATACCCGTCGATCACCGGGAGCTGAATGTCCATAAGGATCAGGTCTGGCCTGTGCGCTCCGGCTGCAGCGATGCCGGCGGCGCCGTCCGCCGCCTCGATCAGTTCGTATTCGGTGGTGGCAATGAGATCGCGGATGATCTGGCGGTTGTCCTCGGTGTCTTCCACCATCAGGATTCGTTTGCTCATGCGGCCCTCACGTCCTCATTCACCCGGATTGGTACCTTCAGACGGAATGTCGACCCTGACCCGATCACCGACTCGACGTCTATGGTTCCGCCATGCATTTCGACGATGCGCTTCGAGATCGCCAGGCCAAGACCTGTGCCACCCTTCTGCCTGGTGCTGCTGTTGTCGACCTGCTGGAATTCTTCGAAGATGAGAGCCTGGTCCTTGGACGCGATGCCGGGACCGGTGTCTCGGACGGTGATCTCGAAGTGCCCGTCGACCGCATCGGCAAGAATGTCGACCGCACCCGTTTCGGTGAACTTGACGGCATTGCCTGCAAGATTGAGCAGGACCTGCGTCAAACGGCGTTCGTCCCCGCGGCCGAATGGAAGGTTCTCGGCAACAGTCGTTGAAAGCTCAAGACCCTTCGCTCGTGCCAGCGGCTCGACAGCCGTAACGGTCGATCGAACAATCTGCGCGACGGAGTAGTCCTCGATCGCCAGCCTGAGCTGGCCGGCTTCGATCTTGGAAAGGTCGAGTACGTCGTTGATGAGCCCGAGGAGGTGACGGCCGTTTGCCTGCACGCGCGCGACGGTCGTCTTTGCCTTGTCCGGGAGTTCGCCGTAGATGCCGTCGACCAGCAGTTCTGTGAAGCCCAAGACCGAATTGAGCGGTGTCCTGAGCTCGTGGCTCATATTCGCGAGGAACTGGGACTTGTGGCGGCTAGCTGCCTCCAGCTCCTGGCCTTTCTCCTCGATCTCGCGGAACAGCTTGGCATTCTGGATCGCGAGCACCGATTGGGCTGCGAAGGTCTCCAGCAGGTGGACAACTTGCTCATGGAAGGCACCTGGCTTGTGGCGCCTGACGACCAGTGCACCGACGATCTTGTTGGGCCTGAGTAGTGGAATTACCAGGATGCTGCGATAGCCGGCGTCGAGCACGATCTTCTGAGCGTGAGAGGGCGCTCCCGCGCCGAGATCAGGTATCTGGACGGGCGCGCGACGCTGTGCAGCGTCGCCAAGGCCCAGATCGTTCGGCCCGATGGCCTGGTCGGAGAGCGCGGCAACGAGGCCGTCACTCATCCCATAGGTCGCGCGCAAGCGGAATTGTTGTCTTGTGCTGCTGAACACATAGATGGTGCCTGCATCCGTATCCGACAGTTGAACCGCCTTAGCTACGATCGTCTGCAGCACCATGTCGAGATCGAGCGTCGAATTGACCGCCTTGCTGACTTCCCCGAGTGCCTCCAGTTCGCCGACTGAGCGTGCGAGCTCAGCCGTGCGCGCCTGTACCTCCTGATACAGCCGCCCCAGCTGCTCGGATGTCTGGTTGACGTTGTCCGCAAGCGCTCCCAGCTCGTCCCGGTTGGCGACGGCAACCTGTTGGGCGAAGTCGCCGGCCGCTATCTGGCTGAGGCGCGTTTCGATCTTCTTGACCGGCTCAATCAATGACCAGGATATGATGTAGCCAAGTCCCAGCGCCAGCAGGATGCTGCCGACGGCAAAGGAGACCACGATCAGTCGGGAGGTTCCGTACGCCCCCTCGGACGCTTCGATTGCCGCCACCATGTCGGCTTCGGCCATGTTGACCAGCTGGTTTGTCAGCCGCTCGAGGCGATCAGCCGACGGTATGATTTCATCGAGCTGAACCTTGCGCGCCTCCTCAGTGCGGCCGGCGCGGACGAGCTCTGCAACGTGCGTCACCCCGGCCGTCAGCCGTTCGTACTCTTGCCTGACCTGGCCAAGCACTTCCACCTCGGCTTTGGCGACGAACTCCATGCGGTCGAGGTCGTAGCCGAACTGATTGAGCTGGCGCAGCGCCGCATCCAGCATCCGGTTGTCCTGAAGCAAGAGTGCGGTCGAGATGCCGTAAAGTTGGTTCGTCGTGTCGTGCTGGACTTGGCGATAGGCTGCGATCCTGCGCTGCAGCTTGATCAGCTCGTTGGTCTGATCATTGACCCCGCTCAGCACCTGCAACCCGACGGCCCCGAGGACGATCAGCAGTCCGACGATCGACAGGAACGCAATCAGCAGCTTGGTCTGGACGCGCGCTGGCAGCCGCGCAACCCAGCGGACCAGCCGGTTCGTTGTGTTATTTGGATTCATCCAAGATGCTGAGAAGGTCACCCCGGAACTCCTCGAGGTCGAACCGAACGCCGAGATACTGTACGCGCAAGATGCCGTTCGGGTCTACTATCGACGTCAGCAGCGTGTGGTCGACGTCACCATCCGCCCTTTTTCTTGCGATAACACCGTATTTCCGTCCAACCTCATGGACAGTCGCAGGGTCACCGGTAAGAAACGACCAGCCCTTCAAATCGGCGCCGAAATTCTGCGCATATTCTTTCAACACGTCGGGCGTATCGCGCTCCGGGTCGACGGTGATCGAAATGAAGTCGATCTTCGACCCGAACGCAGAACCCAGCTTCTCCTGCACGCTGGCCATATGGGCGGTCAGCATCGGGCAGACGTCGGTACAGTACGTATAGATGAATGCAATGGCGACCACCTTGCCGCGAAAGTCGTGCAGCGACACCGGCTTGTGGTCCTGCGATATCAGCGTGAAATCCGGTGCAGCGCCCATTATCGGCAGGCGCTCGCTGTCCCCCGCGTGCGCTGACGCTTCGTGCGCAGAGGTATGCGCAGCCGCAGCGACGAGGGCGAGGAGCAGCAACGCGCGCGTCGGCCAGCGGCTCATGTCTTCATCTCGCGCTTGAGCTCCTTAAGGAAACGCCAGTCGGTGCCGCGGTCCAGGACCTCCTGTGGCCTCATCGTGACCGCATTTGTCTCCTGCATACGCAGCGCATAGAAACGCAGGGAGTCCTCGGGGTCATATTCGCGCCATTTGTCGTAGCGTATGTCGGAACGGATAGCCTGAAGCGTGTAGTCACTGGCGTAGCCTGTATCGACCGCACTTTTCGCAACCGCTTCCGGATTGGTTATGCATAGGTCCACGGCCTTGAGTAGGGCGCGCATGACTCGTTTAGTCGCCATCGGGTAACGTCCTGCGTAATCTGCGGTGCTCGCGAGCATGCAACAAAAATACTGCGACCATGGTTTGTCGATCGCCGTGCTGACAAGTACATGGCCAAGCTTTCGCTCGCGCGCCTGCTGGGGCGTGGGCGGTCCGCCGAGGAACGCATCGATCCTACCCTCCGCGAGGCTTTGAACCGCATCGGGGGTTACAAGAGTTTCGAAATCCTTTGCCGGATCAAGGCCGACATAGGAAGACATCACATTCAGCAACAGATACTGGATGGTGCTGCCGTCCACTCCGACCGTCTTACCCTTCAGATCAGGGATGCCAACGACCCGATCGTTTGCGATCAGCTCAAGACAGCCGACATGCAAGCCGGTCAAGACTTTTATCGGCGCGCCTTTTGCAATGTTAAGCACATGCGCGAGCGGGTAGTTCCAGTCGAAGTCGATCTCGCCGTGGCCGATCCAGTCCGACGAATCCGGGCCGGTGCCCGAAGACACGAACTCAACGTCGGTCAAGCCTTCGGCATGCAGAAGCTCGGTGGCCGCATACATCGGCGATTGGCAGTCCGAGACCTTGGCGAACACCGGCAGCCGGACTTTCGTCGTCTCTGGCGCCGGCTCGGCGAGCCCCAGCCTCGGGCCTGCGACTAATCCCGCGGCACCCGCCGCGAGGCCGGCCATGAAGCGGCGGCGATTCTGGATGATGTGCATGGGGTCACTCCTTGCATCAAGGCACACAGTGCCAGTTCTTGTCAGCCTTTCAATTCCCGCTTGATCTCGTTGAGGAAGCGCCAGTCCGTGCCCTCGGCGATGATCTTCTCTGGGCTAGCTGCGGTGATGCCTGTCTCCTGCATGCGTAATGCATAGAACCGCATCGAGTCTTCGGCGTCATAGTCTCGCCAGGTGTCGTAACGCACATCGCCCATTGCCTGCAGCGCATAGTCGTAGCGGCTGGCGAAGCCCCTCTCGACTGCCAGCCTAGCCACTCGCTCTGGGTCGGACACGCAAAGGTCCACGGCCTTGAGTAGAGCGCGCAACACGCGCTTGGTCGCTACCGGGTATCTGCTCACATAATCCGCAGTGCTGGTCAGCATGCAGCAATAATACTGCGACCAGGGATGGTCGATGGAGGTATTGAGGATTACATGGCCGAGCTTGCGGTCGCGTGCCTCTTGGGGCAGGGGCGGAATACCGAGGAAGGCATCGATCTTCCCTTCGGCAAGCAGCTCCAAGGGACTCACATCCGGATTGGCAACCCAGTGGATATCGTTGATAGGATCGAGGCCGACATAGGCAGCCATGATGATCAGAAGCTCGTGTGGGGTTCCGTTAGTGATATCAATACCCACCCTCCTGCCCTTGAGCTGCAAAACGCTGCGAATGCTCTTGTCAGTGATCAGTTCAAGGCATCCCGAATGCATCCCGGCCAAAACTTTGATCGGAGCGCCGCTGTCGATCGAGCGGATCGCTGCCGGCAAGAAGGGCCAATCAAAATCTAGCTCGCCATGAGCGAGCCAATCTGGTGAATCAGGGCCGGTGCCGGAGGCCACGAATTGGATGTCGGTGAAGCCCTCGGCGCGCAGCAGTTCCGTAGAGATGTATTCGGGTAACTGGCAGTCGGAAATCTTGTAGAACACGGGTAAGCGAACCGTGGTCGTCTCCGGCGGCGCCTCAGCCCAAGCCGGTGTCGAGGTGCCGAAAAGGGCGGCGGCGCCGACTGACGCAGCACCGGCCAAGAAATGGCGGCGGTTCTGGATGATCTGCATCGGGCGCTCCTTAACTTTGAAAGGTCACGGCGTGTTGGCGATGCCTACGTCTTCAGCTCCCGCTTCAGTTCGTCGAGGAAACGCCAGTCCGTGCCCTTGGCGATGATCGTCTGCGGGCTCGACTTGATCATGCCTGTCTCCTGCATGCGCAGCGCATAGAAGCGCACCGAGTCTTCAGGATCGAAATCCCGCCACCGGTCGTACCGGATATCCTTCAGCGTTTGGAGCGCGTAGTCATACGACGGGACGAACTCGCGATCGACCATCTGCTGCGCTACCAATGGCGGATCCGACGCGCAGAGGTCGGCGCCCTTGAGGATGGCCCTGAGCACGCGCTTTGTCGCCACCGGATGCCTGTCGACATAATCCGCAGTCGCGGAAATCATGCAGCAGAAATGCTGCGACCAGGGCGGGTCGGTGGTCGAGTTGAGGATCGTATGGCCTACTTTCCTGGAGCGAAGTTCCTGCGTGCGGGGCGGTTGGCCGAGGACTGCATCGTATTTTCCTTCGATGAAGCCTTCCGCAAAATTGTGTTCTTCGATGACCCATTCGATGTCGTTGACGGGGTCGAGCCCAACATAGGCGGCCATCAGAGAAACCAACACGTATTGCGGCGAATCAAGCGTAAAGACCCCAACCCGCTTTCCCCGCAGGTCCGAGATGCCTTTGACGCTGTCGTTGGCGATCAGTTCGAGGCACCCGGAGTGCAGTCCGCTTAGTACCCTGGTCGGCACTCCTGCATCGATCGACGCCAGATGAATCGGCACGTAGTTCACACTGAAATCCGTCTCGCCGTTTGCGATCCACGCCGAATGATCAACCTTCTTGTCGCCTTGCACATAGCGGACATCGGTGAACCCCTCGGCGCGCATCATTTCTCCGGCGATGTACAAGCCCGCCCAGCAATAGGCGCCGCCGATGTACCGCGGCAGGCGGACGGAAGTGGTCTCCAGCGGCGGCTCGGCCCGGGCTTGTGTTGCGGTGCCGATAAGTCCTGCGGCGCCGGCGGCCGCAGCGCCGGCCAGGAAATGACGGCGGTTCTGGATGATCTGCATGGGCTCCTCCTTCCCAAGGAAAAAAGGCACAACGAGTCAGCCAGCTGCTCAGGCCTTCAGCTCGCGCTTAATCTCGTTGAGGAAGCGCCAGTCCGTTCCGTTGGCGATTATCTGTTGCGGGCTCGATTTGATCATGCCCGTCTCCTGCATGCGCAGTGTGTAGAACCGCAGGGAGTCTTCAGGATCGAATTCCCGCCAGCGGTCGTACCGGATATCCTTGAGCGTTTGGAGCGCGTAGTCATGCGACGGGACGAAATCGCGATCGACCATCTGCCGAGCCACCCACTGCGGATCCGACACGCAGAGGTCGGCGGCCTTGAGGATGGATCGTAAGACCCGCTTGGTCGCCACCGGGTACCTGTTCACGTAGTCCGTCGTGGCGGAGATCATGCAGCAGAAATACTGTGACCATGGGCGGTCGACGGCATTGTTGAGGATCGTGTGGCCGATCTTCTTGGCTCGCAGCTCCTGCGGCTGGGGCGGCGTCCCGAGGAATGCGTCGATCTTCCCTTGGACGAAGAGTTCCGTCGGCTTGACGTCCTCAGTCAAGACCCACTGGATATCGTTGACGGGATCGAGCCCGACATAGGCGGACATGAGGGACAGCCACACGTGTCGCGAGTTATTGAAACCATCCACGCCCACCCTCTTGCCTCGCAGATCCGTGACGCTGCGGATGCTCTCCTTGGCGATCAGTTCGAGGCATCCCGAGTGCAACCCGGTTAGCACCTTGATCGGCACGCCAGCGTCGATCGACGCGATCTGATTCGGCGGAAAGTTCACAGAGAAATCGGTCTCACCCCGTGCGATCCATTCCGATTGGTCGACGCTTCTGTCGGCTTCTACGTAGCGAACGTCGGTGAAGCCCTCTGCGCGCATAAGTTCTCCGGCGATGTACGCGCCTGCCCAGCAATAGGAACCACCAACCCACCGCGGCAGACGAACCGTCGTTGTTTCCAGCGGCTCGGTGTGGAGTGACTCCGGAAGACCGACGATACCGGCAACGCCTGCCATTGCAGCGCCGGTCAGGAATCGGCGGCGGGTTTGCAGAATCTGCATCAAGCGCTCCTCTTCCGATTTGCAAAAGGCAATTCTGGCCGGAACCGAGCAAAAGAGGTTTCGGCAGAGGCAGATTGTTTCGTGAGCGCAACGAGTAGTTGTGGATTCTAGCGCGCCCAATCCGCTGCGGGAGTCTTGCGCTCTCAGTCGCCGGCTCATGTATTAGCAGCCGACGATATGCCAACGATACGCCCAATTTGCGTAGGTTGCGAGCGCAAAACTTACTAGGCCAAACGTCACGCCGGCGCCTCGCTGTCAGGGAGACCGCTTCCGCGGTTGCGAGTGCCACTTCGAGTCTGCTGCGGCCTGCATCGGGTCGCTTCAGATCCTGGCTCACCGGGCTGAACGTCAGCTATCGTTCGTCGGACACCAAAAGCCGCCATTCCACTGTCGGCCCAAAGCTGTCGGACCGGAATGCGCCTCGTGGCGGTCATAGAGGTCAACCTCGTCACTGCCTGAAAGCAGATGATGTGGATGGCTCCCGCTCCCGGCATCTGAGTGCCAAAGTGTGGATGCTGTCAAAGCGACCACGAGCCAAGGGAGCCACCCGTCATGGAGATTATCACGATCGGCCTGGATTTGGCCAAAAGCGTTTTTCAGGTTCACTGTGTTGATGCAGTGGGCGATGTTGTCGTCCGCAAGCCGCTGCGCCGCCGGCAGGTACTGCCCTTCTTCGCGAAGCTGTCGCCCTGTCTGATCGGCATGGAACCGGACGCGCGATCTTCTGGTCAAGCAGCGCACGCAGCTGGTGAACATGATGCGCGGGCTGCTCGCCGAATTCGGGATCGAGATGGCGCGCGGGCTGCACCACGCGCTTACGCTTGCCGCGCGGCTAGCGGCCGGCGAGGCGCCCGAAGTACCGTCCCTGGCACAGCGCATCGTCGTTGGCCTGGCGCGCCAGATCGGAGACCTGCAGGACCGGCTGACAGCAATCGAGAAGGAGCTCCTCGCCTGGCATCGCTCAAACGAGTTGTCGCAGCGGCTTGCGACGATCCCCGGTATCGGGGTCATCTCGGCCACTGCGCTGGCTGCCTCGGTGATTGAACCAGAGCGCTTCCGCTCGGGCCGACAATTCGCCGCTTCGCTGGGCCTGACGCCGCTTGCCAACTGCAGCGGAGGCAAGGAACGATTGGGCAAGATCTCGCGCATGGGCGATCGCTATCTGCGCCGGCTGCTGGTGGTCGGCATGACTTCGCTCGTTCGGCGGGCAAGGACAAAGCCTGACTCGGTTGATCCGCGCCTGTCTGCCATGCTGGCGCGCAAACCGGCACGTCTCGTGACGGTGGCTGCCGCCAACCGGACGGCGCGCGTGGCCTGGGCGATCATGACGCGCGGAGGAACCTACCGGGCGCCGATCAGCGCCGCAGCCTGATCTGGTTCGGTGGCCATCAAACAAGACGCGAAGGAAAAGGAAGTTCACCAGTTGCAAGGGCGATGAGATGTGATGGCGAACCGGTCATACCGGGAGCTGGGATAACCCGTGCGAATGTCGTGGGCGTCATTGCCCGCAAAGCAGAGTGGGACCTGACTCGCGGATACCATCAAGGCCAGCGGTCAACATGAACGACTGCATCAACAGGCCGGACAGAAGACTGCACCTGACCCAATCGTCAAAAACGTCAAATCACCCCTTGCAATGCGGGAGCCATCCACAGAAGACAT